>JBBRWW010000070.1:0-14249 GCA_038248955.1 Lysobacterales bacterium
GCTCAACCTGCTCGAAGGCCCCGACGTCGACCATCTGGAAGTCGTGCGCCTCAATGACTGCAGCCACCACACCGCGCTGTTCGGCGAAGCGGTGCACCGGGCCCTGTGAGCGCCATGCAAACCACCGCACCGAAGACCCTGGCCGACTGGCTGGCCTACATCGAACACCAGCATCCCAAGGCCATCGCCATGGGTCTGGAGCGCGTGCGCGAGGTTGCCGCGCGGCTCGATCTGCAGCGTCCGGCGCGCCACGTCATCACCATCGCCGGCACCAATGGCAAGGGCTCGACCGTGGCGTTCGTCGAGGCGATCGCGCGCGCGGCACGCCTGAAGGTCGGCGCCTACACTTCGCCACACCTGCTGGCGTACAACGAGCGCGTGCGGATCGGCGGGGTCGACGCCAGCGATGCCCAGTTGGTCGCCGGTTTCGAGGCGGTCGAGGCGGCGCGGCTGGACCCGGTCGAAAGCGACGACAAGCCTATCCCGCTGACCTATTTCGAGTACGGCACCTTGTGCGCGCTGTGGCTGTTCGCGCGCGCCGGCCTCGACCTGGCGATCCTCGAGGTCGGGCTCGGCGGCCGGTTGGATGCCACCAACCTCGTCGACCCCGATGTCGCCGTGATCACCACCGTGGACCTCGACCACCAGGAGTATCTCGGCGCCGACCGCGAGACGATCGGGTTCGAGAAAGCCGGCATCGCGCGGGCCTGGAAGCCGCTGGTGCTCGGCGACGACGACCCGCCCTCAACCGTGCTCGGCCACGCGTACGCGATCGGCGCGTCCGCGCTGCGCATGGGGTGCGACTTCTTCGTCGAGCCGGTCGACGCGGGGCACTGGCGGTGGCGCGAGGTCGGCTACGAGACGGTGCTTCCGATGCCGCGGCTGGCCGCGCCGGCGCAGCTGCGCAACGCGGCGGTCGCGATCGCCGCATTGCGAGCGCTCGACGTCGAGCTGCCCGATACGGCCCTGGTCGAGGGCGTGGCCACCGCGCATCTTCCCGGGCGGCTGCAGCGTTTCGAACGTGACGGGGTGGAGATCCTGCTCGACGTCGGCCACAACCCGCAGGCGGCGCGTGAACTGGCGGCGTGGCTGCTGGGGGCGCCGGCGGCCGGACGCACCCACGCGGTGTTCGCCGCGCTGGCCGACAAGGATGTCGTCGGCGTGGTGGACGCGCTTGGAGCTTCGATCGATGCCTGGCATCTGGCCGGACTGATCGACCACGCGCCGCGTGGCGTCGATGCGGCCACGTTCGCCCAGCGGCTGTCAGGTACCGACGCCGGTCGGGGCGCGCGACATGCCGACGTGGCGACCGCGCTGGCGGCGGCGCGCGCCACGGCGACGGCCGGCGATCGCATCCTCGTGTTCGGCTCGTTCCATACGGTCGCGATCGCGTTGCGGTGGCTCGACGCTGATTGAGCGGTGCCGGAGCGGTCCTGGGGGCTGGCGCCCGCCTGAATATCCCGGCGCGCTGCGGCGCATTGCGGTCCTGCGCGGCGGGAGGCCTTGTCGCGGCGCGGTATAATTCCGGCGACAACCGCCCGAAGGTTTCCCGGATCCAATGGACTCAGCCCTGAAACAGCGACTGATCGGCGCGATGGTGTTGGTCGCGCTGGCCGTGATCTTCCTGCCGATGCTGATCAACGGGCCGGCGCCGGAAAGTGGTGCATCCGACGTCCCGCTGGCATTGCCCGCGACCCCGAAGGGCGATTACGAAACCCGCGAATTGCCCTTGGTCACGCCAGGCCAGGCACCTGCTGGTGGGGCGCTGGGCATGGATACGCCGGTTGGCAACGACCGTGCACTGCCGACGGTCGATACCACGGCTGCAGGCACCTTGGCCGCGGGCAGCACCAGTGGCGGCATGATGCCCGCGGCGACCGCCGGCGGCGATTACGCGGTGAGTTTCGGCAGCTACGCCAGCAGCGCCGATGCGGCGCGCGTCGTCGCGGCGCTGGCGTCGTCGCAGTTGCCCGCCTTCCAGGAGACGACGACGTCCGCCGGCGGCCGCGCGCTGTATCGCGTCCGGATCGGACCATACGCCAGTCAGGCCGAGGCCGAGACTGCCCGCTTGCGCGCCGCGCGCGTGCGCGACGACGTCGGTGCCAAGGTGGTGGTGCTCGATGCCGCGCCGCCGCCGGGTGCCGCACCCAGTGGCTCGGTCTCCCAATCCGTCGCTGCGGCCGCGCCCACGGGTTCTGCGCCGGTTGCCCTGCCGGCCCCCTCGGCGCCGCCCAAGCCGGTGCCAGTCGCACGCAAGCCCGTCGAGACCAAGCCCGCCGCTCCCACCCCGATGGCCGCGGCGGTCAAGCCAGCCGCAGCGGTTCCATCAGCCGCCGCCGGCGTCGGTTTCGCGGTGCAGTTGGGTGCGTTCAGCAGCGTTGACGAAGCCAGCAAGCTGCGCGACCGCGCGCGCGCCGCTGGCTTCAGCGCGTTCGTGCAGGACGTACGCACCGACAAGGGCACGCTGAGCCGGGTGCGCGTCGGGCCGGTCATGAGCCGCGTCGATGCCGACCAGCTCAAGGCGCAGGTCTCGGCCAAGCTCGGTATCAGCGGCATCGTCCAGTCGCACCCCTAGCTGCCCCGATGAACGCGCCGCGACAGGCCCGGCATGGCCGCTACTGACTGGGTGTTGCTGGCGGTCGTCGCGGTGTCGGCGCTATTCGGGCTGATGCGCGGTTTCATCGGGGTCGCGGCCTCGCTGGCGGCTTGGGTATTGGCGGGTTGGGCGGCATTCCATTTTGGCAGCGGCGTGGCGCTGATGCTGGCGCGCGATGGCGACCCCAGCGCTGCACAGTTGTTCGCGGGCTATGCCCTCAGTTTCCTGGTCGTCCTGGTGGTGGTGGGAATGGTTGGCTGGCTGGTCCGCAAGGCGGTCAATTCGGTTGGGCTGTCAGGCCTGGACCGGATGCTCGGGCTGGCGCTGGGCACGGTGCGCGGCGTGTTCGTCGCCAGCGCATTGGTGCTGGTGCTGGGGCTGAGTTCGTTGCCGCGCGACCGCGAGTGGCAACAATCGCGGGTCGTGCCGATGTTCGTGCCGGGCGCGCAATGGCTGCGCGGCTGGTTGCCCGAATGGGTGGCACGGGAAGTCGATTTGAGCGGTGACCTGGCGGCGTCCGCGCCGGCTCCACCGGACAACATGTCACCGGACAGCGGCCTGGCCCTGCCGGTGCCGACAGGCGGCTGACGCCGCGTTTTTCAGAAGCAGGATTGCAGACCATGTGCGGCATTCTCGGAATCGTCGGCAACAACGACGTCGCGGCCCAGCTCTATGACGGCCTCATGGTGCTGCAGCACCGTGGCCAGGACGCGGCCGGCATCGCCACCGCGGACGGCCGCAAGCTGCGGGTGCACAAGGGCAACGGACTGGTCAGCGACGTCTTCGACGAGGCGCCGATGCTGCTGCTGGAAGGCCGCATCGGCATCGGCCACTGCCGCTATCCGACCGCCGGCAGCGCCGGCTCCGACGAGGCGCAGCCGTTCTACGTCAACTCGCCGTTCGGGATCGCCTTGGCGCACAACGGCAACCTGATCAACACCGACGCATTGCGCCGCGAGGTGTTCGAGCAGGACCGCCGCAACGTCAACACCGAGTCCGATTCGGAGGTGCTGCTCAACGTGTTCGCGCACGAACTCGACCAGCACGGGGCGCTGGTCCCGGAGGCCGCGTTCAAGGCGATCGAAGGCGTGCACCGGCGTTGCGTCGGCGGCTACGCGGTGGTCGCGACCGTGCTCGGCCTGGGCCTGGTGGCGTTCCGGGATCCCAACGGCATCCGCCCGCTGGTGCTGGGCAAGCGCACCAGCGCCGGCCAGGACGAATACGCGGTAGCGTCCGAATCGGTCGCGCTCGACGTGCTTGGTTTCGAGCGCCTGCGTGACGTGCGCCCGGGCGAGGGCATCGTCATCACCGAGCGCGGCGAACTGCACACGCGCCAGTGCGCCGCGCCGCGCCCGCACGCGCCGTGCATCTTCGAGTACGTGTACTTCGCGCGCCCCGACTCGATGATGGACGACATCTCGGTGCACAAGGCGCGCATGCGCATGGGCGTGAAGCTCGGCGAGAAGATCCAGCGCCTGCGCCCGGATCACGACATCGACGTGGTGATACCGATCCCCGATACCTCGCGCGACTCGGCGCTGGAGATTGCCAACACCCTCGGGGTGAAGTACCGCGAGGGCTTCATCAAGAACCGCTACGTCGGCCGTACGTTCATCATGCCGGGGCAGGGCGAACGCGCGAAGTCGGTGCGACGCAAACTCAACCCGATCCCGCTGGAGTTCAAGAACCGCGTGGTGCTGCTGGTCGACGATTCGATCGTGCGTGGCACCACGTCCCGGCAGATCGTGCAGATGGCGCGCGACGCCGGCGCGCGCAAGGTGTACCTGGCTTCGGCAGCGCCGCCGGTGCGGTTTCCGAACATCTACGGCATCGACATGCCGTCGGTCGAGGAACTGGTCGCGCACGGCCGCAGCGACGAGGAAGTGCAGACGCTGCTCGGCTGCGACTGGCTGATCTACCAGGACCTGTCCGACCTGGAGGACGCGGTGTCCGGGCCGAAGCGCTCGATCGCGCACTTCGACTCGTCTTGCTTCGACGGCAAGTACGTGACCGGGATCGAGGACGGGTATTTCGAGCGGATCCAGGGCCTACGCTCGGACGGGGCGAAACAGCAGCGCGTGGCGTCGTGAACAGCGCGACCAGCGCGACCAGCGCGTCAAGTGGCCAGCATCCAACGTTGCAACGGGTTTGCCGCTGCCTGGGAAACGCGTAGATCCATGACATCCGTGTTCGATGCCGCGCATGCCTGCCTTGGCGCGACCACGCCCGAAGCCAAACTGGCACTGACCTTCGCGGCCGCCGACGCGTTCGCCCGCGGCGAGTTGGCGATCCCTGCCGATGCGTCGCCGCCCGAACCCATCCGCATGCCCGGCCGTCCCGCGCGCCCGCAACTGGTGTCGCTGCGCGAGCTGCCGCAGCGTGGCCTGGGCACGCCCGCCGGCCGTGCCGCGTTCGTGCACGCGATCGCGCATATCGAGTTCAACGCGATCGACCTGGCCTGGGACGCGGTCTACCGGTTCCGCGGCCTGCCGCGCGCGTATTACGCCGACTGGGTCGGCATTGCGATGGACGAGGCGCGACACTTCGCGATGCTGCGCGATCGATTGCGGCAACTCGGCCACGACTACGGCGATTTCGCCGCCCACAACGGCCTGTGGGAGATGGCCGAACAGACCGCGCACGACGGCCTGGCGCGGATGGCGCTGGTGCCGCGGGTGCTGGAGGCGCGCGGGCTGGATGTCACGCCCGGGATGATCACCAAGCTGCGTGCGCTCGGCGACGACGCGACGGTCGGGATCCTCGAGGTGATCCTTCGCGAGGAGATCGCGCATGTCGCTGCCGGGTCGCGCTGGTTCCACTGGTATTGCGAGCGCGTCGGCGTCGAACCGGGTCAAAGATTCTGCGAACTGCTGGGCGAGTACGCCCGCGCGGTGTTGCGGGGGCCATTCAACGAACAAGCCCGCCTCGCGGCGGGCTTTTCGGCGGCGGAGATCGCCTGGCTGCGGGCGAGTTCGGGCTGAGGGCGTTGCGCCGCGAGTGATCGCCGCGCGCGATCAGCGGTTCGCGCGGCTTTCGCCGGTATCCAGTCCCTTCAGAAACTCCACCACGTCCGCACGGCGACCGCCCTGCAGATAGAACGGGTGCGGCGCGTCCGGGCCGCGCGAGGCGTCCAGCAGCGCTTCCAGGCTGGCGACCGAGTTGTCGTGCAGGAACACCGGCTTGCGCGCCAGGTCCAGCAGCAGCGGCATCGCGGTGCCGCGGATCTCGCCGCGAAGGCTGGCGTTGACGACCGCCATCTTGTCGTCGAACGTCGAGTCCGCGGTGTTCATGACCGGATTCAGCGGCGGCATGCGCGGCGCCAGGACGACCGGGTTGTCGCCGGGGAAGATCGTCTTCATCGGCACGATGAACGACGGCACCGGTCGGGCCTGGTCGGCGTTGTGGCAGCCGGTGCAGCCAGCGCTGCGGAACACCTCGCGTCCGCGCGCCGCGGAACGCAGGTCGACCTGGCCGCCACGCGGTGCCGGCAGGCTGGCCAGATAGGCGTTCATGTCGAGCAGCTTGGCGTTGTCCACGCGCAGGCCGACCGGGTTCGCTTCTTCGCCCGGCTTGCCCTGCGCGGCGGCCTTGACGTAGGGATAGCCCTCGACGCCCGTGGCCTTGAGGATCTTGACGTAATCGTCGGCGATCTCATCGCCGGCGGCGCCGCCGAGCGTATGCAGGAACGCGCGCCCGCCCTTGGTGGTCAGCACCGTCTGGTCGAACAACGTGGTGTAGACGAGGTTGCTGAAGTTGTCCAACTGCGCGATCAGTCCCGCGCTGGCATACGGGGCAGCGAGGTCCTGGCGGAACAGCGGCATGTTGTGCATCGGGTCGCCGTTGCCGTCAAAGCTGTCGTCGAACATGCCGACCGGGTAGAACTTCTTGTTGGACAGGTAGGCGTCGACGTCGGCCTCGGTCGACAGTTCGGTCAATCCGGCCGGCGCGCGGCCGAGGGTCTTGCCGCCGTTGGCCTTGAGGGTCAGTTGCAGCACCGGGTAGAGCGCGCGCGAGTTGGCCGCGGTGGCGAAGATCGCGCCGAGGTCGAGGTTGTGGTTGGCGGGCCCGTCGATGCGATGGCCGATCGAGCCGCCGTCGGGCAGCGCGAACGCCGCGCCGTCGGTCACGGTATGGCACAGCGCGCAGCTGGCACCGACCTTGTCGCCGCGGGCCACGTCGATGCGTCCGTCGCGGTTGCTGTCCTTGGCCGGCATGCCGATCACGGCATTGGCGTTGATCAGCGCGATGGTGGTCTTCGGGTCATTGAGCAGGGTCGAAGTGCGTCCGCTGGGATCGGCCCGCAGCTGCTCGGTCAGCAACTGCTGGGTAGCGGCATCGACGGCATCGAGGTCGATCTGCACGCCCAGTTGCAGCGCCTGCATCGGGGTCACGCCGGCGGCGACCATGCCGGCGGGCAGGCGTACCGCGTCGGTCCAGAAGCCTTCGTTGCCGAACGTCTCCATGCGGAAGACTTCGCGGCCGGCGGCGGCATTGCCGTCCTGGCGCGGGAACGCGGGGCCCTGGGTGTCGGGGCCGTCGGAGCCGGCCATCGCCGGGGAGCCGGCGTCCATCGCGCGGTTGGCGCAAGCGGTCAACAAGGCAATCGCCGCGAACAGCGTCGCCGCCGCGAGCCGCTTGGCGAGGGGGTGGTGGGTGGTCGGCATGTCGAGCCCTCGTTGATAGGTGGCCAGGTCGCGATGCGAGCGGGTCGACGCTAGGCGCGGGATCGTGACCCGGATGTGTACGCCGGCTGACCGGTCGCACACCGGCTTGGTGGCCGGGTTTCCGGTGGTTGGCAAGGCAGCGCGTGTTGCTGCGATCGGATCAGCCCAGCGCCTGAAGCCAGGCCCCGCGCGGATCAACCCGCAATACCGAACCCTGCTCGTACCAGTCGCCGAGCACGATCCGCCGGCTACGGCCGCCGGCGATGCCCAGTTCGTGCACCGCGGGGCGGTGCGTGTGGCCGTGGATGAGGGTATCGATGCCGAAGCGGGCGAGGGTCGCATCGACCGTGGCGGGGGCCACGTCGGTGATCGTCTCCATCGTGCCCTGGGCCTGCAGCCCGCTCTGGTGCGCCTGGCTGGCCGCGCGCGCGGCGTGCGCGAACGCCAGTCGCGCGGACAGCGGCTGGGCGAGGAACCGCGCCTGCCAGTCCGGGTCGCGCGTCTGGGTGCGGAACGCCTGGTAGGCGACGTCGTCGGTGCACAGGGTATCGCCGTGCATCAGCAGGGTCGGCTGGCCGTACAGCATCACCACCGCGGGGTCGGTCAGGATCGCCATGCCGGCGCGGCGCGCGTAGTCGTCGCCGAGCAGGAAGTCGCGGTTGCCGTGGATGAAATACACCGGAGTGCCGGCGTCGCTGAGCGCGCGCAGTCTGGATGCGACGAACGCGCCGGTGTCGGACGGGTCGTCATCGCCGACCCAGGCCTCGAACAGGTCGCCGAGGATGTACAGCGCCTCGGCATCGCGCGCCTGGCCTTCGAGGAACCGGCCGAACAGTTCAGTGATCGCCGGGCGTTCGGCATCGAGGTGCAGGTCGGAAATAAACAGGGTCGTCATCGACGAATTGTAGGGCCCCGTCAGGAACGGCTGGGCGTCGCCGGAAAAAGGGGCCGCGCGGCGTGCTGGGCGGACCCTTCGCACCGTGACCATCGCGGGGCCGGTTCGGCGGCGTGACTGGTGGTTGCCTGGCGTCGGCAAGGGTCGGGCAGGGTTCCTGGCGGTTTGCGTGAATGCATCCTTGTGTTGCTGGGTGCCAAGGCGCACATGCGTTGCCCAACGACGCGTCGCGCCAGCGTCGCGATCACGCGTTCGACGCGATAAGTCACGGTGGCGATCGTTCACCCGGTAAAATCGCCGCACTGTCCCGCTCCCGAGTCCGCGCATGACCTGCCGCACCCGCTTCGCCCCCAGTCCCACCGGTTACCTGCACATCGGCGGCGCGCGCACCGCGCTGTATTGCTGGCTGGAGGCGCGTCGTCGCGGCGGTCAGTTCATCCTGCGCATCGAGGACACCGACCGCGAACGCAGCACGCAGCCGGCGGTGCAGGCGATCCTGGACGGCATGGCGTGGCTCGGCCTGGATCACGACGAAGGCCCGATCTTCCAGACCGCGCGCTTCGACCGCTACCGCCAGGTTGCCAGCGAGCTGGTGCAGGCCGGCAAGGCCTACTTCGCCTACGAGAGCCGCGAGGAGATCGACGTGATGCGCGCGGCGGCGCAGGCAGCCGGTACCAAGCCGCGCTACGACGGCAGTTCGCGCGAGTTGAACCTGCCCGAGCGCGACGATCCCAACAAGGTCATCCGCTTCAAGAACCCGCTCGGCGGCGACGTCGTGTTCGACGACAAGGTCAAGGGCCGCATCAGCTGGAGCAACACCGAGCTCGACGACCTGGTGCTGATCCGCTCGGACGGCTTCCCGACCTACAACTTCGCGGTGGTGGTCGACGACATCGACATGCGCATCACCGACGTGATCCGCGGCGACGACCACGTCAACAACACCCCGCGCCAGGTGAACCTGTACGAAGCACTCGGCGTGGCCGTGCCAGCGTTCTCGCACCTGCCGATGATCCTCGGCGCCGACGGCGCCAAGCTCAGCAAGCGCCACGGCGCGGTCGGCGTGATGCAGTACCGCGACGACGGCTACCTGCCGCATGCGCTGCTGAACTACCTGGTGCGGCTGGGCTGGTCCCACGGTGACCAGGAGATCTTTTCCGTCGACGAGATGGTGGCGCTGTTCGCGATCGAGGACGTCAACCAGTCGGCATCGCGTTTCGACCTGGCCAAGCTCGGTTGGCTCAACCAGCAGTACCTCAAGAGCGACGACCCCGCCGACGTCGCGACGCACCTGGAGTGGCACCTGCAGAACGAGGGCTTCGACCTCGCCAGCGGCCCGGCGCCGAGCGACGTCGTGATCGCGCTGCGCGACCGCGTGCAGACGCTGAAGGAAATGGCCTCGCGCGCGGCCGTCTGGTACCGGCCGCTGGAACACTACGACGACGCGGCCGTGGCCAAGCACCTCACTGCCGCCGCGCAGGCGCCGCTGACCGACATCCGCGCGCGCCTGGTCGCGCTGACGGCATGGACGGCAGCAGCGGTGGACGGCGCCGTGCACGAGACCGCCGAAGCGCTCGGCCTGGGCCTGGGCAAGGTCGCGCAGCCGCTGCGGGTGGCGATCACCGGGACACAGGTCAGCCCCGATATTGCCCACACGGTGTACCTGGCCGGGCAGGCGCAGGCCTTGCAGCGCATCGACGCCGCCCTCACCAAGACGGGATGAGGTCGCCGCGATGAGCCAGCACGCCTGCACCGATCCGCAACACCACGTCCACGACGGCGACGCGTTCGTGAGCGAGGTCGAGCGCCTGTGCGAGGAGCGCGGCCTGCGGCTCACGCCGCTGCGGGCCAATGCGTTGCGGCTGATCGCCGATGCCGGCCGGCCGGTCAAGGCGTACGAACTGCTCGACCAGATGAAGGCCACCCACGAGGCCGCCGCGCCACCGACGGTGTACCGGGCGCTGGATTTCCTGCTCGAACACGGCTTCATCCACAAGCTGTCGTCGATCAATGCCTATGTCGGCTGCCACCACCCCGGTTCGGCGCAGCATGCGGTGCCGTTCCTGATCTGCGACCGCTGCCAGTCCGCTACCGAGCTGGAGGACGAGCACATCGTTGAACTCCTCGATGCGCGGGCGCGGGCGACCGGGTTCGTGCCCCAGGCGCAGACGCTGGAAGTGCATGGCCTGTGCGCGCGCTGCCATGCCGAGGGCGGCGATTCCTGAAGGGAGCGTTGGGTGATTGCGCGCAGGTGTGCGGCTCTGTAATGTAATGTTATAACTTAACCATTACGGATCAGGGTCGCCCATGAGGAAGTTGCTACTCGTCGTTTGCCTGGCTTCGGCCTTGGGCACCTCGGCCTACGCCGCCGAGCGGCCGGTATCCCAGCAGCAGCTCGAGGCGCTCGAGTCGCGCATCGCCCGGCTCGAAGCCGATGCGCAGGTGCTGCGGAAGCAATCCGTCGACGCCCTGGCGCAGGCACAGGCGGCGCAAGCGGAACTGGCGCGCCTCAAGCCGGCCGCCACGGCCCCGGCAATCGCCGAAGCCTCCGAAAGTGTGGCCGCAGCCGACGATCTTGCCGCCGCACCCGACGATCTCGCCGCCACACCTTCGCCCACCACGGAGACCTTGGCCGCCGCCGCTGACGCCGGCCAGGGCGGTAGCGCCGCGAACGCGTTCAACCCGGCGATCAGCATCATCCTCAACGGCAGCTACTCGCACCATTCGCTGGATCCCGACGCCTATGCGCGCGCGGGGTTCCCGCTGGTCGGCGGGGCCGGCCCGGGCGCCAACGGTTTCTCGCTGGGCGAGAGCGAAATCTCACTGGCGGCGAGCATCGACGACAAGCTGTACGGGCAACTGACGCTCGCGGTCGGCAACGAAAGCGGCGACATCGGCGTCGAAGAGGCCTTCATCGACACCACGTCGCTGCCGGGCGGCTTCAGCCTGCGCGCCGGGCGTTTCTTCTCCAATATCGGCTACCTCAACAGCCACCATGCGCACTCCGACAATTTCTTTGACCGCCCGTTGGCCTACCAGGCGTTCGTCGCCAACCAGTACGGCGATGACGGCGTGCAGCTACGCTGGGTGGCGCCCACCGCGCTGTACCTCGAAGTCGGCGCCGAGGCCTTCCGCGGCCAGAGCTTTCCCAGCGCCGGCGCCACCCACGGCGGGGTCGGTGCCAAGACGGCGTTCGCGCATGTCGGCGGCGACGTCGGCGTCGAAAATTCCTGGCTGGCGGGCGTGTCGGTGTTGAAATCCAGCGCCGTCGGCGCCGAGGACGGCTTCAGCGGTGACAGCACGCTGTACCTCGCCGATGGCACCTGGAAATGGGCGCCGCAGGGCAATTTCAAGGACGGCGGCGTGACCGTGCGCGGTGAATACTTCCTCGACCGGCGCGATGGCGCAGTCGTCGACCCGGCCGATCCGGGCCTGTCGACGCTGTGGAATGGACAGCGCCGCGGCGCGTACCTGGAAACCGTGTACCGGCTCAATCGCACCTGGGACGTCGGCTACCGCTTCGACAAGCTGTGGGCCGATGCCGACGGCCCATTCGCCACTGCTGGGGGCAGTCAGGGTTTCGACCCGTGGCGGCACAGCGCCGAGCTGACCTGGCGCAACAGCGAATTCAGCCTGGTGCGGCTGCAGGTCAGCCATGACAAGCCCAATGCCAGCGATTCCGACAATGCGGTGACGCTGCAATACCAGACCAGTCTCGGCGCCCACGGCGCACACAAATTCTGAGGATCGATGCAATGAAACCAGTGGTGACGATTGCCGTATTGGTGCTGGCCGGACTGGTGTCCGCACCGGCGCAGGCGAAGTTGAAGGTGTTCTCGTGCGAGCCCGAATGGGGCTCGCTGGTGCATGAACTGGCGGGCGACAAGGTCGATGTCGATGTCGCCACGTCAGCGCTGCAGGACGTGCACGTGATCGAGGCCAAGCCGAGCCTGATCGCCAAGGTGCGCGGCGCCGACCTGGTGGTCTGCACCGGCGCCGAACTGGAGATCGGCTGGCTGCCGCAACTGGTCCGCCAGGCCGGCAATCCCAAGGTCGCGTCGGGGGCCGGTTCGTTCATGGCCGCCGCGCAGGTGAAGACGTTGGAGAAGCCGACCCAGCTCGACCGTGCCGCCGGCGACGTGCATCCCGATGGCAATCCGCACATCCAGATGGATCCGCGGCGCGTGCTGATCGTCGCCCAGCGCCTGTCAGCGCGCCTGGTGCAGCTCGATCCTGCCAACACCGCCGACTACCAGAAGCACCTCGCCGATTTCAGCCAGCGCTGGACCGCCGCGACGAAGCGCTGGCAGGTGAAGGCCGCGCCATTGCGGGGCCGCAAGGTGGTCGTCCAGCACATCAGTTGGGTCTACCTGTGGGATTGGCTCGGCATGCAGCAGATTGGCGCGCTGGAGCCCAAGCCCGGCGTGCCGCCTACCACCTCGCACCTGTCCAGCCTGGTCGCCACGACCAAGAGCCAGGACACGCTCGCGATCGTGCGCGCCGCCTACCAGGACACCAAGCCCGCAGACTGGCTGGCCCAGCGCACCGGGGTGCCGGCGATCACGTTGCCGTTCACGGTTGGCGGTGACGCGCAATCCAAGGACCTGTTCGGACTGTTCGACTCGACCCTCGACAAGCTGCTCGGAGCGGCGAAGTGACGCCCAACTGGGCCGGATTGGACCTCAGCATCCTCGGGCCGGCCTGCGTGGCCGGACTGATCGTGCTGTCGACGCACGTCCCGCTGGGCAAGCTGGTGCTGTCGCGCGGAATCATCTTCATCGACCTGGCGATCGCGCAGATCGCCGGGTTGGGGGTGATCCTGGCGCAGTTCCTGGGCATCGACGAACACGGCTTCGGCGTGCAGATCGCCGCGGCGCTGGCGGCCCTGGCCGGTGCCGGCCTGCTGGCGTGGACCGACCGGCGCTGGCCGGAATACCAGGAGCCGTTGATCGGCACGCTGTTCGTGCTCGCGGCGACCGGCGGGTTGTTGCTGCTTGCCAACAATCCGCAGGGCGGCGAACACCTCAAGGACCTGCTGGTCGGCCAGATCCTGTGGGTCAGCTATCCGCAGCTCGTGCCGGCGGCGGTGCTGTCGGCGGTGCTGCTGGGTTTCATGGCGTGGCGCAGCGGGCGCCTGGCCGGGCTGGCGTTCTATGGCCTGTTCGCGCTGGCGATCACCGCGTCGGTGCAGCTGGTCGGCGTGTACCTGGTGTTCGCCAGCCTGATCGTGCCCGCGCTGGCGACGGCCGGGATGCGGGGCAGGGGCCGGCTGCTGGCCGCGTATGCGATTGGCGCGGCCGGGTATGTCTCGGGGCTGGCGCTGTCGGCGGTGTTCGATCTGCCCAGCGGCGCGCTCATTGTCTGGACGCTGGCCGCCTGCGCGCTGCTCGCGCAAGTGCTGCCTGCCGTGCGCCGGTCACATCCGGCGCATCCGTCGCCGCTGCCGGTGTTCGACACCAACGCGTGAACGGACTCGTGGCTTGGGTGCCAGTGGAGATCGTTGTAATGTTATCTTGTACCAAATGAAACGTGCCTATCTCCTGCGGCCCGCGCCGATCAAGCGTCGGGCGTTTTCCCTCGATCGAGTGGGCGCCACCGGTTCGCTGGTGTGCGCGGTGCATTGCGCCGTGTTGCCGCTGGCGATTGCCCTGCTGCCGTCGCTGGGCATCGCGGTCTGGCTCGGCGATGGGTTTGAGCGCGGATTCGTGATGTTCGCCACCCTGCTGGGGTTGTTCAGCCTGGTGTGGGGATATCGCCGGCATGGCGCAGTGCGCGCGCTGGGCCTGCTGTTGCCGGGCCTGGCGGCGTTGTGGGTCGCCATCCTTTACGAACCGCTGCACCATGCACCGCTGGCGCACGCGATCGCGATGACGTTCGGCGGCACCCTGGTCGGCCTGGCCCATATCGCCAACCTGCGGCTCAACCACGGCCACGTCCACGACGCCCGTTGCGCGCACTGAGGCGGTCGGCCGACGGTTTGTGCTACGCTTCGCAGCTGCTCGCGCCACCGCGACCGCCGTTCACGACATCATTCAAGACACTGTTTCAGGAGCAGGACCATGGGTAAAGGCGACCGCAAGACCGCCAAGGGCAA
>JBBRWW010000071.1:0-14247 GCA_038248955.1 Lysobacterales bacterium
CAAGGGCCGCAACATCATGGGCCTCGCGCAAACCGGCACCGGCAAGACGGCGGCGTTCACGCTGCCGATCATCGATCGCCTGATCGACGGGCCGCGCCGCACGCGCGCGCTCATCCTCACGCCCACGCGCGAGCTCTGCGTGCAGGTGGAGGAAAGCTTCCGGAAGTACGCGAGCCACGCGCCGATCTCCGTCGTGGCGATCTACGGCGGCGTGCCGCTCGATCCGCAGGAGAAGAAGCTGCGGGCGGGGGTGGACGTCGTGGTCGCCACACCGGGCCGGCTGATCGATCACCTCGAGCGCCAGAACGTGGTGTTCGACGATCTCGAGGTCCTCGTGCTCGACGAGGCGGACCGCATGCTCGACATGGGCTTCGAGGAGCAGATCCGCGACGTGGTCGGCAAGACTCCCAAGGAGCGCCAGACCCTGCTGTTCTCGGCGACGTATCCCGATGCGATCCGCAAGATCGGCAACGTCATGCTGCGCGACCCACTCGAGGTCACCGTCGAAAGCGTCGCCGGGCAGGTCACGGTGGACCAGCGTTTCTTCGAGGTCGACCCGGCCAGGAAGTCGCAATTGCTGGCCGCGCTGCTGCTCGAATACCGGCCCGAGTCCAGCGTGGTGTTCTGCAACATGCGCCGCGACACCGAGGAAGTGGTCGGCTCGCTCGAGCACTACGGATTCACCGCGCTCGCGCTGCATGGCGACATGGAACAGCGCGACCGCGATGAGGTACTGGTCCGGTTCGCCAACCGCAGCTGCAACGTGCTGGTGGCCAGCGACGTCGCCGCCCGCGGGCTGGACGTCGAGGATCTCGCTGCGGTGGTCAACTACGAGCTGCCGACGGATCCGGACGTCTACGTGCATCGCATCGGGCGCACCGGCCGCGCCGGCACGGGCGGCATCGTGCTGAGCCTGTGCAGCCCGCGAGAGGTGGCGCGCGCGCAGGCGATCGAGACCATCCAGGGCCGGCCGCTGAACTGGCTGCGCGCGGTGCCGTTGGCCGGCCGCGCATCCAACGTGCCGGCCGCGGCGATGGCAACGCTGCGCATCGATGCCGGGCGCACCGACAAGCTGCGTCCCGGAGACATCGTCGGCGCGCTGACCGGCGACGCCGGCCTGCCGGTCGCGTCGATCGGCAAGATCGACGTCTTTGCGACCCGCTCCTACGTCGCAATCGCGCGCGCGCAGGCGGCCAACGCGCTGGCGCGGTTGCGCGAAGGCAAGATCAAGGGCCGCAGGTTCCGCGTCAACCGGCTTTAGGTCGTCGCCTCATCGCGATCGATCCGCGGCGCGCACCGGGGACGCGCCGGGAGGTCGTGACAAATGGGCAGACGGTTCCTGCTCGCGACGATAGGCCGTCCCTGCGTAGAGCCGCGATGCGGCCGGTTCGGCTCAGCGGCCGTTGGCGCTGTAGCGGCCCGGGCCGACCAGGGCGATCACCACTGCCGCGGCAAGGAACATGCCCTGCAGTTCCAACGCCCATCCCCCCTGCGCGTTGAGCTGGTGCAGTTGCCCCATGTGTGCAAGCAAGATGGCGACCAGCATGTTGACCGCCACCAGCACGCCACCGATGCGCGCGTGGAAACCGAGCAGCAGCATCAGCGGTGCGATCACCTCGCCGATGAATACCGCATAGGCGAACCCGCCGGGGACGCCATGGGCCTGCAGCATGCCCTCGATCGGAGCGACGCCGCCCGTGAGTTTGGCGATGCCGTGCAACAGGATCAGCGCGCCGAGCGCGACGCGCAGCAGCAGCCTGGCGAGGTCGTTCTGGGTATTGGCATTCATGGCAGGGTCCCCGGGTTGGCGATTGAAATGTCGGCGGTAGCATAGTGCCAGCAGGTGGCCCGTCCCCGTGCTGCATTGCGCCCTGTCCGCGCGCCACTCCAGCTTACGATGTTGCCCTGCCTGTCCAACCGCGACAGGAACCGGGAAACCACCATGCTCGCCTATACCACCATCGGCACCAACGACCTGCCGCGCGCTGCGGCGTTTTACGACGAAGTGCTGGCCATCATCGGCGCCAAGCGGTTCATGGAATTCGAGCAGTTCATTGCCTGGGGATCCTCGCGCGACGGCGCCGGGCTCGGCGTCACCAGGCCGTTCGACGGCCAGGCAGCGACGGTCGGCAACGGGGTGATGGTCGCGCTGGGCGCCAATAGCCGCGACACGGTCGATCGCGTGCACGCCAAGGCGCTGGAACTCGGCGGCAGCGACGAAGGCGCGCCGGGCGAGCGGTTCGGAGGTTTCTACGCGGCCTATTTCCGCGACCTCGACGGCAACAAGCTCAACGTCTGCTACATGCGCGAATGACCGTGCCGGCGCGAGGCGCCGGCAGCCAGGGGTCAACGCAGTGGCAGTTGCAGTCGCTGGCCATGCCATGACAGCACCACCGAGTTGGTGGTGATTTCATCGACGACCGCGTCCCCGAGACGATCGCCCTCGTTCACCCGCGAACCGTCGATGATCGCGAACCGCCGCGTGGGTGACGGGTCCCACATGTGCATGCTGATCTTGAGCGGCGGCAGCTCAAGGCGCTCGGCGGCAGCGAGGTCGGACAGTCGCAGCGGCGCCGCTGCGGGTGATCTCGTGGTGGCGATGGCGGTGGCCGTTGTGACCGTGGCCGGCGTCGTCGCAGCGACGATCGCCGGGGCGCGTGTTGGCGAGGGGGGCGGTGCCGAGGCGCGCGGTGGCGCGGGACGCGGTGTGTCTGCGGCCTTGGCGGTCGCGGGGAGCGCGATGGGCGGCGCTGCATCGCTGCGGTCGCGCATCTGCGATGCGGCCGGGGGTGGCGCGAGGGACGCAGGCTCGCGCGGCGCAGCGATGGCGACGGGCCCCCGCTGCGGCAGGGCCGGCGTAACGGCCGGGCGCGCGCCATCAAGCGGCGGGGCTGCCCGGACAGGGCGGGGGGGTGCGGTCGCGTAGTTGCCTGCATCGCCGCGGGCGGCGGCACCGGTCCCCGTCCCGGGGTACGGCGCTTTGGTCGTCGTGGGAGCGGGCATGGTCACGGCTGCGGCCGGTGAGACGGCTGCAGGTCGGGAAGGCGACCACGCGGAACGCGCCAGCCATGCAAACACCAGTAGCGCAAGGATGATCAGGGTCACCCAAGGCCACGCCTGTCGCCTGGCACGGGCTGGCAACGTCGCCGGCGCCAGTTCGGCGTGCAGGTTGGGCACCTGGCCACGGCGGCGCTCGGCTTCGGACTTGCGCAGTGCTTCGAGAATCAGCGACATCGGCCTACTCCAGCACGCGCAGCAGTCGCGGGCCGGCTTCGCCCGATGACAGCGCCATCAGGGTTTCCGGTCCGACCACGCCATCGGGCGTGAGTCCGCGCGCGCGCTGGTAACCGCGCACCGCGTCGAGCATCGCAGTATCGACCTGCAGCGGGGCGCTATTGGCCGCCGGGTCGGAGGGCAACAGCTTCGTGTGGATCCAGTCCACCAGCGGTCCGCGGGAGCCTCTGGTGAGCGCCGCGACGGGCATTCCCTCCACGCCTTCGGGGGTCCGCCATAGCGCCACGTAATCGCCCGCCCACACGCGCTCCACGGCGATGAGGTCGATGTCGAACACGCGATCGCCGAGTTGCAGGCGCGCGCTATCCACATCGATGCCCAGCAACACGGCCCATGCCTCATGGTCGCCCTCGCGCAGCCGCAGCAGCGCCGGGCGTCCCTGCGCGGCGAGCTTGTCGAAACCGGCCCGCCCGCCCACACAGTGGATGTCCGCTGCCACGGTCGGGCCGCAAGCGGACGCAGCGACAACATCCGCTTCGCCGGCGGGCAGTTGCCACAGCGTGAGCAGTGCGCGCCAGGCCGGCAGCGGCGCGGTGCCCGCCGCGCGCAGTCGTTGCGACAAATCCGCTGCGCCGATCCGAGTGATGGGCGGAGTGGCTGGCATTGGCGCTGTCGCGGGCCTGGTCACGGCAACGGGCGCGGTTACAGCGGCATTCGCATCGGCGGCAACCGGAGAAGACCGGCGCCAAGCCGGGGCCGCCGCGAGCAGCGCCACCAGCGTCGCCGCGATAGCGACGGCGCTACCGATACCGATACCGATCCGGCCGAAACGCCAACCCCGCCGCGTCGGCGCCAGCGCCTCCCGTGCGGCGCGGTCGACCCAGCGCTCGTGCAGGATGGTTTCGTCGTGGGCATACCCCGCCAGCAGCGCGCGTTCGGCGATCACGTTGATCAATCGCGGCACGCCGCCGGCGTGGCGGTGGATGCGGGCAACAGCCTTGGCGGTATAGGGAAACCGCTGCCCCCCTGCGACGCGCCAGCGATGACGCAGGTATTCACCGGTCTCGACTTCGTCCAGCGGCGTGAGGTGGTAGCGCGCGGTGATGCGCTGGGCGAGCTGGCGCAGGTCGTCGCGCGCCAGCATCGTGCGCAGTTCGGGCTGGCCCAGCAGCAGGATCTGCAACAGTTTGCGGGTCGGGGTTTCCAGGTTGGTCAGCAACCGCACCTGTTCGAGCGCCTCGACCGAAAGGTTCTGCGCCTCGTCGATGATCAGCACCACGTGCAGGCCCAGCGCATACGCCTTGAGCAGGTAGCGGTTGAGCAGATCGACCAGCAACTTGCGGCTGCCCTGGTGGCCGGCCAGGTCGAGGCCGAGCTCCTCGCAGATGGTCTCCAGCAGTTCGATTGGCGACAGCTGCGGATTGAGCACCAGCGCGATCCGGGTGTCGTCCGGCAGCTGCTCCAGCAGCACACGGCACAAGGTGGTCTTGCCGGTGCCGACCTCGCCGGTGAGCTGCACGAAGCCGCCGCCGCCGCCCTGGCCGACGCCAAACAGCAGGTGCGCGAGCGCGTCGCGGTGCCGCTCGCTCAGGAACACGAAGCGCGGGTCAGGCGTGATCGAGAACGGCGGCTCGGTGAGGCCGTAATGCGCGAGGTACATGCCGGGCCCAAGGGTTGCGATGGCGTTGGCGAGGCCGCTAGCCTGCCACGAAAGCAGGCGAGGCAGCGATCCGGGCATCCGTGGCGGCGCGACGAGGCAGACCCGGCACCGGCACGGTCGCGTCGACCCCGCTGACGGTTACTCGGCGACGCCCTTGGCCTCGCTGGTGCCGAGCATCTCCGGGTGCTGCAATCGTGGCCGGCTCAGCAACGGGTAGACGATCACCGCGGCCAGGATGATCGCGACGCCAACGTAGAACACCGGGGTCAGTTCGCGCTGCTCGCCGAGCAGCACGATTGCCAGCATGATCGCGTAGACCGGTTCCAGGTTCACCGCCAGCTGCGCGGCGAACGCGCTCATGTGCCGCAGGGCGACCAGCGACAGCGCGAACGGCAGCAGCGTGCACACCAGCGACAGCGCCAGCAGCAGCGCCGCGTCGCGGGAACCGGGCAGCACCAGCAGCTCGCCGGCGAATGCCGGGAATATCCATGGCATCAGCGGTGCGAGCACTGTCAGTGCGAGCGTGCCGGCGCCCAATTCGAGCGCGGTCACCGTGAGCGGGTCGCCATGTTCGACCAACCGCTTGTTGAGCGTGCCGAACAGCGCGACCAGCAACGCCGACAGCGCGCCTACCGCGATCCCGATGCGCATTTCGTGCGGCACCCCGCCAACCACCAGCGCCACGCCGGGTAGCACCGCGATCCCCAGTCCGAGGTCGCGCCTTGAAAATCGCGTGCGTGCCAGCCAGGGTTCCACCAGCGCCGTGAACACCGTTGCCAGTGCGATGCAGGTCGCCGCGATCGAGGCGTTGGACAGCTTGATCGCGCCGTAGAACGTCAGCCAATGCAGCGAAACCAGCACGCCGATGCCCGCGTACGACCACCGCAGCCGCGGCGACATCGCCCGCAAACCACGCCACACCCGTGGCACCAGTGCGAGGGCGGCCACCACGATCAGCATCCGCCACCAGACCAGCGGCAGCGCGGGCAGGCTGATGAGCTTGCCGAGGATCGCGGTGAAGCCCCATAGCAACACGCAGAAATGGATCTGCCACTGGGCCTTGGTCGTCGGGTTCATCGCGTCGCCGCCTGTTGGATGCGCGGATTATGGCGGGATGCGGCCGCGGGGATCGGGGCGACGTCGCGGGACATCGCGATGCCCGTCCACCGGAGCCTCGTACAGGGCGGGGAGGAAAGGCGGTCGATCGACACCCCCTCGCGGCCGACCGCCGCTTCAGCCATTGCCCTGACTGGAAGCGGGTGCCATCGGTGTGCGACCTGCGGACGGCGGCATCGGCATCGGCAGCGGGCGCCTTCGACACCCGCGGCCCATCAGGGGAAGGCTGATGCCCGCTTCCGCGGCCGGCCGTGGCGGCCAGAAAAGTGTTTGTGGTGCCGCCGGCGTCGCGGACAATGGCGGACCGTCACCCACCGAAGCTCGCCGCCATGTGTTCCGCCGATGCCACCGTTGCCTGTCTTTCGCTGCCCGCCACTCCTCGGCGCACCTGGTTGACCCCGGTCGAACTGGGCGTGCTCGGGGCGATCTGGGGCGCGTCGTTCCTGTTCATGCGCGTCGCCGCCAGCGATTTTGGTGCGATGGCGCTGGTCGAGATGCGGCTGGGATTGGGCGCGCTGGTGCTGCTGCCGTTCCTGTGGCGTGGCCGCGCCGAGTTCCCACCCAGGCTGTGGCCGAAACTCGCGTTGATCGGCGCGATCAATTCGGCGGTGCCGTTCGTGCTGTTCGCGTGGGCGGCGCAACGCGCGCCGGCCGGGATCGGCGCGATCAGCAATGCGATGACCGTGCTGTTCACCGCGCTGGTTGGTTTCCTGTTCTTCGGTGAGAAGATCGGCGCGAAGCGTTCCGCCGCGCTGTTCGTGGGCTTCGCCGGCGTGGTCGTGCTGGCCAGCGGCAAGACCGCCGGGGGCAGCGTCGGGTGGGCGGTGGCCGCCGGCGCCACCGCGGCCTTCCTCTATGGCATCGGCATCAACCTGGTGCGCCGCCATTTGACGGGCCTGCCGCCGGCCGCGGTCGCCGCGGCCACGCTGGGTTCCTCGGCGCTGCTGATGCTGCCGTTCGCCATCGCGCAATGGCCGCGGCACGCGATTGCCGCCCGGTCTTGGTACGCCGCGGGATTGCTCGGCGTGATCTGCACCGGTCTGGCATTCGTCATGTATTACCGCTTGATCGCGCGCATTGGCGCCAGCCGCGCGGCGACGGTGACCTACCTGGTGCCGCTGTTCGGGGTGGCGTGGGCGTGGATGTTGCTGGACGAACCGCTGACCGTCACGATGGGCATCGCCGGCGCCCTGATCCTGGGCAGCGTCGCGCTGAGCCAGCGCGCGGGGCGCTGACCCGGCGGATGGCGGCGGCTATTTGATCGGCAGTTCCAGCATCAATTCACGGACAAAGCGCACCGGCGGTGAGCCAAACGACAGCGCCTTGTCGTGGTACGCCTTGAGGTCGAACTTGCCACCGTCGCGCTGCTGCATCTCATTGCGCAGGTCGAGGTGTTCGCTGTAGCCGACGAAGTAGGTCGGCAGCTGGGCGGACGTGAGCTGCGCGCGCACCCACTTGCCCGACGCCTCGCGTTCCTGCTGGAACGCCGTCACCGTCATCAGCTTCATCGCCTCGTCGCGCGTCATGCCGTCGACGTGGATCGCCTGGTCGAGGACGGCGTTCGCCATCGCCCGCAACGCCCACTTGCGCTGGATCAGCTGCATCAGCGGATCATTGTCCATGTAGCCGGCGTCGGCCATGACCTTCTCGCCATACATCGCCCAGCCTTCTATGAAGGAACCCGAGCCGAGCACCGCGCGCAGCGTCGACGGGTACTTGTTGGAATGCGCGATCTGCAGGTAGTGGCCCGGCATCGCCTCGTGGATGCTCAGTTCGTGGATCGAACGGGTGTTGTATTCGCGCAGGAACGAGTCGACCTGTTGCCTGCTCCAGTCGTCCGGGATCGGGGACACCGCATAGAACGTGTCCAGGCCCTTGTCGAGCGGGCCGGGCGAGTCGCAATACGCGACCGCGACGCCGCGCTGGAACTCGGGCATCAGGATGATCTCGACTGGTGTTTCGGGCACGCTGACGAGGTTCTTTTCGCGCACGAACGCCGTCGCGGCGGCGGTCGACTGGCGGGCCAGTTCGACGACCTTGTCGCGCGCGGGGCGCTCGGCGTAGGCCGACTCAAGCGCGGTTTCGATCACCGCCTGCTGCGCGGCTTCGCCGGGCTGTTCGGGCATCGACTTGGGCGCCGCCACGCCGGTCGATGCCTCGCGGTCCAGCAGGAACCTGCGCGCGATGGCGTACATCTCGGCGCGGGTGGACTTGATCGCGGCCTCGGCGCGCTCGCGGATCCCGGCGCGCGACAGCGGCGAGTTCAGCGCGAACGCGAGCTTCTCGTCGTACAACTGCTGGCCGATGCGGAAATTGCCCTTGGCGCTGGGCACCAGCGTCTTGTCGAGCCAGCTCTGGTGCTCGGCCACGGCCGTGCGCAGGGTGGCGATGGCGGCATCCAGGCGCTTGCGGTCGGCGCCGTCGAGTTTGCCGGCCTGCGGCACGATCAGGCTGTCGACGAGGCTCAGCACGCCGGCGTTCTGCTTGGCGACCGTCTCGGCATGGATCCTCGGGACGCGCGCCGGATCGAGGTTGGCGCGCATCTGCGCGAACAGTGCAGGCAGCTTCTCCATGCGCGCGGTCGCAGCCTTCAGCCGCTGCGGCAGCGGCGCGAAATCGCGCGCCATCAGCGTGTACAACGC
Organism: Lysobacterales bacterium; assembly: GCA_038248955.1. GTDB lineage: Bacteria > Pseudomonadota > Gammaproteobacteria > Xanthomonadales > Xanthomonadaceae > Lysobacter_K. Next base: position 8,653 of record JBBRWW010000071.1, read on the forward strand.
GCCACCGGCGAGCTGGCTGTAGAGCTGCGGGTCCGAGGCCCAGCTCTGCAACGTGTTGGCGGACCACAGGTCGTAACGGACCTGGTTGCGCAGGATCGCCGCGTCGACCTGGTTCTCGCGCGACAGCTTGCCGACGTCCAGGGTGTCGAGTTCGGCGAGAACCTTCGTGCTGAAGTCCACCAGCTTCTGGCGGCCGGCGGCGCTGAGATCGTCGAGCTGGTCGTCGTAGCGATGCTCGCCGGTCTGGGTCGCGGTCACCGGTTGCAGCTGCAGCCAGCCATCGAGCCAGCGCTTGGACAGGTCGTCGAAGCGCGCGTCCGCCTGAACGCCGGTCGCCGTCGCGGTCGATGCCGCGGGACCGGGCTGGCCAGGCGGCAGGGCGGGCTGTGGCTGGCAGGCGGTGAGCAGCGCGGCCAACACGGCGATGGCAATGGCGGAGGGACGCGGACAGGTCATGGCGGAGGGTCTCGGGACGCGGGCGGCGCTGCCGCAATGCCGTCGAGGATATCGTCCCGCGCCGCAGGCTGCTCGGGCTCGCCGGATCCCGGGGGTACCGCGCAAGCGCCGCAGCGGCACGCGGCAGACGCCCTGCGCCCGGCGCTCCCGCCGCCGTGCAGTGGTCGGTTCGGAGGGCGAGCCGACCGGGGCCAACACCGTCGCGAGGGCGGCGCGACCGTGCCGACACCCGTCGCGCCGCGCGCCGGCTACTCGTCGGTCCCGAACTCCACCAGCACATCCAGGTCGAACGCCAATGCCTCGACCGCTTCGCGCACCTTGTTGGCGGTGGCCAGGTTCGGCGCGTCGACCTCCAGCTCATGCGTGCCTGGACCATTGTCGTCGGGCAGGCCGGCCGAGCTGGAATCCTCATCGTCCATGTGCGGCATCAGGTCGGCGACTTCCTCGACGTGCTCGATGCCGTCGATGCTCGACAGCAGATTGCCGATGGCGCGGACATCGCTTTCGCGGCCGGTAATTCGCATTCGCAACATGGGCATGGAAAGACCACCTATGGGCTGTGGGCGCTCAGGCTAGGCAGCGCGCGGCTAAGGCAGCGTGACGGCGACGGGAGATCCACACTGACCCCGGGCCGCTTGCGCTGGAGCGAGGCGACCTGCATTTCGTCGCTGCCTGTTGCGGCGCGAGATGCGGAACGATTTCGCGCGTCTGTACTGCCAGTTCTGAGCGAGGCGGTCGTGCGACCCGACGCCCGCATCGGCAAGGTGCGGGCGTCGGGTCGTCTGCGTTTGGGGCGTCGTTGCGCGTGGACCGCCCGGTGCCCTCAGGGCGAGGGCGGCGCCCGCGTGGGCAGCGGCACGTTGCACAGGTCGATGTGTGCGGCCGGCACCTTGTACCAATCGTCGCGGCGGTTGCGGCGGGCGTCGACCAATTCGTCGAACAGCGGCGTGTCGGTGCGCAGCACTTGCAGTTCGGTGCGTTCGGCCGCGGGCACGTCGGCGGCCAGGCGAATGCGCTTGATCATCGCGCGCTGCCCGGGTTGCTCGTAGAAGCCCAGCGGGCCGGTGCCGCGCGGCAGCACCGACAGCCATTCCATGCCCTGCACGACGCGGCCGACCACGGTGATGTTGCGGTCAAGCTGACGCGGCGATTGCCCGGTCACGACGTACAGTTCGGTGCCGTTGCTGGAGTCGGCGGCGACATCGCGGCCAGCGCCGACCGCGCCGTAGCAGTGCGCGAGCCATGCCGACTTCGCCGCCGGATCGCGTGCCGCCGGGAAGCCGTCGACGAAGCCGACCTGCGGCGCCCAGCCGTCGCGGTCGGGAAGCGCGGCGAACGCGACGCCTTCGCTGCCGCGGACGAACTCGGCGGGCAGCTTGGCCTTCGCGCCACCGAGCGGCTTGCGCTGGCTGTCGTCCTCGGCCGGGTCGCCCCATTGCACGACGAAGTTGTCCTGCGAGCGATTGATGCTCAAGCCGTCCCAGTAGCCCTCGTGGGCAAGCATGCGGATGTTGGCCACGTGTTGCGGCGCGAACGCCGGCGCCAGCTCGATGACGACTCGGCCACCGCCGCGGTCGAGTTCGAGGTAGACGGTGTTGGCCGGATCCAGCGTGCGCCAGTCCGACGGTTGCGAGGCGTCGAGGATTTCCTGCATGGAGCGCGCCTGCATGGAGCGCGCCTTCGCCGGCGCCGGGGTGGTGGCAGCCGAGGTCGCCGGCGCTGCGCCGGCAGTCGCGGCGAGCGCCGAAGCGGCCGCCAGGCAGGCGCCGACCAGGACGACGGATAAGGCGGACGACAGCAGGCGCGGGCACGGATTGGGCACGGGATGACTCCAGGCGAAAGTTGCCCGATTCTGGCCCACCCGCCCGCCGCCGGCCATGGTCGAGTTCCGATGGCCGTCCTTCGTCGACCGGAAGTGGCACGGGAGGTCGCGTCAGCCATGAGTTCACTGACTAATGGCAGGGGCGCTATAGCGAAGTGAGTAGTACTGTCGCCTTCACGATAGCGAGGCGGCCATGAGTGAACTAGAGACCCAGATCCGCAAGTTCCAGAAAGAGCTCAGCGCCGGCACCGTGTCGCTGGCGCTGCTGGCGGTGCTGGCTGCGGCCGCCGAGCCGATGTACGGCTACCAGATCGCCAAGCGCCTGGAGCGCGAGGGCGAGGGTGTACTCAGTGGCAAGCAGAGCGCGTTGTACCCGGTACTGCGCAACCTCAGCGCGGCCGGGCTGCTCGACAGCCACGTCGAACCCTCGGCGTCGGGCCCGCCGCGGCGCTATTACCGCATCACCGCGAACGGACAGGAGGTCCTGCACGCATGGACCCTGGCCTGGCGCGCCACCCGTGATTCCGTCGATTCCGTCCTAGAAGGCCTGACCCATGAACGCGCCTGACCTTGCCTCCCGCCCTTACGCCTCGGCGTCCGCCGGCTTCACCGCGCCGACCTCGATCCCTGACTACCTCGGCCGCCTGCGGCGCGCGCTTGCCGGCGCCGATCCGGCGCTGGTGCAGGACGCCCTGTACGACGCCGAGGAATACCTGCGTTCGGAGATGGCCGAGAACCCTGGCCGTTCCGAGGCCGAGGTGATCGCTGCGGTGGCCGGCAGTTACGGGGCGCCCGACGAGGTTGCCGAGATTTACCGCGACACCGAGGTCACGGTGCAGACCGCCCTGCGGGCGCCCAAGCCGCCGCCGCCCAAGTCGCTCGTTGGCCGCTTTTTCGGCATCGCCGCCGAACCACGCGCCTATGCGGCGCTGTTCTACATGCTGCTGTCGCTGGCGACCGGCATCTTCTACTTCACCTGGGTGGTGACCGGCGCCTCGCTGTCGGCGGGCCTGGCGGTGCTGATCATCGGCATCCCGTTCGTGATCCTGTTCCTGGGCTCGGTGCGCGTGCTGTCGCTGGTCGAGGGCCGCCTGGTCGAGGTGATGCTGGGCGAGCGCATGCCGCGCCGGCCGTTGTACAGCGGCCGCGGCAAGCCGCTGCTGGAGCGGATCAAGGACATGTTCACCGACCCGCGCACCTGGGGCACGCTGTTGTACATGCTGCTGATGCTGCCGTTGGGGATCGCGTACTTCACCGTCGCGGTGACGTTGCTCTCGGTCTCGGTGTCGTTCATCGCCGCGCCGCTGCTGATCTGGTTCGGCGACGTGACCGGCAACATGGACGTGGGCAGCTGGACGTTGCTCAACCTCGACGGTGGCACCTTCAATACCTCGCTGGAAGCTTGGCAGACGCCGTTCCTGCTGGTCGCCGGGGTGCTGCTGCTGTTCGTGACCCTGCACATCGCGCGCGGCATCGGCAGCCTGCACGGCCAGTTGGCCAAGCACCTGCTGGTGAAGTCGGCGCAGTACGACTGAGCCGCGTCGACGGACCGGTATCAACGAAAAAGCCCGGCGGATCGCTCCGCCGGGCTTTTTGTCGTCTCGTGCTTCTATGCCGGTTTACACCGCGTACTTGGCGATGAAATCGCGAACCTGCGGGTAGACCTGCTCGCGCCAGCGACGGCCGCTGAAGATGCCGAAGTGGCCGGCGCCCTCGACGATGTAGTGCTGCTGGTCGGTTTCGGGGATACCGGTGCACAGCTTGTGGGCGGCCCGCGTCTGGCCCTCGCCGGAGATGTCGTCGAGCTCGCCTTCGATCGTCAGCAAGGCGGTGCCCGTGATCGCGCCGGGGTCGACGCGCTCGCCGGCGACATCCCACAATCCGCGCGGCAGCAGGTGCTCCTGGAACACGACGCGGACGGTGTCGAGGTAGTACTCCGACGCCATGTCGAGCACGGCGTTGTATTCGTCGTAGAAGCGGCGGTGGGACGCGGCGTCCTCGAGGTCGCCCTTGAGCAGGTCCTGGTAGAAATCCCAGTGCGACTGCGCATGGCGCTCGGGATTCATCGCCATGAACCCGCCGTGCTGCATGAAGCCCGGGTACACCTTCCGCCCGGCGCCGGGGTAGTTGGCCGGCACGGTGTGGATCAGGTTGCCCTGAAACCACGTCAGCGGCTTTTCGGTGGCGAGGTCGTTGACCTTGGTCGGCGCCTCGCGGGTGTCGATCGGGCCGCCCATCATCACCAGCGAGCGTGGGGTGGCCTCGCCGCGCGCGGCCATCAGCGACACCGCGGCGAGCACCGGCACGGTCGGCTGGCAGACGCTGATCACACTGAGGTTTTCAGCGCCGATATGGCGGATGAACTCCTCGATGTAGGCGACGTAGTCGTCGAGGTGGAACGCGCCTTCGCCGACGGGCACCATGCGCGCGTCGACCCAATCGGTGATGTAGACCTTGTGGTCGCGCAGCAGGGTCCTGACGGTGTCGCGCAGCAGTGTGCTGTGGTGGCCTGACAGCGGCGCGACCAGCAGCACCGAGGGGTCGTCCTTGAAGTCGGCGATGTTGTCGGCCTCGTCGGCGAAGCGCTTGAAGCGCAGCAGCCGGCAGAACGGTTTGTCGACCACCACGCGCTCGATCACCGGGAACTCGCGGCCATCGACCTCGATGCGGTGGATGCCGAACTCGGGCTTCTCGTAATCCTTGCCGATCCGGTACATCAGCTCGTAGCCGGCCGACAGGCGCGAGGCGCCGGGCACGGTCGACAGCCAGCTGCCGGGCGCGGCGAACATCTTCGCGCCGGCGTCGGCCCAGTAGGTCATCGGGGCCATCCATGCGCGGCCAAATTCGTGCATCTGGTAGAGCAACATCGTGTCCGTTTCCCCTGATTGACCCTGCGTGCCGACGGCTCATTTATCGCGCGGCGACGGCGGATGCCGAAAAAAATGCTGCGCTGCAGCGTAGCGGATCGCGGAGGGTGAAAGGTGAATCGCCATCACGGCCGCATCAGCCGGGGGCAAGACGTTGATTCAGCTGGAAAGTTCGAGCGCCGCCAGGCCGTTGCGCAGGTCGGGTGCGAGCCACAGGTGCGAACCCAGCGGGGCGAGTCCGAGATCCGCGAAGCGCCGGCGGTAGAACGACGCCGGCCGGCGCTTGAAGCCGGCCGTGTCGCCATCGATGCCGTCCTCGCGGCAGAACGTCTCCAGGAACGCCACGCCACCGCAGAGCTCGCCAATGCCGGCCAGGCCGCGTTCGAGTTCACGGCTTTCCAGGTAGTGCAGCACATCGCTGCAGACCAGCAGGTCGACCGGCGCGCAGGG
>JBBRWW010000072.1:0-14100 GCA_038248955.1 Lysobacterales bacterium
GCCACCCTCCGCGACCGCCACTGGCGACTGAGCGCGTCCGGCGCGGTCCATGGCGAGCCGATACTGCGCCTGGGCTACCAACCGGAAGTCGTGGTGTTCCTCGCCCAGAGGCAGGGCGGCTACACCCTGGTGGCCGGCAGCGCGCGCGCCGAGGCGGTGGATTCGCCGGTGCCGCAGCTGGTGGCGGTGCTGCGGCGCCAGCACGGCGCCGACTGGCAACCGTCGCCGGCGTACCTCGGGCCGCCGCGCGCGCTCGCCGGCGAGGCAGCGTTGCAACCCCGGCGCGACTGGACCGCGTGGCTGCTGTGGGCGGTGCTGGTGCTCGGCGCGCTGCTGGTGGCCGGATTCGCGATTCACGTCTTGCGCCAGGCGCCACCGCCGCGCGCCTGATCGCCACGCCGGCGGCTGCCCGGACTGCGCAGCGTTCCCTTACGGTTCCCATCACGCGCCCGGCCCGCGACAATGCCCGCCTTGGCGCAGCGCGCCGTTCCGTGCCCCGGAGGCCTGCCTTGTCCATCGTCCGCATGTCCGATCTCGACCTCGCCGGCAAGCGCGTGCTGATCCGCGAGGATCTGAACGTGCCCATCGACGACGCTGGCCGCATCACCTCCGGGCAGCGCATCAGCGCCGCCTTGCCGACGTTGAAGCTCGCGCTGGAAAAAGGCGCTGCGGTGATGGTGATGTCGCATCTGGGCCGGCCGAAGGAAGGCGTGTGGAGCGAGGCCGATTCGCTCGCGCCGGTGGCGCGCCGCCTGTCGGAACTGCTGGGGATCGACGTGCCGCTGGTCAAGGACTGGGTCGATGGGGTCAGCGTGGGCGGGGCTGGACTGAAGCCGGGCCAGTTGGTGCTGCTGGAAAACTGCCGCATGAACGTCGGCGAGAAAGCCGATGACGAGGCGTTGGCAAAGCGCTACGCCGCACTGTGCGACGTTTTCGTCATGGATGCGTTCGGTACCGCGCACCGCGCCCAGGCGTCGACGCATGGCGTGATCAGGCAGGCGAAGATCGCCGCCGGTGGTCCGCTGCTGATGGCCGAACTCGACGCGCTGGGCAAGGCGCTCGATGCCCCGGCGCGGCCGTTGCTGGCGATCGTCGCCGGTTCCAAGGTCAGCACCAAGCTCGAACTGCTGTCGTCGCTGGTGACCAAGGTCGACCAGTTGATCGTCGGCGGCGGCATCGCCAACACCTTCATCGCCGCGATGGGTTTCGGCGTCGGCAAGTCGCTGGTCGAGATCGATCTGCTCGACACCGCCCGGCAGATCATCGCCGATGCCAAGGCGCGCGGCGCCGAGATCCCGGTGCCGACCGACGTCGTGGTCGCGCCGGATTTCGCCGCCGATGCGCCGGCAACGATCAAGGCCGTCGACGCGGTCGGTGCCGACGAGATGATCCTCGACATCGGTCCGGACACCGCTGCGCGCTACGCCGAACTCATCAGGCAAGCCGGCACCGTGGTCTGGAACGGCCCGGTCGGGGTGTTCGAGTTCGATGCGTTCGGCCACGGCACCGAGACCCTCGCGCAAGCGATCGCGGCGTCGAAGGCGTTCTCGATCGCCGGCGGTGGCGACACCCTGGCCGCGGTCGACAAGTACGGCATCGCCGGCGACGTCAGCTACATCTCCACCGGCGGCGGCGCGTTCCTGGAGTTCCTCGAAGGCAAGGAATTGCCGGCGGTGACCGCATTGCGTGCCCGCGGCGGTTCGTCGCTGGGCTGAACGCCACCGCCGGCAGCGGCCGGGCCGCGTGGCACCGGGGCCGATCGCCCGATTGCCTCAATGCGCGTGCCAGTCACGCGCGAGCAGCCCGTACATCGCCGAATCCTGCAGCTCGCCGGCGACCTGCCAGCGCTCGCGCAGCACGCCCTCGCGCAGGAAGCCCACGCGTTCGGCCAGGGCGCACGACGCGGTGTTGCGCGGGTCGATGTCGGCCTCGATGCGGCGCAGGCCCAGCGGCCCGAACGCGTGCGCCAGCGCCAATTGCAGCGCCTCGCGGGCCAGCCCGCGGCCCCAGTGGTCGGAGCGCAGCGCGTAGCCGATCTCGGCGCGGCCCTGGGGGCGGTCGATGGAAAACACCGTCACCCCGCCGATCAGGCGATTGTCGTTGGTGTCGGCGATCGCCCAGCACAGCTTTTCGTCGGCGTCGCGGCCGGCCATCGCATCGGCGAAACGCGCGCGCCCCTGCGATCGCTCGGTCCAGGCCGGAAAACTCCAGTAGCGCATCACCCGTGGGTCGGCGTGCACGGCGTAGAAATCCTCGAAGTCGGCCTCGCGGAAGCCCCGCAAGCGGATGCGGCCAGCCTCCAGCGTGGGCAGGTCGTCGATCGGTGCGGAGGGCCGGTTGCGCTCGTCGGTTGGCGACATACGTATTCAATCCGGTGGTCGGGATCGCTGTGCTAGCGTTGGTTGTACCCACGGAAGCCTGCCATGTCGACCCAATTGCGTCGCACCAAGATCCTCGCCACCCTCGGCCCGGCCACCGATACGCCGGGCGTGCTCGACGCGCTGCTCGCCGCCGGCGTCGATTGCGTGCGCCTGAATTTCTCGCACGGCGATCCGGCCTCGCAGTTCGCGCGCGCCGAGGCCGTGCGCGAGGCGGCCAGGCGCGTCGGCCGCGAAGTCGGCATCCTCGCCGACCTGCCCGGGCCGAAGATCCGCATCGAGCGTTTCGCGCAGGGCCGCGTGCAGCTGACCACCGGCCAGCGCTTCACCCTGGTGGCCAGCGCCGACGCGCCGCCGGGCACCGAGCACGAGGTCGGCGTCAGCTACCTCGGCCTGCCCGGCGACGTCCGCAGTGGCGACACGCTGCTGCTCGACGACGGCATGGTGCAGTTGCTCGTCGACGCGGTCGAGGGCGAACGCATCGTCTGCACGGTGCTCAACGACGGCGTGTTGTCCGACCGCAAGGGTCTGAACAAGCAGGGCGGCGGGCTGTCGCTGGGCGCGCTGACCGAGCGCGACAAGGAGCTGATCGTGGTCGCCGCGCAGCTCGGCGCCGACTTCATCGCGGTGAGCTTCTGCCGCACCGCGCAGGACATGCACGACGCCCGCGCGATTGCCCGCGGCGCCGGCAGCGACGCCGCGATGGTGTCGAAGATCGAGCGCGCCGAGGCGATCGAGAACCTGGTGGAGATCGTGGAAGCCAGCGACGTGGTGATGGTCGCGCGCGGCGATCTCGGCGTGGAGATCGGCGACGCCGAGCTACCCGGCCTGCAGAAGAAAATCATCCGCGAATCGCTGGCGCAGAACCGCGTCGTGATCACCGCCACGCAGATGCTGCAGTCGATGGTCGAGAGTCCGATCCCGACCCGCGCCGAAGTCCTCGACGTCGCCAACTCGGTGATCGACGGCACCGACGCGGTGATGCTGTCGGCGGAGTCCGCGGCCGGCCGCTACCCGGTCAAATCGGTCGAGGCGCTGGTGCGCATCTGCCTGGGCGCCGAGCGCCAGTTCAGCCATGACACCGACTTCGAGAAGGCGCCGCGCAACCTCGGGCGCGCCGACCAGGCGATCGCGATGGCGGCGATGTTCCTGTCCGAGCACATCGGCGTGCGCGCGATCGTGGCGATGACCGAGTCCGGCGGCACCGCGCGCTACCTGTCGCGGTTCCGCTCGACCTCGCCGGTGTTCGCGCTCTCGCGCCACGACGGCGCGCGCCGGCGCATGGCATTGATGCGCGGCGTGATCCCGATCGCGTTCGACAGCCGCGGCATGGCCTCGCGCGATGCCGCGCGCAGCGCCGTCAAGCAGCTGTTCGATGCGAACCTGCTCGACCACGGCGAGCGGCTCGTGTTCACCAGCGGCGACCACATGGAGCACCACGGCGCGACCAATACGCTGCGCCTGCTGCAGGTGGGCGCCGATGGCCAGGCCGAGGGGCTGGGCGAGCTCTAGCGCCCGCGCCCGGCAGCGACCACGGCGCCGACGGCGCGCCTCCAGCCAGCGCCGTGGCGCGGGCGATTGTCCGCCAATCGAGGCTTTTTCCTACCCGAAGGCGCTGCCGGGCGCCGTGTTCGGTTGGTCGGGCGGACGTGCCGCGTCTATAATCGCGGCCCTTCCACGCCGCTTCCCGGAGCACCCCCATGAGCATCGAACAGCTTGCCGAAACTGCACAGGCCATGGTCGCCCCGGGCAAGGGCATCATCGCCATCGACGAATCCAACGCCACCATCAAGAAGCGGTTTGATGGCGTCGGCATCGAGTGCACCGAAGAGAACCGCCGCGCCTACCGCGAGCTGCTGCTGGGCACCCCGAACCTGGGCCAGCACATCTCCGGCGCAATCCTGTACGACGAGACCATCCGCCAGTCGACCAAGGCCGGGGTGCCGTTCACCAGGCTGATGACCGACAACGGCATCATCCCGGGCATCAAGGTCGACAAGGGCACGTCGGCGCTGGCCGGGTTCCCGGGCGAACTGGTCACCGAGGGCCTCGACGGCCTGCGCGCGCGCCTGGAGGAGTACTACAAGCTCGGCGCGCGCTTCGCCAAGTGGCGCGCGGTGATCAACATCGGCGACGACATCCCGTCGGGCACCTGCATCGAGGCCAACTGCCATGCGCTCGCGCGCTACGCGGCGCTGTGCCAGGAGCAAGGGCTTGTGCCGATGGTCGAACCGGAAGTGATCATGGTCGGCAGCCACGACATCGACGAGTGCTTCGAGGTCACCGAGGTGACGCTGCGTTCGCTGTTCGGTTCGCTGTACGAGCACAGCGTGATGCTGGAAGGCGCGATCCTGAAGGCGTCGATGGTGCTGCCGGGCACCACCAGCGGCGAGCAGGCCAGCGTCGAGGAAGTCGCCGCCGCCACGCTGCAGGTGCTGCGCTCGACGGTGCCGGCGACGCTGGCGGGCATCGTGTTCCTGTCGGGCGGCCAGTCTGATGCGGATGCGACCGCACACCTCAATGCGATGAACCAGATGGGTCCGCAGCCGTGGCCGCTGTCGTTCTCCTACGGCCGCGCGATGCAGTCGGCGGCGTTGAAGCTGTGGTCGCAGGACGTGGCGGCCAACGTAGCCAAGGCGCAGGACACCGTGTTCGCGCGGGCCCGCGACAACGGCCTGGCCGCACTCGGGCAGTGGAAGCCCGCCGCGTAAGCACGTCGATCGCGCCGCGTGCTCCGCTGCGGAGCGCCGCGCCGATGAAAAACGCCGGCCTCGCGCCGGCGTTTTTCTTTGTCACGCAGCCGCTGGCCGATCAGCCGTCCAGTGTCTGCCGATACAGGTCCGCCATGCCCGCGTCCCAGCACGCGAACATCACCTGCTGCGGTTGCGCGTGCGTGGCCTGCCAAGCCTGCACCGTGCGCGTCGCGATCGGTACGGCCAACGCCGGCGGGTAGCCGTACACGCCGCAACTGATCGCCGGGAACGCGATCGACTTGATGTTGTGGTCCAGGGCCAGCTGCAGGCAGGCGCGATAACAGTCCGCGAGTGCCTCGGGTTCGCCGGCGTCGCCGCCGTTCCAGACCGGGCCGACGGTGTGGATCACGTGGCGCGCATGCAGGCGGTGGCCGCCGGTGAGGCGCGCCTCACCGGTCGGGCAACGCACCCCGGGGGCGACTTCCGGCAGCGCCAGGCACTCGGCCAGCAGCCCCGGCCCCGCCGCGCGATGGATCGCGCCACAGACGCCGCTGCCCGCGAGCAGCGCCTCATTGGCGGCATTGACGATCGCGTCCACGGCCAGGGAGGTGATGTCGCTCTGGATGACCTCGATGTGGATCACTTGTGCGCCCTCAGCCCAGCGAGTCAAGCCATTCATCGTCGGATCCCTCGTTGACACCCTCGAACAGGAACGTGCTGAGGTAGCGTTCGCCGGTGTCGGGCAGCATCGCCAGGATCACCGCACCCTCGGCGGCGGTGCGGGCGACCTCGAGTGCCGCGGCCATGGTCCCGCCGGCCGACAGGCCGACGAAAATGCCTTCCTCCTGGGCCAGCCGGCGCGCGGTGTCGCGCGAGACCACGTCATCGACCGGAAGGTTGGCATCGGCGACCGCGCGGTTGAGCACCTCCGGAATGAAGTCCGGGTTCCAGCCCTGGATCTTGTGCGGAGCCCAGTCCTTGCCGGCCAGCAGCGCCGCGCCGGCCGGCTCGCAGGTGATGATGCGCACGTCGGGGCGGGCGAGCTTGAGCATCTCGCCGACCCCGGTCAGGGTGCCGCCGGTGCCCCAGCCGGTGACGAAATGGTCGAGCCGCCGGCCGGCGAAATCCTGCAGGATCTCCGCGGCGGTGGTCTGGCGGTGGTACGCCGGGTTGGCAGGGTTCTGGAACTGTCGGGAGAGGAACCAGCCGTGGGTGGCGGCGAGCGCCTCGGCGCGGCGGACCATGCCGCTGCCGCGCTCGGCGGCCGGGGTCAGGATCACCTTGGCCCCATAGGCGCGCATCAGCTTGCGGCGCTCCACCGAGAACGTCTCCGACATGACCGCGACGAACCGGTAGCCGCGCGCCGCGCAGACCATCGCCAGCGCCACGCCGGTGTTGCCCGAGGTCGCCTCGACCACGGTGTCGCCGGGCTTGAGCGCGCCGCTGGTCTCGGCATCCAGGATGATCGCCAGCGCCAGGCGGTCCTTGACCGAGCCGCCGGGGTTGAACGATTCCACCTTGGCGTACAGGGTCACGTGCGGCGGGGCGAGGCGGTGCAGGCGGACGATCGGCGTGCGGCCGATGGTGTCGAGGATGCTGTCGTGGATCATCGGAAACTCCTGAGCAGGACGGGGGATTGCGGCTCAGTAACGGCATCGTGCGGTGGCGCGTGGAGGCCTGGCTTCGATGGCATCACGGGCCCGGGCGGCGGGTGACGGTTTCAGGGTGCACCGGTCGGGGCGCCTGTGTCGAGTGGTGGTGCGCCACCCGGGAGGGGCCTGCCACCGTGTCGGGTCGGATGCGGCCGCGTCAACCTTGCGCCCCCGTCGCCGTTACCCGTCGGCGGCTAGACTGCGCACCCCCCCTTTTTGATCCAGCGAGCAGACACACGCATGCGGACCCAGGACCGACCCGGCAGCGCCGCTGCAGTGTTGATCGCCATTGCACTGGTGGTCGCCCTGACGGCTTGCGGCAAGCAGGCCACGTCGCCGGGGGGCGGTGAGCGCGCCGTGCCCGTCACCACCGCGCAGGTCCGCCTGCAGCCGTGGAGCGACACCGTGCAGGCGCTGGGCAACGTCAAGGCGCGCGAGTCGGTGATGATCACCGCCAAGGTCAGCGAAACCGTGCAGCGGGTGCATTTCGCCAGTGGCGACGTGGTCGCGGCCGGCGCGCCGCTGGTGACCCTGAGCGGGCAGTCGCAACAGGCCGCGCTGGGCGAGGCGCAGGCGGCCGCCAACGAGGCCGACTCGCTGCTGCGCCGCCAGGGCGAGCTCGCCGCGCAGCAGCTGATCGCGCGCGCGGCGCTCGACACCCAGCGCGCCACCCGCGACGCCGCGCGCGCGCGCGTCGCCCAGGTCCGTGCCGCGATCGGCGACCGCACGATCCGGGCGCCGTTCGCCGGCGTGCTCGGCCTGCGCCAGGTCAGCCCCGGCGCGCTGGTCACCCCGGGCACGGCGATCGCGACGCTGGATGACATCGCGCGCGTGTACGTCGACTTCCCGGTGCCCGAGGCGATGCTCGCCAACGTCGCCGTCGGCCAGGTGCTCACGGCGACCAGTGCCGCCTATCCCGGCCGCCGCTTCGACGGCCTGGTCAGCACCATCGACGCGCGCGTCGAGCAGGCCACCCGTGCGCTGACGGTGCGGGGCGATTTCGCCAACCTCGACCGCGCGCTGCGCCCGGGCATGCTGTTGCAGGTGACGTTGATCCGTCCCGAACGGCCCGCGCTGCTGGTGCCGGAGATCGCGGTGGTGCAGGTGGGCAACGATTCGTTCGTGTTCCGGGTCAAGCCCGATGCCAGCGTCGAACGGGCCGACGTCCGCGTCGGCAGTCGCCGCGACGGGCTGGCCGAGGTGCTCGATGGGCTGAAGCCCGGCGACCGGATCGTCGTCGACGGCACCGGCAAGCTTCGGCCCGGCAGCAAGATTGTCGACGGTGGCGACAAGCCGGCCGCGGTGGCGAAGTGAGGCCGGCCGTCGAGCGGTTGGGTGCCCTGGTCGCGGGTTTCCGCGCCGCCTCGCGCCGGCCCCGGTCCGCAGCTGGCGCCTGCAAGCGTCTGCCGTGGCACGAGGCCGTGACTCGCCCACCGGGAAGCGCGTCGGCGCGTGACGCATGAATATCTCCGACCTGTCCATCCGCCGCCCCGTGTTCGCCACGGTAATGAGCCTGATGCTCATCGTGCTGGGCGTGATCGCGTTCTCGCGCCTGACGCTGCGCGAGCTGCCGGCGATCGATCCGCCGATCGTGTCGGTGTCGGTCAGCTATCCAGGCGCTTCGGCGTCGGTGGTCGAGACGCGCATCACCCAGGTACTCGAGGATGCCCTGTCGGGCACCGAGGGCATCGAGACGATCGAGTCGCGCAGCGTCAACGGCCGCTCCAGCATCAGCATCGAGTTCACCCTCGAGCGCGAGATCGAGGCGGCCGCCAACGACGTCCGCGACGCGGTCAGCCGCGTGCTCGACCGCCTGCCCGACGAAGCCGACGCGCCGGAAATCGAAAAGGTCGAGAGCGACGCCGAGACCATCCTCTGGCTCAACATGAGCAGCACCACGATGGATACCCTGCAGCTCAGCGACTACGCCGAGCGCTACGTGGTCGACCGGCTGTCGAGCATCGACGGCGTCGCCCAGGTCCGCATCGGCGGCCAGCAGCGCTACGCGATGCGCGTCTGGCTGGACCGCGATGCGCTCGCCGCGCGCGGTCTCACCGTCAACGACGTCGAGACCGCCTTGCGCGCCGAGAACGTCGAGCTGCCGGCCGGCCGGCTGGAGTCCGAGAGTCGCGATTTCACCCTGCGCGTCGCGCGCGGCTACGAGAAGCCGGAGGATTTCGCCCAGATTCCCTTGGCCAAGGGCAGCGATGGCTATGTCACCCGGCTCGGCGACGTCGCCCGGGTCGAACTGGCCTCGGCCGAACGCCGCTCGTACTACCGCAGCAATGGCGAGCCCAACATCGGCCTGGGGATCATCAAGACCTCCACCGCCAACAGCCTCGATGTTGCCAAGGCCGTGCGCGCCGAAGCCGAGCGCATCAAGCCGGGCCTGCCGGCGGGCAGCGACATCTTCGTCGCGTTCGACAGCACGGTGTTCATCGCCGCGTCGGTGGAGCGCGTCTACCACACGCTGATCGAGGCGATCGTGCTGGTGCTGGTGGTGATCTGGCTGTTCCTGGGCAGTTTCCGGGCGGCGCTGATCCCGGCGGTAACGGTTCCGGTCTGCCTGGTGGCGGCGTTCATCCCGCTGTACGTGTTCGGGTTCTCGATCAACCTGATGACCCTGCTGGCCCTGGTGCTGAGCATCGGCCTGGTGGTCGACGACGCGATCGTGGTGCTGGAGAACATCCAGCGCCGCGCCGACCTGGGCGAACCACGGCTGGTGGCCGCCGCGCGCGGCACCCGACAGGTCGCGTTTGCGGTGGTGTCGACCACCGCGGTGCTGGTCGCGGTGTTCCTGCCGGTGGGCTTCATGGAAGGCAATACCGGGCGGCTTTTCCGCGAGTTGTCGGTGGCGCTGGCCGGCGCGGTGGCGCTGTCGGCGTTCGTCGCGCTGACACTGACGCCGATGATGTCGTCGAAGCTTGTGCGCCCGCATAACGAAGAAAAATCGAACCCGGTCAACCGTTGGGTCAATGCGCGGCTCGACCGCATCGGCGCTCGCTACAAGCGCTTCATCAATGGCAGCGTCGACCGGCCCTGGGTGTTCGGCGCGCTGATGCTGGTGGCGATCGCATTGAGCTGGGGCCTGTTCAAGCTGGTGCCGTCGGAGCTGGCGCCGCCCGAGGACCGTGGCGCGTTCTTCGTGTCCGTGGTCGGCCCCGAGGGCGCCGGGTACGACTACACCGTGGCGCAGATGAAGCAGGTCGAACAGGTGCTGGCCAGGCACATCGGCGGCGACCAGCCGGTACAACGGGCCAACACGCGCGTGCCCGGCGGCTTCGGCGCCAGCGAGGAGATGCACACCGGCCAGGTGATCGTTTTCCTGCAGGATTGGGACAAGCGCGACGTCAGTACCAACGACGTGGTTGACAGCCTGCGCGGGGAGCTGGGCCAGTTGACCGGCGTGCGCGCCAATCCGCAGGTCCGCACCGGGCTGGTGCGTAGCCGCGGCCAGCCGTTGCAGATCGTGCTCGGCGGTCCCGACTACACCCAACTGGCGCAGTGGCGCGACAAGCTGCTGGCGCGGATGGAGGCCAATCCACAACTGTTCTCGGTGGATTCCGACTACAAGGAAACCCGGCCGCAGATGCGCGTGCAGATCGACCGCCAGCGCGCCGCCGACCTGGGCGTCAGCGTCGCCAGCATCGGCCGGGCGCTGGAAACGATGATGGGCGGGCGCCGGGTCACCACGTTCGTGCAGGACGGCGAGGAATACGACGTGATCGTGCAGGCCGGCAAGGCCGCGCGCGCGGCACCGGCCGATCTGGCCGCGATCCAGGTACGTGCGGGCGACGGCGCGCTGGTGCCGCTGTCGAACCTGGTCACCCTGACCGAACTGGCCGAACCGGGCAGCCTCAACCGCTTCAATCGCCTGCGCGCGATCACCCTCAGCGCCGGGCTGGCGCCGGGCTACCGGATGGGCGACGCGATCGCGTGGCTGCAGCAGGTGGTCAAGGACGAATTGCCCGAGCAGGCGCAGGTCGACTGGAAGGGCGAGTCGCGCGAGTACCAGAAGGCCGGCGGCGCGGTGCTGCTGACCTTCACTTTGGCGTTGCTGATCGTGTTCCTGGTGCTCGCGGCGCAGTTCGAGAGCTTCATCCACCCGTTCGTGATCATGCTGACGGTGCCGCTGGGCGTGCTTGGCGCGTTGCTCGGCCTGTGGCTCACCGGGGGCACGCTGAACCTGTTCAGCCAGATCGGCATCGTGATGCTGGTCGGGCTGGCGGCGAAGAACGGCATCCTGATCGTCGAGTTCGCCAACCAAGTGCGCGACCACGGCCGCACGATCCACGAGGCGATCGTGGAGGCGTCGGCGGTGCGGCTGCGGCCGATCCTGATGACCTCGATCGCCACCGTGATGGGCGCGCTGCCGCTGGTATTGGCAGGTGGGCCGGGTTCGGCCAGCCGCGCCACGATCGGCGTGGTGGTGATTTTCGGCGTGTCGTTCTCGACCCTGCTGTCGCTGTTCATCGTGCCGGCGTTCTACGTGTTGCTGGCCAGGTACACCCGCTCGCCCGACGCGATCGCGCACGAGCTCGAACGGCTGCAGTCGCAGACGCCCAACGTGGGAGGCGAGGCCTGATCCTCGCCGTCGCGCGGACACGTGACCGGCGCCACGCCATGCAGGCCGCGACGCGGGCGTGCGCAGGGAGGTTGGCGCGCGGCCGCCGGCGCGCCGGACGTGGCGACACGTCGCGGCCCACGAGGGCGATTGCGGTTATCGTGAGCCCCTGATTGAGACACCGCATGGCCGCCCAAGGGGCGCCGCGCCACGCCTGAGGGGGCTACGACACGTGGAATCGTTGGTCAATGCACTGAACGACGTCATCTGGAGCCGGGCACTGATTTTCCTGTGCCTGGGTGCGGGCCTGTATTTTTCGATCCGTACGCGTTTCATGCAGGTTCGCGGCGTGGGCGAAATGCTGCGTTTGATGTTCCACGGCAAATCGTCCGCGGCCGGCGTGTCGTCGTTCCAGGCGCTCGCGATCTCGCTGTCGGGTCGGGTCGGCACCGGCAACATCGCCGGCGTCGCCACCGCCATTGCCTTCGGCGGGCCCGGCGCGGTGTTCTGGATGTGGACCGTGGCCTTCCTGGGCGCGTCGACGGCCTTCGTCGAGTCGACGCTCGCGCAGATCTACAAGGAAAAAGACGACAACGGCCAGTATCGCGGCGGTCCCGCCTACTACATCGAGAAAGCGATGGGGCAGCGCTGGTACGCCTGGCTGTTCGCGGTCGTGACCATCATCGCCACCGGCCTGCTGCTGCCGGGCGTGCAGGCCAACAGCATTGCCCAGGGCATGACCAATGCCTGGGGCATCGCGCCGTGGATGACCGCATCGGTGGTCGTGCTCGGCCTGGGCGTGATCATTTTCGGCGGCGTCAAGCGCATCGCGCACTTCGCCGAATTCGTGGTGCCGTTCATGGCGGTGGCCTACCTGCTGATCGCGTTCGGGGTGATGGTGCTGGACTACGAGCGCGTCCCCGACATGCTGGCGCTGATCTTCCAAAGCGCGTTCGGTCAGAAGGCCGCGTTTGGCGCCGTGCTGGGGCTGGCGGTGGAATGGGGCGTCAAGCGCGGCATCTATTCCAACGAGGCCGGGCAGGGCACCGGCCCGCACGCCGCGGCGGCAGCCGAGGTCAGCCATCCCGCCAAGCAGGGTTACGTGCAGGCGTTCTCGGTCTACGTCGACACGCTGCTGGTGTGTTCCGCGACGGCGTTCATGATCCTTTCCACCGGCATGTACAACGTCAATTCCCCCGATGGATCGATGCTCGTCAACGCGCTGCCAGGCGTCGAGGCCGGCCCTGCGTTCACCCAGGCCGCGGTCGAATCGGTCCTGCCCGGCTGGGGCGCCGGGTTCGTGGCGCTGGCGCTGGTGTTCTTCGCCTTCACCACGATCGTCGCGTATTACTACATGGCCGAGACCAACATCGCCTACATCAACCGCAAGGTGCACCGCCCGTGGCTCACGCTGGCGCTGCGCATCGCGATCATGTCCGCCGTCGCCTACGGGGCGGTCAAGAGCGCGTCGATGGCATGGGGGCTGGGTGACATCGGGGTCGGGTTGATGGCGTGGCTCAACCTCGTCGCGATCCTGATCCTGCAGAAGCCGGCGTTGCTGGCATTGCGCGACTACGAGGTGCAGAAGAAGGCCGGCAAGGACCCCACCTTCGATCCGGAGGCGCTGGGAATCCGCAACGCCGGCTTCTGGGTCCGCCAGCGGAAAGAGGAGGCAGACAGGCCATGAGCGGAACCCGCGACACGCCGGATCCCTGGAACAAGTCCCGGCGGCCCGCAGCCCCCACGGCGGGCCATCGACCCCGCGACGACGCCACGGTCCCGGAACACAGCGACGAGGCGCGCCCGGCGGCGTCGGCGCGCGAATTGCGCGTGTATGGGCTCAATGCCCTGCACGCGGTGTTTGCCCGGCGGCCCCAGGCCATCCGCAAAGTCTACCTGAGCGAGGCGCGCATTCCGGCCCTGAAGCCGCTGCTGGCCTGGTGCGTCGCCAACCGGATCGGCTATCGCGTTGTCGACGAGGCCGATCTGCAGAAGCTCGCCGCCAGTTCGCACCACGAAGGCGTCGTGGCCGACGTGTTGCGCGCGGAAGCCGGCTCGCTGTCGGAGTGGCTGCGGGATCTTCCCGCCGGGCCGCAGTGCGCGATCTGGCTCGACGGGGTGGGCAATCCCCACAACCTCGGGGCGATCCTGCGCTCGGCGGCACACTTCGGCGCCGCGGCGGTTTTGATTCCGAAGCATTCGCCACTGGCACTGTCGGGGGCCGCCGCGCGCGTCGCCGAGGGGGGCGCGGAATTCGTCCCGATGGTGCGCCTGGGGCGCACCGACAACGCGATCGCGCAACTGCACAGCGTCGGATTCCAGCTGGCCGCGACGGTGGTGGAAGGCGGCCAGGACCTGTTCGCCCTGGCGGTACCCGAGCGCGTGGTCTATGTCCTCGGCGCCGAGGGTGCGGGCATGGATCGTGAGCTGGCCGCCAGCTGCGACCTGCAGTTGTCGATCCCCGGCAGCGGCGCGGTCGAGAGCCTCAACGTCGCCGCGGCGACAGCGGTGCTGTTGGCGGCGTGGAAGGCGCGCCGCTGAGGCGGGCGCCTGGGGTTGTTCCCTGGATCGATATCCATGCGCACCGGGGGCGCGACGGCCGTGCCGGCGCATCCCGATCCACGGCCGCCCGGCCGCCGCGGCCGCTTGCGCGGTTCACGCCTTGTCGGTCGCCGCCATCGGAAGTTGCGCGCGTACCGTGGTGCCGGCGCCGGGCGCGGTCTCGACCTGCAGGCGTCCGCCGAGCAGTTGCGCGCGTTCGCGCATGATCACCAGCCCCAGGCCGGTGGCCTCGCTGGGCACGAAGCCGCGGC
>JBBRWW010000073.1:0-13968 GCA_038248955.1 Lysobacterales bacterium
CCCCGCGCCCCGATCAAGGCTTGCCCACGATGACCATGGCTCCCACCGCTGCCCCGCCCGCCGCGCCGCATGCCGGCCCGCGCTCCGCGTCGCCGTCGCCGAACACCGCCCCCATCGCGCTGCAGGTCAGCGGCCTGGGAAAGCGCGTGCCGTTGCCGTCGGGCGAACTGACGATCCTCGACGGCGTCGGTTTCGCGATCACCCGCGGCGACACGGTGGCGATCGTCGGCGCGTCGGGCTCGGGCAAGAGCACGCTGCTGGCGCTGATGGCGGGCCTGGACACGCCCAGCAGCGGCACCGTGGAACTTGAGGGCGAGGCGCTGTCCGCACTCGACGAGGATGGCCGGGCGCGCGTCCGCGGCGAGAAGGTCGGCTTCGTATTCCAGAGCTTCCAGCTGCTGCCGTCGCTGACCGCACTGGAGAACGTAATGCTGCCGCTGGAGCTGCGCGGAGATGGCGACGTGCAGTCGCCGGCGCAGGCAATCCTGCGCAAGGTCGGCCTGGGCGAACGCCTGGCCCACTACCCGCGCCAGCTGTCCGGCGGCGAGCAGCAGCGCGTGGCGCTGGCGCGCGCCTTCGTGACCCGGCCGTCGGTGCTGTTCGCCGACGAGCCCACCGGCAACCTCGACACCCTCACCGGCCAGGCGATCATCGAGCTGCTGTTCGAGCTCAACGCCGAGGCCGGCACCACGCTGGTGCTGGTCACCCACGACGAGCACCTTGCCAGCCGCTGCGGCCGGACCCTGCGGCTTGACGGTGGGCGCCTGGTCGACGGCGGACTGGTGTCAGCGTGACGTTCGTCGGCCTGGCGTGGCGCCAGCTGCTGCGCGACCTGAAAGCGGGCGACATCCGCATCCTGATCGCGGCGCTGACGCTGGCGGTGGTCGCGGTGACCGCGGTCGGCTTCGTCACCGACCGCGCCGAACGCGCGCTGGCGATCGAGGCCAACAAACTGCTCGGCGGCGACGCGGTGGTGCGCGCCGATGCGCCGATCAGCGGCGCGGTGCGCGCGGCCGCGCAGGCGCCCGGCCTGCGGCATACCGAGACGGTGGAACTGGACAGCATGGTGCGCGTGGGCGAAGGCAGCGACGCCAACCTGCGTCTCAGTGAACTGCGCGCGCTCGCGGCGGGCTTCCCGCTGCGCGGCAGCTTCCGCATCATCGATGCCGACAAGGTCGAACGCGATGCGGGGGCCATCCCGCAGCCGGGCACGGTGTGGATGAGCCGCGCCGGCGCGGACACGCTGGGCGCGAAGGTCGGCGACGCGGTGACGATCGGCGAATCGCGCCTGCGGCTGGCCGCGCTGGTGCTGCAGGAGCCCGACGCCTCGCTGGATTACTTCAACGTCGCGCCGAAGGTGTTCCTCAACCTGGCCGACCTGCCAGCCACCGGCCTGGTGCAGGAAGGCAGCCGCGTGCGCTATCGGCTGGTGGTCGCCGGCGACGCGACCGCCGCCGATCGCTTTGTGCGCGCCGTCAAGCCGGCGCTCGCGCGTGGCCAGCGCCTGGAAACCATCGGCGAGGCGCGCCCCGAGATCCGCTCGGCGCTGGATCGCGCCGGGCGCTTCCTGGGACTGGCCGCGCTGGTGTCGGTGGTGCTGGCGGCGGTGGCGGTGGCGATGGCCGCGCGCCGCCACAGCGAGCGCCACCTGTCGGGCGCGGCGGTGATGCGTTGCCTGGGCGCCAGCCAGCGCACGCTGGTCGGCATCCATGTCGGTGAGATGGTGCTGCTGGGGCTGTTCGCGAGCGCGCTCGGGGTACTGATCGCGTTCGGGCTGCAGTGGCTGGTGGGCGACTGGCTGGAGCGCAGCCTGTCGCTGTCGATCCCGCCCGCGGATTGGTTGCCCGCGTTGCAGGGCCTGGGGGTCGGCATGGTGGTGCTGCTCGCGTTCGGCGCGCCGCCGGTGCTGGCGCTGCGGCGGGTGTCGGCGATGCGCGTGCTGCGCCGCGATCTGGATGGCAGCGAACCCAGCGCCTGGCTGGTGGCGCTGGCGGGGTTCGCGGGGATGGCCGCGCTGCTGTGGTGGAAGGCCGGCTCGGCGACCCTCGGCGCGGCGATGCTGGTGGGAATCGCCGCCACGCTCGCGGTGCTGGCGCTGATGGCGTGGCTGCTGATCGTAGTCGTACGCCGCCTGCGCTCGCGCCTGCGCGGCAGCCTGCGCTACGGGCTGGCCAACGTCAGTCGCCGCCCCGCCACCAGCATCGCCCAGGTGTCCGCGCTCGGCCTGGGCCTGATGGCGCTGCTGCTGCTGACGTTCGTGCGCACCGACCTGCTCGACCGCTGGCAGCTGTCACTGGCCACCGACGCACCCAACCGTTTCATCATCAACGCGCAAGCCGGGCAGTTGCCGGCGGTGCGCGCGTTCATGGCAGCGCAGGGCCTGGCCGCGCCGACGTTGTACCCGATGGTTCGCGCCCGGCTGATCGAACGCAACGGCAAGCCCATGAGCGGCGCGACGGTCGCGGGCACGGGCGCAGGCGGGGGCGAGGACGCCGACCCGATGACGCAGCGCCGCGCCGAGCGCGAGTTCAACCTGTCCAGCGCCGCGGCGTTGCGCGACGACAACAAGATCACCGCGGGCAGGTTCTGGGGCGCCAGCGGGCGCGGGGGTCTAGGCCCAACTGCGCCGGCGACCCCGCAGATTTCCGTCGAGGAGCGCTTCGCCGAATCGCTGGGCTGGAAGGTCGGTGACCGCATCGCGTTCGACATCGCCGGCCAGCGCTTCGAGGCGCCGATCACCAGCCTGCGCAGCGTCGAATGGGAAAGCTTCCGACCCAACTTCTTCGTGATCGCCTCGCCCGGTGCACTCGATGCCTATCCGGCCAGCTACATCACCGCCGTCAGCGTGCCACCGTCGAAGACGCGATTCACTGCCGAGCTGGTCGAGCGCTTTCCCAACCTGTCGGTGATCGACGTCGACGCGGTGCTCAAGCAGGTACGCAGCACCGCCGACCAGGTGTCGACGGTGGTGCAGGTGGTGTTCTGGTTCTCGCTGGCCGCCGGCGTGCTGGTGCTGCTGGCGGCGATCACCGCCAGCCAGGACGAGCGCCTGCTGGAAGGCGGGGTAATGCGCGTGCTCGGCGGCAGCCGCCGCCAGCTGCGACTGGCGCAGGCCTCGGAGTTCGCCGCGATCGGGCTGCTGTCGGGGCTGGTCGCGGCGATTGCCGCCTCGATCCTGTCGGGCGTGGTCGCCACGCGGGTGTTCGACCTGCCGTGGCAGCCGAACTGGACCCTGGCGGCGGTCGGCGGCGGGATCGGCATGCTCGCCGCGCTGGCCGCGGGCTTGTTCGCGACCCGCAGCGTGCTGGATGCGCCGCCCTCGGTGACGCTGCGCGAGTTGCAGGGGTAGGCGATCGGCGGCGGGTCGACCCGCCGCAGGTGCCTGCCCGGCGCCGTACCGATCACCGCGATGCAGGACGGCGGGCCACGAAAAAGGCGCCGGGCTGATGCCCGGCGCCTTGATTCACTGCAGCAACATCGAACCCACCGCGCGACTTAGTTCGTGAGGGCGGATCCCGGCGGCAGGCGGCGGTATGGGGCTCGATCAGAACTCAACAGCCGGGCCGGCGTTCGCTCCGCCGGCTTCGACCTTGCGAACGCGTTCACTCCCGCTATCCACGATGGAGAGATTGCGGCCTGCATGGGCCCTGCATCACCAGGGTTTTTCCGTTACCTGCGCGGCTCATCCCAATCGTGGCCGCCGGGTTCATTCGCCAGCTCCGGGGCGGTCGCGGCAGGCGGCGCCGCGTTTGCCAGTTCCCCCATCAGGTGCTCCGTGACGGCGTCGCCGATGCGCTCCGCCCAATCGCGGACCTGCTCCGCGGGAGACGCGGCGCCGGCGGACGTCGCCAGGCGCATTTCCTCGAGAATGCCTTCGAGCTTCTGGATGTTCATGCGCGAAGCATAGCGAATACCGGGCGCCCGGTCGCGAGTGGATGGCGACCCTCCATCCCTGTGTGTTCGTATGGTGCCCAGAGGGGGACTCGAACCCCCAAGCCCTTGCGGGCGGCAGATTTTAAGTCTGCTGCGTTTACCGATTTCGCCATCCGGGCCACGGCTGCGGAGCGACAGCTTACGTCAGGCGGCGCACCGCCCCACTCCCTCGCGGTGCCCCCATAAAAACAAAGCCCCGCAAGCGGGGCTTTGAAGATGGAGGCCGAGGTCGGAATTGAACCGGCGTACGCGGCTTTGCAGGCCGCTGCATAACCACTCTGCCACCCGGCCGGTGACGTGCCGCAAGCCTATCGCCTGCGGCGGGCAGCTGCGTGGTGCAACCGCCCCCTGAAACAACAAAACCCCGCTGGCGGGGTCTTGATCCGGAGTTGCCTCCGATGGCACTGGCACTGGAACTTGAATCAAAACTGGAGCGGGAAAAGGGACTCGAACCCTCGACCTCGACCTTGGCAAGGTCGCGCTCTACCAACTGAGCTATTCCCGCAGAGCAGACCGCGAATTTTACGGATCTGGGCAATTGTGTCAACTGTTCAGTGAATCTTTTTTCAGGATGGGCCACGCCGCATACAGGTACGCCAGGCCAGACCACAGCGTCAGCAACGCCGCAACCGCCAGCATCCAGTCGCCGATCACGAAGATCGGCAGCCCCCACAGCCGGTCGGCGTACAGCAGGCAGACCAGCGCCACCATCTGCACGATGGTCTTGAACTTGCCGATCGCGGCGACCTTGACCGTCGCCCGCTCGCCCAGTTCAGCCATCCATTCGCGCAGTGCCGACACCGCGATCTCGCGGCCGATGATGACCGCGGCCCACAGCGCCATCCACACGGTCGGGTGCTTCTGCACGATCAGCAGCAGCGCGACGGCGACCATCAGCTTGTCGGCGACCGGATCGAGGAACGCGCCGAACGCCGATGACAGGTCATAGCGCCTCGCGATCCAGCCATCCAGCCAGTCGGTGATGGCGGCAAAGGCGAAGATCAATGCGGCAGCGAGGTTGGTCCACTTGAACGGCAGGTAGAACACGACCACCAGTACCGGGATCATCACGATCCGCAGCAGGGTCAGCATGGTCGGGACCGTCAATTTCATTCGTCGCTCCGCGTGTCGCCCGAACCGGTGCCCGGCGCCGGCTGCGCAGGTTCGGGAGATTCGAGTCCGTGGAGGGTCGCATAGATGCGCTGCGCGAGGGAGTCGTTGACGCCCTCGACGCGCGAAATCTCCTCGATACCGGCGGCCTTGAGGCCGCCCAATCCACCGAAATGCTTGAGCAGGCTGGCACGCCGGCGCGGGCCGATGCCGGGGATGTCTTCCAGCCGGCTGCTGCTGCGGGTCTTCTGGCGACGACCGCGATGGCCGGTGATCGCGAAACGATGGGCCTCGTCGCGGACCTGCTGCACCAACTGCAGCGCCGGCGACGCCGCGCCCGGGCGCACGCAGCGGCCGTCGGCCAGCACCAGTTCCTCGTCACCGGGCTTGCGCGCCGGCCCCTTGGCAACGCCGACCAGCACCACGCCCTGCACGCCCAGTTCGTCGAGCGCCGCGCGCGCCTGCGCAACCTGCCCCGCACCGCCGTCGATCAGCAGCACCTCGGGCAGCACGCCGTTTTCGTCGATCGCGCGCCGGAAGCGCCGCCCGATCGCCTGGCGCATTGCCGCGTAGTCGTCGCCGCCGACGATACCGGTGATGTTGTAGCGACGGTACTGGCCGCGCACGGGGCCTTCGGCGTCGAACACCACGCACGACGCGACCGTGGCCTCGCCCATGGTGTGGCTGATGTCGAAGCACTCGATCCGCGACGGCAGCGCCGCCAGCCCGAGCAGCACCTGGAGGTCGAGCGCGCGTGCGTGCTGCGCGGCGTGGCTGGTGCGTTCGCTGGCGAGCGCGAGCTCGGCATTGCGTCGCGCCATGTCCACGTAGCCGGCACGCTCGCCGCGCACGCTGGCGCGGATCTGCACCTTGCGGTCGCCGGCGGCCGACAGCGCCTGTTCGATCAGCTCGCGATCGGGGATGTCGCGGTCCAGGACGATCTCGCGCGGCGGCATCTGCTCGCCGTAATACTGCGAAACGAACGCGGCCAGCACTTCCTCCGGGTTGTCGGCGCCGTTGGTCTTCGGGAAGAACGCCCGCGTGCCGAGGTTGCGGCCGTCGCGGAACGCCAGCAGCAGCACGCAGGCCGCGGCGCCCTGCATGGCGCACGCCAGCACGTCGAGGTCGGCAGCGCGGCCGTCAACGTACTGGCGCGCCTGCAGGCTGCGGATCGAGCCGACCAGGTCGCGCAGGCGCGCTGCTTCCTCGAAATCCAGGCGCGCGCTGGCGGCCTCCATGCCCTTGCCGAGCTCGTCGGTGAGCTCGTCGCTGCGGCCGTCAAGCAGCAGCCCGGCGCGGCGCACGCTCTCGGCGTAGTCGCGCGCCTGCACCAGGCCGACGCATGGGGCGCTGCAACGGCCGATCTGGTGTTGCAGGCAGGGCCGCGAGCGGTTGCGGAACACGCTGTCCTCGCAGCTGCGCAAGCGGAACAACTTGTGGATCAGGTTGAGCGTGTCGCGCACCGCGCCGACGCTGGGATACGGGCCGAAGTAGCGTCCCGGCACCGCGCGCGGGCCGCGGTGCATGGCGATGCGCGGCCACGTCTCGTTGGTCATCAACACGTACGGGAAGCTCTTGTCGTCGCGCAGCAGCACGTTGTAGCGCGGCTTGAGCGACTTGATCAGCTGGTTCTCGAGGATCAGCGCCTCGCCCTCGGTGCGCGTGATCGTCACTTCCATGCGCGCGACCTGGGCGAGCATCGCGGTGATGCGCGGCGACTTGGGGGTGGCGTTGAAGTAGCTGGCGACGCGGTTTTTCAGCGCGCCCGCCTTGCCGACGTACAACACCCCCTCGTCGGCGGCGATCATCCGGTACACGCCGGGCGCGGTGCTGAGGTTGCGGACGAAATCCTTGCCGTCGAACGTCGAAGCCCCCGCCTTGCTCACGCGCGATGCCCCGGGTTCACGCCGCCCACCACCCGCGCGGCAGCGCGGCGCACCAGCGTTCGTGGCCATGCGGGACACAGGGTCGTGATGGTTCTCATCGACACACTATCTGGGGCCGCACGGGCCATCGCTCAAGACCGCCGCCAGCCCGCGGCGTCGCGCTGCAGCCGCGCCACGACGCCCAGCGCGGCGCGATCCAGCAGCTGCCAGACCTGCTCGAAGTCGCGCAGATCGCCGCTGTAGGGGTCCGGCACTTCGCCTTCGATCGCGACGCCGGCCCAATCGAGCAGCAGCGCCGTGCGCGCGTGCGTCGATGGCGCCAGCCGCGTGCGCACGTCGCGCAGGTTGCCGCGATCGGCGCACAGCAGCCAGTCGAACCGGTCGCCGTCGTCACGTTGCAGCTGGCGGCCGCGCAACCCGCCTATGTTGACGCCGTGGCGCGCCGCCGTCGCGATCGCGCGTCGATCCGGTGGCTGGCCAACATGCCAGTCGCCGGTTCCGGCCGAATCCAATGCGACGCGCCCGGCAAGATCCGACCCCTCGATGCGCGCGCGGACGACGCCTTCGGCCATCGGCGAACGGCAGATATTGCCGAGGCAGACGATCAACAGCGTGATCGGGGCGGTCGCGTGCTCAGCCATCGCCGCGGGCAAACCGCGCTTCCGCACGAGCAAGGTCGTCGGGCGTGTCGACGCCGGGGGGGAATGGCACCGGCGTCGGCGCGACCGCGATGCGGAACCCGGCCTCCAGCACGCGCAATTGCTCCAGCTGCTCGACCTGTTCCAATGTGCCCGGCGGCATGCCGGCAAAGCGGCGCAGGAATCCGGCGCGGTACGCATAGATGCCGATATGGCGCAGCCAGGGGCCGCCCTCAGGCAACGCGCTGCGATCGTGCGCGAACGCGTCGCGTGGCCACGGAATCGGCGCGCGGCTGAAGTACAGCGCATCGCCGTTGGCGGCGCGCACCAGCTTGACGGCATGCGGATCGAACAGCGTCTCGACATCCTCGATCGTCGCCGCCAGCGTTGCCATCTCGGCCCCACTGCTGCGCAGCAGATCGGCGACCGCGCGGATGCCGGAGGCCGGTGCGAACGGCTCGTCGCCCTGCAGGTTGACCACGACGGTGTCATCGCCCCACCCGGCCAGCGCCGCGCATTCGGCCAGCCGGTCGGTGCCCGAGGCGTGGCCAGGCGAGGTCATCGCGATGCGCACCCCGCTGCCGGCGAGCGCATCGACGATGCGGGCGTCGTCCGCCGCCACCCAGACCTCGCGGGCGCCCGCGGCGAGTGCGCGCCGCGCGACGTGTAGCACCAGCGGCTCGCCGGCGAGCAGGCGCAGCGGCTTGCCGGGCAGGCGCGACGCCGCGTGGCGCGCCGGGATGGCAACGACGAAGTCGCCGAGTGCATGGGCGTCGGGGCTTTGCTGGTTGCTCATGTGCCCTCGCAGTTGTGCGTCGGAAGTTTGTCCAGCAGCGACACCCAGAACGCCTCCGGCAGTTCGGCGCGCACCGGCACGCTGAACTGCGCGTCGGACACGAACGCGGCGCACTTGACGGCGTCCTTCTCGGTCATCAGCACCGGCAGGCGGCTCCCGAAGTCGAAATCCGCCGCTGCGTAGCGATGGTGGTCGGCGAAGGCATGCGGCACCACCGCGATGCCCATCTCGCGCAGCATGCGGAAAAAGCGTTCGGGATCGCCGATGCCCGCCACCGCATGCACGCGCTGGCCGACCCATTGCGCCAGGGGTCGCGGGCGACCACCGGCGAGCGGCAGAGCCTCGTCGGCGACCAGGGTCATCGCCCATTGGCCAAACCCGCTGGCGCCGCCGTTGACGACGCGGAAATCGCAGTTCGCCCCGCGTGCCGGCAGCTCGCGCAGCGGGCCCGCCGGCAGCAGGCGACCGTTGCCGTAACGGCGGCGACCGTCGATGACCTCGATCTCGATGTCGCGCGCCAGCCGGTAGTGCTGCAGGCCGTCGTCGCACACCACGATGTCGCAACCGGCAGCCGCAAGCGCGCGGGCGGCCGCGACACGGTCCCGGTCGACGCGCACCTTCGCGCCGGTGCGGCGCGCGATCAGCAGCGGCTCGTCGCCGGCCTGGGCGACCGGCATGTCGCGCTCGACCCAGGCGGGCCGGCCGGCATTGTCGCGGCCGTAGCCGCGGCTGGCGACCCCGGGGTTCCAGCCCTCCGCGCGCAGCCGCTCGACCAGCGCGATCGTCAGCGGCGTCTTGCCGGCGCCGCCCACGGTGAGGTTGCCGACCACCACCACCGGTACGCCCGCCGGCTGGCCTCGACGCCAGCCGCGCGTGTACGGCACCCGGCGCAGCCAGGTGACTCCGGCGTACAGCGATGACAGCCCGCGCGCGATCCACGGCACCGCGGCCTCGCCGTACCAGTAGGCGGGCGACTGGTCGCGGCCGCCACCGGCTGCGCTCATGCGGCGTCTCCAATCATGCGGTTTGCCCGCTCATCGGCCATCCCCGTTCATTCGGCGTCGCGGAACTGCATGCGGTGCAGGTGCGCGTACAAGCCGCCGAGGGCCAGCAATTCGGCGTGGGTGCCGCGCTCGACGATGCGTCCGTGGTCCAGGACCAGTACCTGATCGGCGTGTTCGATCGTCGAAAGCCGGTGCGCGATCACCAGCGTGGTGCGGTCGGGCATCAGCCGGTTCAGCGCGTCCTGCACCAGCCGCTCGGACTCGGTATCGAGCGCGGCGGTCGCCTCGTCGAGGATCAGGATCGGCGCGTCCTTGAGCATCGCCCTGGCAATCGCGATGCGCTGGCGCTGGCCACCGGACAGGCGTCCGCCCTTGCTGCCGATCGACGAGGCCAGGCCCTTGGGCAGGCGCTCGACGAATTCCATCGCGTTCGCGCCGCGCACCGCGCGGTCGAGCGCCACGGCGTCTGCGGCCTGCAGTTCGCCATAGGCGACATTCGCCGCCACCGTTCCGTCGAACAGCATCACCTGCTGGCCGACCAGCGCGATCTGCCGGCGCAGATCGGACAGGCGATAGTCATGCAACGGGTGGCCGTCAAGAAGGATCGTGCCCGCCTCGGTCTCGTAGAACCGCGGGATCAATTTGATCAGCGTCGACTTGCCGCTGCCGGAGCGACCGACGATCGCGGTGACCGTGCCGGGACGTGCGGTGAAGCTGACATCGGCCAGTGCCGGCTGCACCTGCCCCGGATAGCGGCTGCTGACGCAGCGGAACTCGAGCACGCCTTCGGCGCGCGACAGGCTTCGGACACCGGCGTCGGATTCGTCGGCGGCATCGAGCACGTCGAACAGCCGCTCCGACGAGGCCACGCCCCGCTGCAGCATGCCCTGCACATTGGTGAGCTGCTTCAAGGCAGGAATGATCGCCAGCATCGACACCATCAATCCAACGAAGTCACCGGCCGTCAATCGCCCGGCCACCGCTTCGCGTCCGGCGAAGAACAACAGCAACGCCAGGCCAACGGCGCCCATCAACTGCACCAGCGCCGAGGAGATGCTGCGGGTCGATTCGACCTTCATGCTGAGTTTGAGGTTGGTGTTGGCCAACGCGGTATAGCGATCCAACTCGACGCTTTGGGCACCGTATACCTTGACTTCCTGCTGGTTGGAGAGCGCCTGCTCAGCCGCCTGCAACAGGTGGCCACTGCTCTCCTGGATGCGGTGGCTGACACGCCGATAGCGCCTCCCCACCTTGTCCATCACCCATGCCAGCGGCGGACCCAGCAGCAGGATCGCCAGCGTCACCTGCCAGCTGTACCAGAGCATCACCGCCAGCATCGTCAGGACCTGCAACGACTGCTGCAGCATCACTTTCATCGCATCGATCGCGGCCTGCGCGACCTGGTCGCTGTCGGAACCCAGCTTGATCAACATCGACGGCACCGGCTCGGTGTCGAAACGCAGTCCCGGCAGGCGCAGGTACTTGCCCAGCACCTGCACGCGCAGGTCGCGGGCGACGCTGCGACCGGCCTTGGCCATCTGGGTATCGGCGAGGTAACCGGCGATGCCGCGAATGATGAACAGGCCAACGATCTGCAACGGCAACAGCAGGCTCAATTGCGCGTCATCGACGCTGAACGTTTCATCGATCATGGGCTTCATCAGCAGGCTGAAACCCCCGCCAGCCGCCGCTTCGAGCAGCATGCCGACCAGCGCGATGCCGAGCA
The DNA here is from genome assembly GCA_038248955.1 of Lysobacterales bacterium. GTDB lineage: Bacteria > Pseudomonadota > Gammaproteobacteria > Xanthomonadales > Xanthomonadaceae > Lysobacter_K. The sequence continues at coordinate 11,094 of JBBRWW010000073.1, forward strand.
GCCCGCGGTACGGGCGGGCGAAGCGGATCAGCCGGCGGTAGGTCTGCCAGGCCGACGTCGCGTCGATCACTCCGAGCCCCCCGCTGGCGCCTTCGGCGTCGGCGCGGTGGCGATCATCACCTTGCGGAAACCGAGCTGGCCCAGGGCGTCATAGGCCGTCACGACCGCCTGGTGCTGGGTGCGGCCGTCGGCGCGCAGCAGTACGGGGCGGTCGCGGTCCGTGCCGGCGACGTCGGCCAGCGTCGCCTTGAGCGACTCCAGGTCATCGCGCAGCACTTCGCGGTCGTCAACGAAATAGCGGCCGTCGGCATTGATCAACACCGTCAACGCCTTGCTGGTATCGCTAGGCTCGCCGGTGGCGCGCGGCAATTCCAGCTTCAACACCGAACGGGCGTCGAAGGTCGCCGTCACCACGAAGAAGATCAGCAGCACCAGCATCACGTCGATCAACGGGATCAGGTTGATCTCGGGTTCGTCGTCGGCGCGGTGGTCACGGATGCGCATTAGGGCCTGCCGATGCGGTGTAGGCCAGCAGCGCCTTGACTGGGCGCGTGCGGGGCAAGGAGGAACGAGGGCGCGCATGCCGATACGCAACCGAGTGATGACGCCGCATCGCGCACGCCTAGCCCACGCTCACCGGCGGGGTGATGCCGTGCGCCCCAGGCGCGACCGGCGCCGATGCTGGACGTGGCCCGATCGCGTCGAGCAGCTGGATCGCCTCGTGTTCCATCGCCACGATGTACTCGGAGATGCGGCCCCGGAACCAGCGGTGCGCCATCAGCGCCGGGATCGCGACCACCATGCCGGTCGCGGTGCACACCAGCGCCTTGCCGATGCCGCCGGCGAGCTGGTTCACATCGCCGATGCCGTGGTCGAGGATGCCCAGGAACATCTGGATCATGCCGACCACCGTTCCGAACAGGCCGAGCAGTGGGCCGGCCGCCGAAATGGTGCCGAGGGTATTGAGGTAGCGCTCCATGCGATGCACGAGATGGCGGCCAACGTCCTCGATGCGCTCGCGGATCTGGTCGCGCGGACGCAGGCGCACGTCCAGTGCCGCAGCCAGCAGCGCGCCCAGCGGCGAGGTTGCGCGCAGCGAGTCGATATGGTCCGGATCGAGGTTGCCGCGAACCGCCCAGGCGCGCACTTCGTTACCAAGGCCGGGCGGCAGCACCGTCTTGCGGCGCAGGGTCCAGGCCCGCTCGACGATGATCGCCAGGGCGATCGCCGACAAAAGCAACAGCGGAATCATCGGCCAACCGCCGGCCTTGACCAGTTCCAGCACGCATTACCCCCGGCCCGTGGCCGCTCAACCCGGTCGACAGGATAGCCCAGCGAGGCGCTAGTCCGTCCGTGCCGCCGCATCCCACAAACGCGTCTGGGTTCGCCGTCGCGTTTCCGGCACCGCGGGACCGGGCCCTCCCAGCCGCACGTGCAACGCCCCACCCGGCGCCGTATCCCAGATGCGCGCGCCCGCGGCTTCCCAGCGCGCCACGACCACGGGCTTGGGGTGGCCGAACCGATTGCCGTGGCCGCTGGCGATCAGGGCATGGCGGGCGCCGGTCGCGGCGACGAATGCGGGGTCGGACGAGCCGCCGCTGCCGTGGTGCGCGACAACCACGACCTCGGCGCGAACGCCCGCCGGATCGCGCCGAACCAGTTCGCGCTCGATCACCGCGCCGATGTCGCCGGGGAGCAACACCGCGCCGTGGGCGGTCTCGATGCGGAGCACGCAACTGGCTTCGTTGCCCAGGTAGGGAAAGAACGGCGTCGGGTGCAGGAAACGAAACCGCACGCCGTCCCAGTTCCAGGACTGCCCCGCCTGGCAGGGCGTGGTCTCGGGCACCCCGGATTGGTCCGGGGCCACGGTCGGCGTGCCCGGATACACCAGTCGCACCGCCGCCAAGCCCCCGGCATGGTCATTGTCGCGGTGACTTACCACCGCGCGGTCGATCCGCGCCACGCCCAGCGCGCGTAGCGCCGGCACCACCGCGCGCTCGCCGGCGTCGAAACCGTCGCGCACGGCAGGTCCCATGTCGTACAGCAGCGAATGGCGCGCGGTCCGGACCAGCACCGACAGCCCCTGCCCCACGTCGATCACGAGCAGGTCGACCTCGCCCTGCGCCGGCAGTTGCCGATCCGGCCACAGCAGCGGCAACCACAGCAACACCGCGAGCGGCTTGCCCGGCACGCCGCGCGGCAGCAGCAGCCAGAACGCGCCCAGCAGTGCCAGCGGCAACGCGAACCAGCGCGGTTCCGGCAGCCACCACAATGCCAACGCGCCGCTGCCAAGCCAGTCGAATAGTGGCCAGCTGAGGTCGAAACACCACGCCGCGGCGCGCCAGGCGAAGACGCCGGCGCCGGCGTGCAGCACCTCCAGCGCCATGCCCAGCAACGACAACGGCACCACCACCAGGCTCCACCAGGGGACGGCGACGAGGTTGGCCAGCGGGCCTGCCAGCGACGCCTGCCCGAACAGGATCGCGCTCAACGGCAGCAAGCCGAGTGTCGCCACGCCCTGTGCCGACACCAGGTCGTGCACGGGCCGGCGCGTGGCGTGCGGCAGGCACCACAGCAGCCAGGCCACGCCGAGGAAACTCAACCAGAAGCCCGCACCGAGCACCGACAGCGGATCGAGCAGCAGCACCGCCACCAACGACAGCGCCAATGCGTCGGCGGTTCGCAGTGGTCGCCGCCACGATCGTGCCGCCGCGATCACCGCGATCATCAGGGCGGTACGCACGGTCGGCAACGCGAACCCTGCGACCGCGGCGTAGACCAGCGCCCCGACAACACCACCCAGCGCCGCCGCGATCACGGCCGGCCAGCGCCGCGCCAGCGCCGGCCACAGCCACCAGAGCGCGCGGGTCAACAA
>JBBRWW010000074.1:0-13676 GCA_038248955.1 Lysobacterales bacterium
CCGGAACACCCGCTTGCCGGTGAGCTTGAACGACGCCACCTGGATCATCACCGACAGCGTTTCGATCACGAAGATGCCGCCCATGATCACCAGCACCAGCTCCTGGCGCACGATCACCGCGACCGTGCCGAGCACCGCGCCCAGCGCCAGCGCGCCGATGTCGCCCATGAACACCATCGCCGGGTAGGTGTTGAACCACAGGAAGCCCAGGCCCGCGCCGGCGATCGCCGCGCAGATGATCACCAGCTCACCGGCGCCAGGCACGCGCGGGATCTGCAGGTATTCGGCGAAGACCGCGTTGCCCGAGGCATACGCGAACACGCCCAAGGCGCAGGAAACCAGCACTGTCGGCATGATCGCCAGGCCATCGAGGCCGTCGGTGAGGTTGACCGCGTTGGAGAAGCCGACGATCCAGAAGTACGCCACCACGACCAGCCCGGCGCCCAGCGGCAGCGCGAGGGTCTTGAACATCGGCACGTAGAACGTCGTCGTGGCGACGACGTTGGGATCGGCGGTCAGGTACAGGAACAACCCGGCAGCCAGTCCGCAGACCGACTGCAGCAGGTACTTCCAGCGCGACTTCATGCCGTTGGGATCGCGCTTGACGATCTTCAGCCAGTCGTCGTACCAGCCGATCGCGCCGAACGCGACCATCACCGCCAGCACCAGCCAGACATATTTGTTGCGCAGGTCGCCCCACAGCAGCACCGAGGCGAGCACGGTCAGCAGGATCAGTGCGCCGCCCATGGTCGGGGTGCCGGCCTTGGAAAAATGCGTCTGCGGGCCGTCCTGGCGGATCGGCTGGCCGCCCTTGTACTGGGCGAGGCGGCGGATCATCGCCGGCCCCCACCACAGCGACAGCGCCAGCGCGGTAAGCGCGCTGAGGATGCCGCGAAACGTCAGGTAGCCGAACAGGCTGAAGGCGCCCTGCAGTTGTTCCAGCCAGCGGGTGAGCTCAAGCAGCATCGGTTTTCCCTGGATTCGAGGCGAGCGTTGTATCGGCAAGCAGCGCCGTGACGATCCGGTCCATGGCGCTGCCGCGGGACCCCTTGACCAGCACGCGCACGGCGGCAGCGGGCGCTCCGGGCGTGGCGGCATCCGCATTGGTCGGCGTCAGGGTCGACTGCTCTCCCGCGGCGACGCGCAGGTCCGCCGCGAGTGCGTCGGCCAGCGCGTCGTGGCTGGAGAACACCCGGGCGCCGTCGCCGAACGCCTCGGCCGCGTGCGCACTCAGCTCGCCCAAGGTGTACAGCCGCGCGATGCCCGCGGCCCTGGCGCGACGGCCGGCCTCGGCGTGCATCGCGGCGGCGTCGTCGCCGAGTTCGCGCATGTCGCCGAGCACCAGCCAACCTTGCCCGTGATGGCCACCGCGCGCGAGGTCGGCGAGGGTATCGATCGCGGCGGCCAGCGAGCCGGGGTTGGCGTTGTAGCTGTCGTCGATCAGCAGCCCGCCATGGGCAACGGCATGCGTGGCCAATCGGCCCGACACCGCCCGCGCGGCACTGAGGCCCGCGGCGATCACGTCCAGCGACACACCCAGTGCCGATGCCAGTGACGCAGCGGCGAGCGCATTGCGGACGCTGTGGCGACCCGGCATCGCGAGCGTGATGGTAGCCTCCCCGGCCGGCGTCACCAGCAGGAAACGCGAGCCGCCGGCGACAGGCTGGATCGCCCGCGCGGTCACCTCGGCGCTGGCGTCCAGGCCGAAACGGATCAGCTTGCGGCCATGCGCGCGCTCGGCGAAGTACGGCGCGAACGCATCGTCGGCGTTGATCACCGCGACGCCGTCGGGCGGCAGCGCGTCGTAGACCGCCGCCTTGGTGTCGGCAATGCCGAGCAGGCTGCCCATGCGTTCCAGGTGTGCAGGCGCGACGTTGTTGACGAGCGCCACGTCGGGGCGCGCGATCGCGGTGAGGTACGCGATATCGCCGGGCTTGCCCGCACCCATTTCGTACACCGCGAATTCCGCCGCGTCGGGCGCATCGAGCACTGCCAACGGCAGCCCGATCTCGTTGTTGCGGTTGCCCGGGTTGGCATACACGGTCGTGCCCGCGTGGTGCGTGGCGCGCTCGAGGATCGCCAGCAGCAGCGCCTTGACGCTGGTCTTGCCGTTGCTGCCGGTAATCGCCACGACCCGCGTCTGGCGCTCGCGCTGCAGCGCCGCGGCAAGATCCGCCAGCGCGCGCTCGGTGTCGGCGACCACGACCTGCGGCAGGTCGACTGCGACCACGCGCGATACCAGCGCCGCCGCAACGAGGCCTGCGACCGCATCGAGATGCTCATGGGCATCGAAGCGCGCGCCCTTTAGCGCGACGAACAACGACCTTGTGCCGCCTGGCAGCGAACGGCTGTCGGTGGCGACGGCATCCACGACCACGTCCGCGCCGTGCAGGCGGCCGGCGGTCATGCGCGCGATCTCGGAAAGAAGCAATGGCCTCATGGCCGCTCCCCCGGGCTGGTCGCTTGCGAAACCTGCGCGGCGGCGGATGCAGCCCTCGCCTCAAGCTGGGAGCGCGCGACCTGCGTGTCGTCAAATGCATATTGGACCCCGTCGATCTCCTGGTAGGGCTCGTGGCCCTTGCCTGCGATCAGGACGATGTCGTGGACGCCGGCCTCGCCCACCGCGAGGGCGATCGCCGCGGCGCGATCGCGCTGCACGACTACCCGCGTCGGATCGACGAAGCCGGCCAGGATGTCGGCCACGATGGCATCGCCATTTTCAGCGCGGGGATTGTCGTCGGTGACGATCACCCGGTCGGCAAGGGCCTCGGTGATGGCGGCCATCTGCGCCCGTTTGCCGGTGTCGCGCTCCCCGCCGCACCCGAATACACAGACCAGCCGTCCCCCCGCGTGCGCCCGCAGCGACGCCAGCGCCTGCTGCAGCGCGTCGGGCGTATGCGCGTAGTCGATCACCACCAGCGGCGCGGAGCCGTCGCCGCCGAGGCGGTTCATGCGGCCGTGCACCGGCTGCAGCCGCGACAGTGTCGACGCGACCTCCGCCGGCGCATCGCCGAGCGCGAGCAGCGCGCCGGCGACGGCGAGCAGGTTGTCGACGTTGAAGCGGCCCAGCAACGGGGAGTGCACCGGCCAGGCATCGCCGCCGACGGCGAGATCGAAGCGCAGGCCAGTGCTGTCGAGCGTCAGTGCCTCGGCGCGCAGCATGGCGCCGGGCTCGCCGCGCGAGCTCAGGCCGATCGCGCGTACCGTCGCCGGCAGCGCCGCAAGCAGCGAACGGCCGTAGTCGTCATCGAGGTTGATCGCCGCGGCGCGCAGCCCGGGCCACGCGAACAGCGCAGCCTTGGCGGCACCGTAGCTGGCCATGTCGCCGTGGTAGTCGAGGTGGTCGCGCGTGAGGTTGGTGAACAGCGCCACGTCGAAATGCACGCCGTCGACGCGGCCCTGCTCCAGCGCGTGCGAGCTGACTTCCATCGCCACCGATTGCGCACCGGCATCGCGGAGTTCGGCGAGCAGGGCGTGCAGGCGCAGCACCAGTGGCGTCGTGAAACCGGTCGGCACGACCTGGCCATGCAACCCCGCGCCGAGCGTGCCGATGCTGCCGCAGCGCACGCCACGCAGGCTCCACGCCTGCGCCAGCAGTTGCACGATCGAAGTCTTGCCATTGGTGCCGGTCACCCCGACCACGGTCATCGATTCGCTGGCGTGGCCGTGGAAGCGGTCGCCCAGTTCGCCCAGGCGCGCGCGCAGGTGCGGCACCGCGACCGCGTCGCTCGGCGCGGGCGCATCGACCGGCGCCGGGGGCTCGAACAGGATCGCGCTGGCGCCGGCGGCGCGCGCCTGGGACACGAACTTGAGACCATGCACACCGAATCCCTCGATCGCCACGAACGCATCGCCAGCGCGGATCTCGCGGCTGTCCTGCACCAGCCCGCTGATCACCAGGTCGTGCGGAATGCCCGCCACGTCGGGCAGCAACTCCGCCAGCGCCATCGCGCGACTCACGGGGCACCACCAGTGAGCGGCGTCGGCAGCGGCAGGACCGCGGTGGCGGCGCTGACGGACGGCAGCACCGGCCCGCCCTGGCCCGGCTTGCCGCCATTGGCCTTGCTGCGCGTGGCTTCGGCCTCGGCCTGCGCCGCCAGCCAGGTATCGATGTCGTCCGGGGCGACATCCATGAGGCGCAACGCGCCTTCCATGACGTTCTTGAACACCGGCGCCGACACCAGTCCGCCGTAGTAGCCCTTGCTCGGGTCCGGATCGTTGACGACCACCACCATCGAGAAGCGCGGGTTGTCCACCGGCACCACCCCGGCGAAGAACGAGACGTAACGGCGGGAATAGCCGCCGCTGTCGCTGAACTTGCGCGCGGTGCCGGTCTTGCCGGCGACGTGGTAGCCCAGGATCGCGCCTTGGGTGGCGGTGCCGCCCGGCTCGGTCACGGTCTGCATCATCTTGATCACTTCACGCGCGATCACCGGGTCCAGCACCTGCCTGGCCTCGTTGCGCTCGCCCTTGACGAACGTCGGCGCAATCAATTTCCCGCCGTTGCCGAACGCCGCATACGCCTGGGCGATCTGCAACGGCGTCGCCGACAGTCCATAACCATAGGACATGGTCTGCTTGGTGGTGCCACTCCATCCCGAGGGCGACGCGAGCATGCCCGGCGATTCGCCGGGGAAGCCGCTGCCGGGCCGGACGCCGTAGCCGAACTTGCGCAGGAAATCGTAATAGCCCTGGTTGGAGAGCCTGGCGACGATCTTGGCGGCGCCCACGTTGGAGCTCTTGGTGATCACCCCGGTGGTATCGAGCACGCCGTAATTGCGGTGATCGGTGGTGCGATAGCGGCCGTTTGGGGTCCAGCCGGGGTTGGTGTCAAAGCGGGTCGTCGGCGTGATCACCCCGGCTTCCAGCGCCGCGGCCACGGTCAGCGGCTTCATCGTTGAACCCGGTTCGATCACGTCGGTGACCGCGCGATTGCGGTGGGTATCGGGATTGCCCATGCCGACCGCGTTGGGGTTGTAGGTGGGCAGGTTCGCCATCGCCAGCACCTCGCCGGTGGCAACGTCCAGCACCACCGCCGAACCGCTGCTCGCGCCGGTGCGCAGCAGCGTGTTGCGCAGCTCGCGGTAGGCCAGGAACTGGATGCGCCGGTCGATGGTCAGCGTCAGCTGCTGGCCCGGCTCCGCGGCCTTGACCAGGTCGACGCTTTCCACCACTCGGCCCTGGCCGTCGCGGATCACGCGTTTGGAGCCAGGCTTGCCGCGCAGCCAGTCGTCGAACGCCAACTCGATGCCTTCCTGGCCGCGGTCGTCGATGTTGGTGAAGCCCAGGATGTGCGCGATCGCCTCGCCCTGAGGGTAGAAGCGGCGGTACTCGCGCTGCGAAAACACGCCCGGGATGTTGTGGGCGAGGATCCTGCGCGCCTGGTCGGGATTGATGCGCCGCTGCAGGTACATGAACTCCTTGCCCGAGCGCTGCCCCAGCTTGTGCTCCAGATAGTTGGCCGGCACTCCGAGCGCCTCCGCCAGCTCCGGGATGCGCGCGGGATGCTTGAGCAGTTCCTTCGGGTTGCCCCACACCGATTCGACCGGGGTCGAGACGGCCAGCGGCTCGCCGTTGCGGTCGGTGATCATGCCCCGCGAAGCCGCGATCGGGATTTCCCGCAGCGAGCGCGCATCACCCTGTTGCAGGTAAAAGTGGTTGTTGTAGACCTGCACGTCGAACGCGCGTCCGACCAGCGCGGCGGCGCACAGCGCGAGCACCCCGCCGACCAGGAACATCCGGTTGCGCAGGTTGAACCGCGCGCGGCCGCGCGGGCCGCCGGAATCGCGTCCAAACAACGCCTTGAGCGACAGCCTGCCCGCGGGCTGGCCCTGGCCCGTGCGGCTGCGGGCGCCGCCATCGCGCGAGGCCCCGATGCGCTCCGTCATGGCGCGCGCTCCATGGCCACCGGGCGGCTGAATACGCTCATGGCCGGATCACCACGATCTCGGCGCCTTCCGGAAACTTCATGCCCAGCCGGTCGCGGGCGACCTGGTCGATGCGATTGCTCTCGGCCCAGGTCGCCTGCTCCAGCTGCAGGCGGCCGAATTCGATGTTCAACTCGTCGCGCGCCTTCTCCAGCCGGTTGGCCTGCACGAACAGCTGCCGGTGCTCGTGGCGGGCATAGACGACGGCAAGCGCCGAAACGACGTTGGCAAGCACCAGCACGACCAGCAGAAGGCGCGCGTTCATGCGGCCTCGGCGACGGCAAGTTTTTCGGCGACGCGCAACACCGCGCTGCGGGCGCGCGGATTGACGCCGGTTTCGTCGAAGTCCGCCTTCCGCGCGCCGCCGATCGCCTGTAATTCCGGCACGAATTGATGGGCATCCGGGAAGCGCCGGTTGGCCGCCGGCGCCTTGGCGTGGCGGGCGATGAACTGCTTGACGATGCGGTCCTCGAGCGAATGGAAGCTGATCACCACCAACCGTCCGCCCGGCTTGAGGCTCAGCAAGGCCGCATCCAGCCCGGCTTCGAGGTCGGCCAGTTCGCGGTTGATGAAGATGCGGATCGCCTGGAAGCTGCGCGTGGCGGGATGGATCCTGCTCTTGTCGCTACCAGGCTTGCCGCGCGGCATCACCGAGGCGATCAGTTCGGCCAGTTGCGCGGTACGCGTCAGTGGCTGCTCCTCGCGTCGCGCCACGATCGTGCGCGCGATCCGGCGGCTGAGCTTTTCCTCGCCGTAGGTCCACAGCACGTCGGCGATCTCCGGCTCCGGTGCGGCCGCCAGCCACTGCGCGGCACTCTCGCCGGCGTCGGGATCCATGCGCATGTCCAGCGGCCCGTCCTTGCCGAAACTGAAACCACGTTCGGCGACATCCAGCTGCGGCGACGACACGCCCAGGTCCAGCAGCACGCCATCGAGGCCGGCGGTCGTTGCCTCCCACTGGGCCAGCTGCGCGAAGCTCCCGCGCCGGATCGCCACGCGCGCGTCGCCACCAAACTCGTGTTCGGCCACCGCGATCGCGTCGGGATCCTTGTCCATCAGCAGCAACCGGCCTCCCGGGCCCAGTCGTTCCAACACCCCGCGCGCATGCCCGCCGCGCCCGAACGTGCCATCGAGGTAGGTACCGTTCCCGTCAACGCGCAGCCCCTCCAGGGCCTGCGCATACATGACGGGAAGGTGGCCGGCCGGCGCGATGCGCCCCATGCCACCGCCCGTCATAGCTGCAGATCGAGCAGTTCGGCGCTCAGATCGTCGTCAGAGATGGTCTGACGGATCTGGGCGTGATGCGCCTGCTCGCTCCACAACTCGAATTTCTCGCCCATGCCCAGCAGGACGGCCTTCTTCTCGATCCCGATCGCGGCGCGATGGCTGGCAGGGATGCTGATGCGGCCGTTGCCATCGAGTTCGACGAACGAGGCCGCGCCGACCAGTTTCAACTGCATGCTGCGATTGACGCGCTTCACCTTCGGCAGGGCATTGACCTGATCGCGCACGCGCTCCCAGACCTCCTGTGGATACAGGTACAGGGAGCCGGATTCGAACGGGTTGTAGGTGACCACCAGGCGATTGCCGCATTCACGCGCGACCGCGTCGCGGTAAGCGGTAGGCACCGCCATCCGTCCCTTGTCGTCGATCGTGATGGCGGTTTCGCCTTGGAACATGGCCCTGCCTGGGTGCGTGCCACCTCTGTACGGGTGACTTGGCTACAGAAAACCACAAAAACCCCGGTTTTCCCTCTGATGCCCACCTTAGGCACCGTCCACAGGCTTGTCAACAACTGGATTTGGACAATTTCACCAAGTACATCAACAGCTTGCGACGAACTTCAGAGTCTGGTTCAAGACTTATCCACTAGCTGTTGTTTAGTCTCATATTTTGAGATTCCGGCCAGAGCGGCTGTCGGAACCGATGCCGGGACTTCCCGTGCGCCAACGCGCCTGCTGCGCCGCACCAATGCGCAACGCATCACGGTTTTCGGTGCCCGGACGCGCAACACGCGACCCATATGGTCGCAGCCGCGCACCTCCGGCCGCTGATGGCCCCTTTAGCAAAGGGGGCGCCGACAGCGGCGGGGAATTGGAGGCACCAGCCAGGGTCCAGAATTTTGCGCTTCATCCAAAATTCTGGAGCTTTTGCTGGGAGCCAATGGCGACAGCAAAAGTGGCGGAGCCGGCCGATAAGCCGGGTTCTGTCGTGGGCAATCATTCCTCTAGGCGCAGCGTCACCGCTACGCTCAAGCAACCTACCCGGAGACACCGCGGGCCGCGGCATTGCCTCCCTATTTGGTCTTGCTCCCGGTGGGGTTTGCCGTACCGGTCTGTTGCCAGACTCGTGGTGCGCTCTTACCGCACCGTTTCACCCTTGCCACGCACGTCTCGCGACGCCGTTCGGCGGTCTGCTCTCTGTTGCACTTTCCGTCGGCTTGCGCCGCCCAGGAGTTACCTGGCACCGTGCCCTGTGGAGCCCGGACTTTCCTCGGCACCGGTATCGGGTAAACCCGAACCGATGACGCGATTGCCTGGCCGACTCCGCCGCCGGCATTGTCGCACGGGCGACGCGGTCAAACGCATCGCCTGCACCGGGGCACGCAATGGCACGCGGCTACTCGCCGCCGCCGTACAGCGCCTTGCGCGGCGCCCCGCTCAGGTCGGCGGCGAGCTTGGCCGCGGTCGACGGCGGCAGGTGCTCGACCAAGCGCGCATACAACCGGCGGCCCTCGATGATCCGCGCGTCGGCATCCTCGCCGGCGCCCTCGACGATCAGCACGAACTCGCCGCGGCGCTGGTTCGGATCAGCCTCCACCCGCGCCAGCAGTTCGAGCAGCGTACCGCCGAGCACGGTCTCGAACAGCTTGGTCAACTCACGCGCCAGCACCGCCGGGCGCTGGGGGCCGAACGCGGCGGCCATGTCGACCAGGGCCTCCTCGATGCGGTGCGCCGATTCGTAGAAGATCAGGGTGCGCGACTCGCTCGCCAAGCGCGCCAAGCGTTCGCGCCGGGCGCCGCCCTTGGCCGCCAGGAAGCCCTCGAACACGAAGCGATCCGACGGCAGCCCCGCCACGCTCAGGGCCGCGATCGCCGCGCATGCCCCCGGCACCGGCGACACCCGCACGCCGGCTTCGCGGGCCGCGCGCACCAGGCGGAAGCCCGGGTCGCTGACCAGCGGCGTGCCGGCATCCGACACCAGCGCCAGCGAGTCGCCCGACAGCAGACGCCGCACCAGTTGTGCCGCCTGCGCGTCCTCGTTGTGCTGGTGCAATGCCAGCAGCGGCCGCTCCAGGCCAAAGTGCGACAGCAACTGACGGGTGTGGCGGGTGTCCTCGGCGCAGATCGCATCGACGGTTTTCAGCGTTTCCAGCGCGCGCACCGACAGGTCGCCAAGATTGCCGATCGGGGTGGCGACGATGTGCAGCGTGCCGGGGATTTGCATCGTGTTTCCAATGGTGGATTAGCGCCGGGAACGACCGACCAACCAGCGGCCCTCCATTCCCCGACGTTCCGGACCTGCATTTTGACTCAAAGCGTCGCGCGCCCCCGACGAGCCGCCATTGGAGGTGCCGCCTGAGGTGCAAGAGGGTCGTGCGGCCCGGTCGTCCGAACGGTGAAACGCTCCGGCAGCGGTTCGTGATGCGCAGTGGAGCCGGCCGCCACGGGGCTGCCGGCATGCCGTCGTCAGGATGGCCGGGTAGAATCGCGTTCGGTCCCCCCAGGAACGCCGCGACGCGGCGAACGCATGCCGATGAGTTCTCCGACGAAACGCTCCACGCCGCACGGGCTGCTGGTCCTGCTGATCGCCATCACGATCCTTGCCGGTTGCACCACGGTCGAGACGCGTCCCGCGCCCGTTCCCGCGCAGGCGCGCCGCGATGCGCGGATCCAGCAGGCGGCGGACCTGGTGCAGGCTGGCGCGGCACTCGCCGGCGCCGCGCGCGCCGCCAACGACGCGCAGATCGACCGCCTGCTGTCGCAATTCGACGACGCCACGCTTGCCCGCGAAGCCGCCCTGCTCCCGGTCGGCGATCCGCTCTACAACTACGTCGGCCGGGCGCTGCTGCGTCGCGGCCAACCGATCCCACGCCCCTTCGACCGTGGCGGCTGGCAGTTCGATGCCGGCAGTCGCCCGCCCGCCGATCGCGACGGCTATCGACCGCCGACGAAGCTGGCGGTGCTGCTGCCATTGTCGGGCAGCCTCGCGCCCGCCGCCTCGCCGGTGCGCGACGGACTGCTGGCCGCCTATTACGGCGAGACCCGTCGCCGTCCTGACATCCACTTCTACGACACCGCCGTCGGCGCCGTCGCCGCCTACGACCGTGCGGTGGCCGAGGGCAACGATTTCGTGGTCGGCCCGCTCGCTCGCGACGAGGTCACCGCGCTGTTCGCGCGCGCCACGCTGCCGGTGCCGTTGCTCGCGCTCAACCGCGGCACCTCGCAACCGCCGGCCGGCAACGCCAGCTTCTCGCTGTCGCCCGAGGACGAGGGCATCGCCGCGGCGGAGTACCTGCTCGACCGCGGCGCGCACCGCGTGCTGGTGGTCGGCGGCAGCGACGAGACCCAGCGTCGCGCGGTCGCGTCGCTGCGCGAACGGCTGGGCGAGCGTGGCGCCATCGTCACCGACGTGGCGGCGGAAGGCACGGTCGATTTCGCGCCGTTTGCCGCGAAGGACGGCGGCATCGATGCCGTGTTCCTCGCCGTCAAGGGCAGCGGCGCCCGCGCGTTGATGCCGAAGTTGGCACTGGCCGGGCTGGCCGACCGACCGCGCGTGGCGACCTCGCAACTGCTGTCGGGCACCGGCAAGCCCGAGCAGGACCGTGTCCTCGACGGCATCGCGTTCCCGACCGAAACCTGGACCACCCGCGGCGTGCGTGGCCTGCCGCCCGCCGACAGCGTTGGCGCCTCCCTGCCGACCGCGCGCGGGCCGGCGGCGCGCCTGTTCGCGTTCGGCTACGACGCGTGGCTGCTGACCGCCTACCTGGAACACCTGGCACTGTCGTCCGACGGCCGGGTCGACGGCGCCACCGGCACGCTGCGCATCGACGGGTTCGGCAACGTGCAGCGCACGCCGTCGTGGTCGACGTTCAGCGGCGGTGTCGCGGTGGCGCTCGCGGACGCGGGCCGCCGCTGAGATGGCAGGCGGGCCGATCCGCTCGCCGCCCGTTGCCAACACCGGAAAGAGCGCCGCAACGCTGGACCGGCGGCATCGCGGCGCGGTGGCCGAGGCCGCCGCTCGCACCCACCTGCTGCAGGCGGGGCTGCGCGAGCTCGCCGCAAACGCCAACTACCGCATCGGCGAACTCGACCTGGTCATGCTTGACGAGGGCCGGCCCAACGACGGGCGGCTCGATCGCGCGCGCGGCGGCGCCACGCTGGTGTTCGTGGAGGTCCGCTACCGGCGCGATGCGCACCATGGCGGCGGCGCGGCCTCGGTCGACCTCGCCAAGCGCCGCAAGCTGGTGCGCGCGGCGCAGCTGTTCCTGCTCAGCCACCGCGAATTCGCCAACCTCGCGTGCCGCTTCGACGTGGTCGAAGCCGAGGGCGATCCCGACGCGCCGCGCTTGAACTGGCTGCGCGATGCATTCCGGCTCGACGACTGCTGAAGGGACGATTGCTGACGCGACTTTGCCAGCGCCAGCACGGCTGCTCCGAAATGCCGACGGTTCGGGCAGCGCCGTGCTCGTTGTTGGGGAAGTGGTCGAAGCGGCGCACTTTCCGCGCTGATTGCCGGCGACCTGCATGCGTCCGGCTCGATCGCCAACCGCCCGCCTTGGCCCGTTCACCGCTATCGCGCTTGGCGCACCTCGGGTCGATGGGCCGATAATCCGGCCATGAGTGCACTGCCCGCAGCGCTGCAACGCGAACTGGCCGCCCTGCTCGGCGCCGGCTGGCTGACCGACCCGAGCGAGCGCCTCGCCTACGCCTATGACAATTCGCGCCGGCATGCGCTGCCCGACGCCGTCGCGTTGCCCACCTCGCGCGAGCACGTGCTGGCGCTGGTGCAGGCGTGCCGCGCGCATCGCGTGCCGGTGGTCGCGCGCGGGCGCGGCACCAACACCACCGGCGCGTCGGTGCCCGTTGCCGGCGGCGTGGTGGTGTCGTTCGAGCGCATGGACCGGATCGTCGACATCTGCCCGGGCGACCGCTGCGCGGTGGTCGAGCCCGGGGTGCTCAACGGCGACCTGCAGGCCGCGCTGCGGCCGCATGGGCTGTTCTGGCCGCCGGATCCGACCAGCGCGGCGTTCAGCACCATCGGCGGCAACCTCGCCTGCAACGCCGGCGGCCCGCGCGCGGTGAAATACGGCGCCAGCCGCGACAACGTGCTGGCGCTGACCGCGGTCACCGGTGCCGGCGAGCTGATCACCTGCGGCGCCGCGACCACCAAGGGTGCCAGCGGCTACGACCTGCAGCGGCTGCTGGTCGGCAGCGAGGGCACGCTGGCGCTGATCGTCGAGGCGAGCCTGCGCCTGACGCCCGTGCCACCGGCACGGCGCGCGCTGCGGGCGATCTACCGCGATGTCGCCAGCGCCGCGCAGGCGGTGGCGCGGCTGATGGCGCAGCCGGTCACGCCGTCGATGCTGGAGTTCATGGATACGGTCGCGGTGCGGCTGGCGCGCGACGTGGGCGGCGCCGACCTGCCGCGCGATGCCGGCGCGCTGCTGATGATCGAGGCCGATGGCGACGAGGCCACGCTGCCCCAAGCAATCGCGGCGCTGCTGGCCGCGGCCGAAGGCGAGGGCCTGCTGTCGATCGACGCGGCCGCCGACGAGGACGCACGCGAACGGCTTTGGGCGGCGCGCAAGACCCTCTCGCCGGCGCTGCGGACGCTCGCGCCCGGCAAGATCAACGAGGACGTGGTGGTCCCGGTGTCGCGCCTGCCAGCGCTGGTCGATGGCGTGCAGGATCTGGCGCGGGAATTCGCCCTGCCGATCGTCTGCTTCGGCCACGCCGGCAACGGCAACCTGCACGTCAACCTGCTCTACGATCCGGCCGACCGCGAGCAGGCGCAGCGCGCCCACGCGGCGCTGGCGCGGGTATTCACCTTGACGCTGTCGCTGGGCGGCACGCTGTCGGGCGAGCACGGTATCGGACTGGCCAAGCGCGACTTCATGCCCCAGGCGCTGACGCCGCCGACGCTGTCGCTGATGCGGCAGCTCAAGGCGGTTTTCGATCCCGACGGCATCCTCAACCCGGGCAAGCTGCTGCCGCCGTGAGTGACGCCCTCGACCCGCTGTTGCGCGACATCCGCGCCTGCCGCCTTTGCGAGGCGCACCTGCCGCGGGGTCCGCGGCCGGTATTGCAGGCGGCAGCCGGGGCGCGATTGCTGATCGTCGGTCAGGCGCCGGGCAGGCGCGTGCACGCCAGCGGCATCGCCTGGAGCTACGCCAGCGGCCAGCGCCTGCGCGACTGGTTGCAGATGGACGAGGCGACATTCTACGACCCGACCCGGGTGGCGATCGTGCCGATGGGTTTCTGCTACCCCGGCAAAGCTGGCTCCGGCGACGCGCCGCCGCGAGCCGAATGCCGTGCCACCTGGCACCCGCGACTGCTACCGCTGCTGCCGCATATCGGCCTGACGCTGCTGATCGGCCGCCATGCGCAGGCGTATTTCCTCGGCGGGCGACGCAAACAGTCGCTTACGGCGACGGTGCGCGCGTGGCGCGAGTACGGCCCGGCCTATCTGCCGTTGCCGCACCCGAGCCCGCGCAACGTCGCCTGGTTCAAGGCCAATCCGTGGTTC
>JBBRWW010000075.1:0-13620 GCA_038248955.1 Lysobacterales bacterium
GCTGCCGCTGCGCACGTTGGAAAAATCCGGGGAGCCGCCGGTGCTGCCCCCGCCCTGCACCGTGCTGCTGCCGCTCCTGACGTTGGAGAAGTCGGGTTTGTCGCTGCTCATGGCTTCGCGCTCCTGCCGGGATGGCCGCCGAAAGATGGCACGGAGCCTGTTAACGATGCATCGCGTCGAGGTGAACCCTGCATGGCGTTTTTCCGCTCACCCTATTGGCGCTCGTCGCGGCCGGCGGCGGGCACGGCGTGGCCCGGCGTGGCGCGCGCCGGGTTGATGTCGAGGCCGCCCCGGCGGGTGTAACGCGCCTCAACCGACAGCGCGTCGGGGCGAACGCAACGCAGCAGGTCGACGAAGATCCGCTCGACGCATTGCTCGTGGAATTCGGCGTGGTCGCGGAACGACACCAGGTAGCGCAGCAGCCCGGCACGGTCGATCCGCGGGCCGCGGTAGTGGATGGATACGCGCGCCCAGTCGGGCTGGCCGGTGACCGGGCAATTGGACTTGAGCAGCGCGCTGGTGAGGGTTTCCTCGACGTGCACATCGACTTCGGCAACGAGGGTTTCGGCGCGTGGCGGGCCGTAGTGGTCGATGTCGATGTCGAGCTCGTCCAGCGAGATCGCCGCGGCGTCTTCGTCGATCCGCGGCAGCCCAAACGCGACCGTCACCTCGCCACCGGCGACCTGCGACAGGTCGCCGGCGATGCAAGCGCGCACCGACTCGTCGTTGTCGAAACGCGCGGCATTGAACGCGTTGAGGTACAGCTTCAGCGATTTGGACTCGACCAGGTTCGGTGTCCCGGCCGGTACGGTGATCGTCGCCACCGCCACCCGCGGCTTGCCGCGCGGATCCAGCCAACCCAACTCGTAGGCATGCCAGCGGTCGTTGCCGATGAACGGCAGCGCGCCATCTTCGATCCCGAGCGGCGCGCGCCCGAGCGAGCGCGCGATCGGGAACAGCAGGCCGGCGTCGTAATGGCGCGGGTACTCGACGTGGCGGCCAAGCACGCCGTCGGGTGGAAGCGGATGGGAGGTCATGGCGCGATTTTACCCGCCTGCGCGGGCTTGCCCGTGGCACACCCGCGCGGATAACCGGAGCGCGCGTCGATGCAGCGTGCGGGGCGGCGACGCGACGTTCAGCCGGCCGGCGGCGCCGCGCCCCCGTGCAGATAGTCCAGGGTGACCTGCAGCAGCGCGCGCAGGCCCAGGTCCAGGGAACTTTCGTCGAGCGCGAACAGCGGCGAGTGGTTGCTCGGCGCGGTCGCCGGGTCGATGCCCTTGGCGGTCGAGCCGACGAAGAAGAACATCGCCGGCACCTGCTGGGCGTAGAAGGAGAAATCCTCGGCGCCCATCTGCAGGGGCGTCTCGATGACGTTGGCCTTGCCGGCGACGGCCTCCAGGCTCGGCGTCATGCGCGCGGTCAGGGCCGGATCGTTGACCGTGACCGGGTTGCCGGGGCTGTCGGGCACCTGCGCCAGCGCAGTCGCGCCGTTGGCGGCGCTGACGTGCTCGGCGACATTCTTCAGGTCGGCGAAGATCTTCTGCCGCATGCCTTCGTCGAAGGTGCGGATCGTGCCGACCAGTTCCACCGAATCGGGAATGATGTTGTAGCGGATGCCACCATGGATCGCGCCGAAGCTGACCACCGCCGGCAGCCGGGCGATGTCGGTGCGACGGCTGACGATCGTCTGCGCGCTGCCGACCAGCTCGGCGGCGGCGGCGATCGGGTCGATCCCGCCCCACGGCCGCGAGCCGTGCGTCTGGCGGCCCCTGACCGTGATCGTGAAGCGGTCGGACGCCGCCATCAGCGGCCCCTGGCGCACGCCGATCTGGCCCGCGGGCAAGGTCGAAAAAACGTGCAGGCCGAACACCGCGTCGGGCTTGAAGTCCTTGAACAGGCCTTCCTTGAGCATCAGCTCCGCGCCGCCTTCCTCGCCGACCGGCGCGCCCTCTTCCGAAGGCTGGAACACCAGCATCACCGAGCCGGGCAACTCGGATTTCATCGCCACCAGCGCGTCGGCGATGCCGAGCAGGATGCCGGTGTGGGCATCGTGGCCGCAGGCGTGCATGACTCCGGTGACCTGGTTGTTGAACGTGGTGGTGACCTTGGATGCGAAAGGCAGGGCGACCTGCTCGGTCACCGGCAGCGCGTCCATGTCGGCGCGCAGGGCAACCCGCGGCCCGGGCTGGCCGCCGGTGATGATCGCGACCACGCCGTGGTGGGCGATGCCGGCCAGCGGCGTCAGCCCGAGGGCGCGCAGGTGCTCGGCGACCTTGGCCGACGTGCGCTCTTCGCGGTTGGACAATTCCGGATGCTGGTGGAAGTCGCGGCGCCAGGCGATCACCTTGGCCTGCATGGCCTTCGCCGCGGCGGTGACCTCGGGCCGCTCACCGGCCGCGGCGATGGCCTGGGCGTGGGCGACGGGAGCGAGCAAGGTGGCCAGCAGCGCCGGCGCGATCAGGGAGCGAACGGACAGCAGCATCGGTGGACTCCCGCAAAGAGCCACCGATGCTAGCGCAGGAATCGCAGCGCGGTATGCCGGGCGCGCGTCGGGCAGTCGGCGCGCAGGCTCGGGCGCCAGCCTGATGGCGACATCGCGTCGCCCGGTCGCCGCGACGATCCGGCGCGCGCTGGAACAAGCTACTGGAACGCGCTACTGGAACCAGCGGCTCGAACCAGCGGCTCGAACCAGCCGCCGTACCCTCGCGGGTCACGAAGCGCATGGCGGGCCTCACCGGTTGAGGCCGATGGCGTCGCCGTGCGAGTCTGCCGCATCCCATTCCCGATGACGAAGTGATGCCCACCGCCGTACCTGTCGTATCTGCCGTCGCCCTGCCACTTCCCACGCCCCTGCAGGGCGATGCCGCGCTGCTGCGCGCGGTCGGCTCGTTCGCGCTGACCGCGGCGGTGATCAACATCATCGTCGGCGGCGGCATCTTCCGCATGCCCGCGGCGCTGTCGGCGCAGATGGGCGCTGCGGCGCCGCTCGCGCTGGTGGCCGGCGCGCTGGCGATCATTCCGGTGGCGTTGTGCTTCGCCGCGGTTGGCAGCCGCGTGCAGGTGACGGGCGGACCCTACAGCTATCTCAGCGCGACATTCGGCCCGTTCGCCGGGTTCATTGCCGGCGCGCTGATGTGGATCAGCAATTTCACCTCCAGCGCGGGCGTCGCCGCGGCCTTGTCGGTGCAGGTCGCCGGCCTGGTGCCGGCGTTTGCGCCGCCACTGCCGCGCGCGCTGCTGTTGACTGCAGTGTATTCGGTGCTGTTTGCACTCAATGCGTTCGGGGTCAGGCTCGGCGCGCGCGCGATCACCGCGATGGCGGCATTGAAGCTGACTCCGCTGTTCCTGCTGGCGGCGATCGGGTTGTTCTTCGTCGACTGGAGCCAGGTCAGTTTCCTGCCCGGCGCGGTGCCGTCGTGGGGCGCGCTGGGCGCGTCGATGGCGCTGGTGATGTTCGCGTATTCGGGCATGGAAACCGCGCTGGTGCCGTCGGGCGAGGTGCGCGATCCGGCGCGCAGCGTGCCGCGCGCCACCCTGGTCGCGATCCTGCTGGTGGTGCTGCTCTACCTCGGCCTGCAGATCGTTGGCCAGGGCGTGCTCGGCGCCGCGCTGGGCAGCAGCGGCGTGCCGGTCGCCGACACCGCCGGCGCGCTGTGGTCACCCGGCCGCGTGCTGCTGCTGGTCACCGCGTGCGTGTCGATGCTGGGCTTCCTGATGGGCAACCTGCTCGGTACGTCGCGGCTGGTGTTCGCGCTCGGCCGTGACGGCTACCTGCCACGGGCGTTCGGCACGGTCAGCGCGCGCCACCGGGTGCCGCTGCTGGCGCTGGTCGCGCACGCCGGCCTGGCCTGGCTGCTGGCGCTGGTCGGCAATTTCGACACCCTGGCATTGATCTCCGGGGGCGCGATCTGCCTGGTCTACGGACTCGTGAGCCTGGCCGCGTTGCGTGCGCAGCGGCGCGACCTGCGCGAACGCGGCGCGCCCTTCGTGCTGCCGGGCGGCGCGACAATCCCGTTGCTCTCGGTGGTGGCGATGGTGCTGATCGTGGCCACGCTCACGACGCGCGAGTGGTCGGCCATCGGCATCGCGCTGGCGTTGCTGGTGGCGGTGTACGCGGTGCTGGCGGCGAAGCGGCGGCGCGTCTGAGCGGCGCGCGGACGTGCATGTGCCTGCCAACGGCCTTCGACGCAGCGCACCGGCGCCTCGACCGGGCCGCTATTTCACCAGTGCCTTGTGCAACAGGTAGAACGCGTAGCCGCTGACCATCGCCGCGAGCACGCCCAGGCCGACCAGCCAGCCGCCCTCGCGGCGCAGGATGCTGTCACCGGCCCACACGGTGCCGATTGCGTAGGGCAGCTCCGCCAGCGCAAGCGCGATGACGTAAGTCCGCGGGCGGACGCGCAGCAGGCCACACAGGTAGCCGGGGATTTCCGAGGGCAGTGCCAGTTGCAGCAGCAACACCACCGGCAGGCCGACGTCGGCCGACAGCCGCGCCCGATAGAACGCCGCCACCCTGGCCGATCCGAGCGTGCGCAGCAGCGGCCGGCCGAGCGTACGGCCGATGCCATAGGCGCCCAGGCCGCCCAGCAGCCAGCCCAGCCACAGCAGGGCGATGGTGACCGCCTTGCCCCAGCTGAGCACGGCCACCGGCACCAGCAACGCGCTGGAGAAAAACGCCAGCATCGCCGACAACGCAGACAACACGACGAATACGACACGACCCCAAAGCGGGTGCGCGGCGATGACCGGTTCGGCAGCCGCCATCAGCCCGTGCAGCTGCGCATACAGGGCGTCGCTCGACAGCAGCACCGCAAGCAGCGCGAACACCAGCACCAACGCCAGCGCGTGCCGCCATTGCGGCGGCGAGGACCGGGTGTCGGGCGCAGGCAGGGTCATGGCAGCGAGAACGCCATGCCGTCGCTCGTGCGGCCGGTAAAATGGCCCCTCCCCGCCACGCGGTGCTGGCCGCGCGGCGCGTCGGTCGGGCAGCCCGCGCAAGCCTAGCCGCGATGTTCCAACGCAAGGTAGGGCGCCGATTGCATCTCGATCAGTCGCGACGCCGTGCGCTCGAACGCAGCGGCCAGCCGTGTGCCTGTGTACAGGCGCGGCGGTGCGGCGGCCGCGGTACAGACCAGGTTGACGTGGCGGTCGTAGAGTTCGTCGACCAGGGTGATGAAACGGCGCGCGGCGTCATCGTTGCCGCCCGCGAAGGCAGGGACGTCGCCGAGCAGCACGGTGTGGTATTCGGTTGCGATCTCGATGTAATCGCCGGCCGCCCGCGGGCCTTCGCACAGCGCAGCAAAATCGAACCAGGCGTGGCCCTCGGCCAGCGCGCGCGAAGGGATCAGGCGTCCGTCGATCACCAGCGGGTCGGCGTCGGGCGCGCAGCCCGTCGACAGCTCCTGCCATCGCGACGCCAACCAGCCATCGGAGGCTTCGTCCAGCGGCGCGCGGTACACCGGCGAGCGGGTCAGCGCGCGCAGGCGGTAGTCGATGGAACCGCCCAGATGCACGATCGCGCAGTGCCGTTGCAGCAATGCGATCGCCGGGAGGAACCGCTCGCGCTGCAGGCCGTCGTGGTAGAGGTCGCGCGGCGCGGTGTTGGAGCTGGTCACCAGCACCACGCCTTCGGCGAACAGGCGCTCGAGCAGTCGTCCGAGCAGCATCGCGTCGCCGATGTCGCTGACGAAGAATTCGTCGAGCACCAGCACGCGCCACTGGCGGCGCCACGCGCGCGCGATCTCGGCAAGCGGGTCGCGCTCGCCGGCATGCACGCGCAACTGCGCGTGCACCTCGCGCATGAATCGGTGGAAGTGGATGCGGCGCTTGCCGGCGCCGGGCGCGCCGGGAGAACCCTTGTCGCGCATGGCCGCAGACGGGCGATCGTCGAGGCCTGCCGCCAACGCGTCGTGCAGCGGCAAGCCGTCGAAGAACAGGTCGATCAGGAACGTCTTGCCACGGCCCACCCCACCCCACAGGTACAGGCCGCGCGGCGGCGGGGGCTTGCCGAAGAGGCCGGCGAACAGGCCTCGCCGCGGCGATGGGAGCAAGGCCGCGTGCAGCGCGTCGAGTTGCGCCAGCGCCGGTTGCTGCGCGGCATCGTCGCTCCAGTCGCCGCGGGCGACGCCGGCGGCGTAGGCGGCCGACGGCGCCGCCACGATCGGGTCAGCCATCGGTCGGCGGGGGTCCGGACGGCTCGGGCGCGGGGCCGGCCGGGGTTGTGGTGGCATCGGGCAGGAATGGCCGCACGCCATTTTTGATCGCGCCGCGCAGGTCCATCAGCCGGCGATGGAAGAAATGACTGGTGTCCGGCATCTTCACCAGCTCCGGCGGCTGCCGCAGTTGCACAAGGCTGTCGATCCAGTCATAGACCGCCTTCGGTTCGACGATCTCGTCGGCCTCGCCCTGGATCACCAGCCACGGGCATTCCGGCGGCGTGATCGCAGCGAAGTCCCAGCCCCGCCCAGCCGGCGGCGCGATCGAGATCAGCATGCCGGGCTTGAGCGACGCGGCCACCTTCAGCGACACGTAGGCGCCGAAGCTGAAGCCCGCCAGCCACAGTTGCGCGTCCGGGCGGTGCGATCGCACCCAGGCGGCGACCGCGCGCAGGTCGTCCGCCTCCCCCTGGCCGTCGTCGAAATGGCCCGTGGAGCCGCCGGTACCGCGAAAGTTGAAGCGCACCGTGCTGGCGCCGCATTCGCGCAACGCGCGCGCGGCCATCGTCACCACCTTGTTGTGCATCGTTCCGCCCTCGGTCGGCAGTGGATGGCAAATGATCGCCACCAGCGGCCGCGGCGCGGTGTTGGGCTCGGGGCCGTCGACGATCATCTCGAGCAGACCGGCGGGTCCGGACAGGGTCAGTGCCTCGGTGCTGTCGCGAGGGAAGGCAGGCTGGGTCATGCGGACATGATACGGCGGCGGCTCGTCGTGGGGCCTGTGGGGCCCGGAGCCCCGTAGGATCCTGGCCCGCGGCACGGCTCGAAGGACCAGCGAGGCCAGACGCTGTCGGATTGCCCGCGACGAGTGCCCAAGCCCGCCGCTCCAGCCGCGCATTCATGCGTGCGGCGGCACGCGCTGGGCGCGCGAGCCAGCCGACTCTGCCGCATGGCGAGGCCCATACAGCGGAACGCCGCCCAAAAAGGCGGCGTTCCGGATCGGCAGGCGCTGGCAGGGCGTTACTTGAGGTTGCCCAGCATCCAGTCGACCGTGGCGATCACCTGCTCGTCGGTCAGCGCCGGGTTGCCGCCCTTGGCCGGCATCACGCCCGCCGCGCCGCTGTAGCCCTCGATCGCATGCTTGTGCAGCGTGTCCTTGCCTTGCGCGATGCGCGCGGCCCAATTCGCCATGAGCAGCATCGGCGCACCGCCGGCGCCCGAGGTGTGGCAACCCGTGCACAGGCTGCTGAAGATCACCGCGCCATCGAGCGTGCCGCCGTACGCGACCTCCGAGACCGCCGCCGCCGCCGCCGCCGCGGTCGCCGCTGCCTGCGAGGCGGCGCCGGTCGCGCCGGCGTACACCGCGCCGACCGGCGCGATGCGCGCCTCGGTGCGCTTGACCACGGCAGGGTCGGGGTCGTGCGGCAGCAGGCCATTGATGTACAGGCCGGCCAGGATCAGGCCGAACGTGACCAGCACCAGGATGCCGATCACCAGCGAGAATTTCTTCAGGAATTCGAGGTCGTAGTTGCGCACGATGCACCTATGTCGCACGTCCACCACGGACATGCCTGGCCATTCAACAAAGGGCCGCAGTGGATGCGGCCGATGAGCAGTGGTTCCAACGCCGGCGCGGCACCGGCCGACGCGGCCGGGGCCGCATGCGGTCAGGCCGACACTACGGCCGGGAGAACCCTGCCGCGCAGTTTATCCCACTCCGGGCCGTCGGCGCTCGCGGCCGTGGCGCCCGCGCGCGCGCCGTGTAGGGTAGTGACTTCCGCCGCTTGCGCCGTACCGGGTCCGTTCCCTATAACGCAAGCCTGCCTGCGTCGGCTATCGACGACACCGAACGGCCGGCCCGGACGCTCCGCCCGGCCCCCTCCACCTTCCCCCGCCACAGGAATCCGCCATGTCCCGCTGGACCACCGAAGAATTGTGCATGAGCCTGGCAGCCGCATTCGGCGCCGCCAACGTCGAGGAGATCCCGACCGCCGACGGCGCGGTGCAGGTGGTGCTGCCCGAGCTGGGCGACCTGGCCATCACGATCGCCCTGACCGACCACCAGCTGTTCGTGTCGACGCCGCTGGTCGATGCCGCGCAGGTGCGCGACCGCGCCGAGTTCGACAACGCCTGCATGCGCCTGAACCCGATCAACCCGCTGTCCAACCTCGGCCTGACCACGATCAACGAGCGCGACACCTATATCGTGTTCGGCGAGCTGGCGCCCGATTCCAGCATCGCGCAGCTGGAACTCGAGATCCGCACCCTGGGCGACAACGCGATCGACGCGATTGAAGTCCTCAAGCCCTACCTCACGTCCACCCAGGTGACCGCATGAGCCTGCTGCAGAAAATCCTCACCCTGTTCCGCGGTACCGCGCACGAAGCCGGCCAGGCCGTGGTCGACGCCAACGCGATGAAGATCCTCGACCAGGAGATCCGCGACGCCGGCAATGAGCTTCTGCGCTCGAAGGAGGAGCTGACCAAGGTCATGGCGCAGCGCCAGCTGCTGGCCGGCAAGAGCCAGGACCGCGTTACCAAGAAGGCCGAATACGAGGGCTACATCGCCGGCGCGCTGCGCAAGGGCGACGAGGCGCTTGCGCGCGAGGTCGCTCAGCGCCTGGCCACGGTCGAGACCGACCTCACCTCCGACACCCAGACGCTGGCGCAGTACGACGGCAGCATCGGCGCGCTGAAGACCGCGATCACCGAGACCGAGCGCAAGCTGACCCGGGTCAAGCAGCAGATCGACACCGTCAAGGCCACCGAAGCGGTGCAGCGCGCGCAGGGCGCGGTCGCGGCGCGGCATTCGGGCGCCAACGGCAAGGTCGGCACGGCGCTGGATTCGCTCGAGCGCATCCAGGCCCGCCAGGCCGAGCGCGGCGCGCGCATGACTGCCGCGGCGCAGCTGGAGGCCGACAGCGGCGACGGCGATCTCAATGCCCGCCTTGCCAACGCCGGCCTGCTCGGCGGCTCGACCAGCGTGGACAGCATCCTCGAGCGTTTCCGCGACAAGCCGGCGCAGCAACTGGGCCACGAGACGCCGACCCTGACCGGGGTGATCGTCGACGAACGCGACGCCGAACCCAGCAAGCGTTCGTAACCGCGGCGGGCGAGGGAACGCGGCAATGTACGTGTTGGGGCGGCTGGTACGCAGTTTGCGCCTGCACGTGCGGCGCGTCAGCTGGGCCGCGGTGCTGGCCGCGCTGGCGCTGCACATGGCCGGCACCTGGCTGCTGCTGGCCTGGGCGGGCGAAGTCAAGCTGATCGGCTGGGACGCGTACCCGTACTGGTACATGACGACCGCGACCACGATCGGCTACGGTGACCTGTCGCCGGGAACCACGGCCGGCCGCTACGTGGTCGGGTTGTTCGTGATGCCGGGCGCGGTCGCGCTGTTCGCCTCGGTGCTGGCCAAGTCCAGCGCGACGCTGCTGAATTTCTGGAAACGCCACCAGGTGGGCAAGATGCGCTACGACGACATGCAGGGCCACACCGTGCTGATCGGCTGGCGCGGAAACGAGTCGGCACGGCTGGTGGACCTGCTGCTCAGCGACCGCAACACCGACAACGAAGGGATCGTGCTGGTCGCGCGGGGCGTGAATGAGAATCCGCTGCCCGAACACATGCGTTTTGTCGCGATCGAGTCCTACGCCGACAGCGAAAGCTATGCGCGTGCCTCCATTGCGCGCGCGGCGCGAATCATCGTCCACACCGGCAACGACGACCAGTCGCTCGCGGCGGTGTTCGCGGTGATGGCGCATGCGCCGGCCACCGGCAGGGTCCGGGCGCACGTGGTGGCCCACTTCGAGACCGAGACCGTGGCGCGACTGGTGCGCAATCACTACCCGCACGTGGAGTGCACGCGGCCGCTGCATGTGGACGTGATCGCGCGCGCCGCGCAGGATGCCGGCAGCTCGCTGGTTGCCGGCCAATGGCTGTGCAGCGGCGGCGCCACCCAGTTCAGCCTGCAGGTACCCGACGATGCCGCGGCGCTCAACGCGGGCAGGCTGGCGGCCGCGTTCCGCGCGCAATCCGCGCTGTGGATCGGCTACCGCGATGCCGGCCAGCCGGTGCTCAATCCCCGCGATGCAGCCCGGGTGCCCGGCGGCGCACTGCTGTACTACCTGGCCGACGAGCGCATTGATGGCGCGCAGTTCGTGTGGCCGTCACTGGCCGCGGGCTGACCCATGGGCTGGCTGGACAGATTGCGCGGCACCCCGGCGCCGACCGCAGCGCCGACCGCGTTCGCGCACGCGTTGCCACTGGGCTTCCGCATCAACGGCCGGGTCGCGCTCGACACTTTGGTATCGCGCGCCCATCCCGGCGCGCTCACCGCGCAACTGCCCGAAGGCCACCAGGGCATCCCCTGCTACGGCCATATCGACCTGGGCGGCGGCTACGCGCTGCACCGCTTCTACCTCGACGACGATGCGTTCGTGCAGGTCAGCACCTGTGGCGAACTGGTCGAGGGCATCAAGGCGTTCGTGTTCGTCGAAACGGTCAACCCGGCCAACCAGGCCGACTTCCAGCGCACCATCACCGGCCACGACCACCTCGGCGCCGCCAGCATCGAGTACGCCGGACGCCAATGGCAACGCGAGTTCGGCGACGAGGGCGGCGAGCGCGCACCGGCGGTGGTCTACGACGAGGTGCTGTATCGCCACGATCCGCCGCGCAAGGACGACGACCTCACCCACTACGCGATGCTGTACCGACGCGCGGTGCCGGAGCTCGACCGCGACGAGTTCCTGCTGGTCACTGGCGAGGATTACGGTCCGAACGAGTTCTGCATCACCTACGCGGTCGGCCTGGCGCTGACCACTGCCGATCTCGATATCACCTGACCACCCCACCCCATCGGGCGGCACCGCATCCCGCTGTTCCGCCCTCACTTCCCAAGGATCTCCATGGACGCCCCGATCACCGCGCAAAGCCTGCTCGCCTTCCTCGCCTACTTCGGCACCGGCCTGGGGGTGTTGATCATCGCCGCCATCGTGGTGTCGCTGGTCACCCCGCACCACGAGGTGCGGCTGATCCGCAGTGGCAACAGCGCCGCCGCGACCGCGTTCGCCGGCACCCTGGTCGGCCTCGCGCTGCCGCTGCACGCCGCGATCTCCCATTCGGTGAGCCTGCTCGACGCGCTGGTGTGGGGCGCGGCGGCATCGGCGGTGCAGATCGTCGCCTACCTGATCACCCGCGCGGTCTCGCCGAAGCTGTCGCACCAGATCACCGACAACGTGATGGCCGCCGGCATCCTGTCGGCCGGCGTGTCGATCAGCGTCGGGCTGGTCAACGCCGCCGCGATGACGCCCTGAGGAGGCCAGCCATGAAGCCCGCCACGATGAAACGTTCGCAGAATCTCAAGCTGGTGTTGATGTCCGCCGCGGTGCCGCTGGCGCTGGCGGCGTGCGACAGCGAGCCGACCGGCCAGGTGCTGACCTCGGTCGAGCAGTGCAACACCCAGACCGAAGTGCCGGCAGCGGAATGCCGGCTCGCGTACCAGTCGGCGCTGGACGAGCACCAGAAGCTCGCGCCACGCTTCGACAACAAGGTCGCGTGCGACCAGGAATTCCAGAGCTGCACCGCGGTGGAGGAAAATGGCCGCACCAGCTACTCGCCGCCGATGGGCGGGTTCCTGATGGGCTACCTGATCGGCAATGCGCTCGGTGGTCGCGGCGGCTATGGCGTCGGCGGAGCGTCGCCGCTGTACCGCGACAACCGCGGCGGCTACTACAAGCCCGGCGGCGACTACGTCGGCGACCGCGTCGGCAACGTCAGCGGCAAGCGCGGCAACACCGCGTTGCCGGCGCGGGCGATGACCGTCTCGCGCGCCGGCTTCGGCTCCAGCGCGTCGGCGCGCGGCGGCTTCGGCGGCGGTCGCGGCGGCTGACCGGGCGATGAAACGCATCACGATCACGCCGCGGCCGGACTGGACCGCGCAGGCCGACGCGCTCGGCTTCCACTTCCACACCATCGCCGGCGAGGCCTACTGGGACGAATCGGCGTACTACGCGTTCGGCCTGCGCCAGATCGAGGACGACATCGAGGCGCCGACCCGGCAGCTGCACGACATGGCGATGGCGCTGGTCGACGAGGTCGTGCAGTCCGAGGCGCTGCTGGCCCGGCTGGCGATCCCGAACGCGTACTGGGACTGGATCCGCGATTCGTGGCGGCAGCGCGACCCACACCTGTACGGGCGCATGGACCTCGCCTACGACGGGCACGGCCCCGCCAAGCTGTACGAATTCAACTACGACACCCCGACCTCGCTGTACGAGAGCGCGTACTTCCAGTGGCTGTGGCTGGAGCAGGCGATCGAGGCCGGCGTGCTGCCGCGCGGCGCCGACCAGTACAACCGCATCCAGGAGCTGCTGGTCGAGACGTTCGGGCACCTGGCCGGCAGCGGCCACATCGCCACCCCGGTGCACTTCGCCGCGGTCGCCGACTCGGCCGAGGACCGCGGCACGGTGCGCTACCTGCGCGACTGCGCCGAGCAGGCCGGCGTCGCGACGTTCGAGCTTGCGATCGAGCAGATCGGGCTGAGCGCCGAGGGTTATTTCACCGACGGCGACGACCGCGTGATCCGCACGCTGTTCAAGCTGTACCCGCTCGAGTGGATGTTCGCCGAGCAGTACGGACCAAACCTCGCCGGCTCCAAGCTGCAGCTGATCGAGCCGCCGTGGAAGGCGGTCCTCAGCAACAAGGGTGTGCTGCCGCTGCTGTGGGAACGGCACGAGGGCCACCCGAACCTGCTGCCCGCGTTCTTCGACGCGGCGCCGGGCGAGGCGTTGCCGGCGGGCTGGGTGCGCAAGCCGCTGCTGTCGCGCGAGGGCGCGAACATCGAGCTCGTCACCGCCGCCGGCGAACACCTGCGCAGCGACGGTCCATACGGCGACGCGCCGATGATCCGTCAGGCCTACCACCCGCTGCCGGCGCAGGCGGGTGCCGGCGGGGACGTCCACTATCCGCTGGTGGGCAGCTGGGTCATCGCCGACCAGCCGGCCGGCATCGGCATCCGCGAGGATGCCCATCGCATCACCCAGGACAGCTCGCGATTCGTGCCGCACGCGATCGTTGGCGACTGAGCGCTGGCCGGACGCGCTGGCACGCCGTGGATCGATGCCCCCCGGGGTGCGCGTGCGCTCGCCGGTTGTCGCGGACTGATCGATGAAGGCGTGCGATTCGGTCCCGCCCAAGGTCCGCCTGGAGGGTCGAAACCACGTTGCCCTGCAGCTGCCAGTGGCAGGTGCAAACGTGGTTTCGGGTGAGGCCGCAGGCCGATCGGAAATCCCGGCTCGGAACACTGCGTCGTCGAATTGGTGCGCCTGGAGGGTCGAAAGCACGTTGCCCTGCAGCTGCCAGTGGCAGGTGCAAACGTGGTTTCGGGTGAGGCCGCAGGCCGATCGGAAATCCCGGCTCGGAACACTGCGTCGTCGAATTGGTGCGCCTGGAGGGATTCGAAC
>JBBRWW010000076.1:0-13553 GCA_038248955.1 Lysobacterales bacterium
CAAGTTCATTTGCCTTGGCCCTGGGCGCACGCGGCGTGACTGCCAACTCGCGCTCGGCGAGTGCTTTGATCTGCAACCGGAACCGTTCGCTTCCGTCTTTTGCTGCCGGGTCGCCTGGCGCAACGCGTCTGCGTCGCTGTCAGGCAAGACGTGGTCGACGACGACAAAAGCGGGCCACCGTGTGGGTGATGATCAGCACGTCGCCCTCAGGGTCGCAGGTCAGCTGCGCCTCGGCGCCGTCCACCGCGACCACGCAACGGTTGCCGACATGCTCGATCGCGACCGACGGCGCCGGCGCGGATGTCTCGATGATGCGTGTCTCGCCGGGGTGGACGCGGTTGCAGGCCCGCCTCATCGATTGTCGCGCTTGCCCTGGTTCTGGCGATCGTGGGTGCTGATGCTGCCTTGGATGGGCTCCATGCGCATCTCGCCTTCGTGCAATTCCAGGGTCCTGGATTTCGCGGTTCCCGACTGGAAACCGGGGCTGGGTTGTTCGGATCCAGCGTGGGTATCGATCGTCAGGTACGCCGGCGGCTCGCGTTCGCGTTGGTGCTTGGCTTCAAGCAGCGCACGCGTGTTGTCCAGTGCGCGTTCGGGAGTGATCACCGTCTTGCTGCGGGCGCGGCTGGTTTTCGGGTTCACGCCGCTGTTGCCCTGGCCGGGACCGTCGTCGTGCGCCGCGCTGGTACGGACGCGCTTGGCTGGCATGCCGGGCGGGGTCGTTGCTGCCTTTGCGGTTCGGGTCGCGCTGGCAGCCATGGACGCGTTCGCCGCCGTACCCGGCTTGGCGCTGGCAGCCGTCCGTGTTCTTGCCGACGGTTTCGGCGCGGGCTGGCGATCCGTGGTCTTGCGCGCCCGGGTCGTCTTGCTGCCGGAGGCAGTCTTGCGCGCCGTGATGCCGGCTTTGGGCTTGCCTGCGGTAAGCACGGCCGGTTCTCCGGCGGCCTGGACTTCCTGCAAACGGCTTTCGAAGCGTTGCAGCATGTCGTCCAGGATTTCGCCCTTCTTGCCCGTGCGCTGGTTGGCAACGCCGGAGGTGCCGAGTTTGCTGCCGGTGCGGCCGCGGCTCTTGAGTTTCTGGCGCTGCAGCAGGTCGCGCGACTTGTCACGCAGCTTGCGCGTGCGCTCCACGCGACTGGCCAGTGCTTTTTCGCTGAGCGCGCGCAGCGCGGGATTGCGGCTGTCGCCGAACAGCCCCATTTCGGGCTGGGTCAACACGCGGCTGGCGTGGTCGCGGGTGATGGGCATGGCAGTCTCCAACTGGGCGATTGATGCATCTAACCAGTCGCGGCATGCAGATCGGGTGAGCGTACGGAAAAGGGGGTCAGGTACATTTAATTGCTAAATGGCCCTGAGCCGTTTTGTTCGGACCCCTTTTGTTCGGACCCCTTTTGTTCTAGACCCCTATTTTTTTCTTTGATGTCATTTGCTGCCCGTACAAGGAGCTCCGCCATCAACGCAGCTATTAAACGCGGTACGCAGGTATTCGGCTGGATCGCGCTCGTTTCCGGGCTGATGATGCGCTACCAGCAGGGGTGCACGCGGGCGGTCGGCGCGGTGGCTAGCTGACTCGGCGGCGAGTCAGCCGAGGGGGTGGTGACGTCGATCAGGGAGTCGCGCGGAAGTTCGCCGCCGGCCAGGACCCGGTTCCGCCAGTCGTCGGTGATCACGTTCACCACCGCCGATGGTGAAGTCGTCACGTTTGAGCATCCCGTGCAAAGCTCGTCGCCGTCGTATGCGCACAACGAGCACGTGCGGGTGGCGTACGACGCCGACGCGCCGCAGGACGCGCTGGTGCCGGGCGGTCTGGCGCTGTTGTCGCTGATGTGGGCGTTGCTTGGCATGGCCGGGATGCTGGTGATGCTGACCGGAGGGGTGCTGCTGGTAGGCGCGCTGCCGTGGGGGACGCAACGAAAAAGGGTTCAGGTGCTCAGAGCTGATAAATGAACCTGACCTATTTTTAGAGGAGATGGTGACCTTTGGAGCCCGCTACCGGTTGGCGGGGCGTCGTGCCAGCCAGGCAAGCACGCACGCCACGTTTAGCCATGGACGGTGCCACGGGGCAGCAGAAAGTGAGTGAACCCAACCCCGTTGTTCAACCCCGTTTTTCGGTTCCCATGCTCGTATGCGCAGATTACAATCGTCACGATCTGCGCGTCCGCGGCGCGGTCGAGACACCGCCTGCGCCGCAGCGCCGGCCCAGGCACCGATGCGGATCGGTGCCCCACCTTCCATGGGAGGCTTCAGATGCGCAATCGACTCAACTCCAGCCCGACAAGTCCGACCGCCGCGCCACGCATGCTCGCCCCGTTCCTGCTGGTGTTTCTTGCCGCCTGCAGCGGTGCGGAGCGAAGCGCATCCGCATCGGCTGAACTGCCCCCGGCGGTTCCCGGCAGTGCGCAGCAGGTGGAGGCGAAGGTAGGCGATGTCTCGTTCATCGCAGTCGCCCTCCAGACGTCGCAGATCCCGGCGACAGTCGCCGCCCAACACGGTATCGAGCGGCGCGATGACCTGGTGATGTTGCGTGTCTCACCCAGACAGGGCGAGCCAGGCAACATCGCTTCGGCACCGGCGGCAGTGAAGGCAACGGTGACCGACCTGCGTGGCCACACCAGCGTCCTCGAACTCGACAGGAAAGTCGTCGCAGGGCTGGTGGACTACGTGGCGACCATCGAGGTCACGCTTCCTGCGACCCTGCGCTTCGAAATCACCGCAACCACGCCGCAGGGCAAGAGCGGGACGATGACGCTCAGCCGCGAGTTCAAGGCGCGCTGAGCTGCGACGAAAAAGTCCACGGCAAAGGGGGGCAAAAAACGGGTTCGGGTTGATTCAATCGGCGCTCCGCCCGCCAGCAGCAGAACCAATTGTGCCTATCGCCTTCGTCGAGTATTCCGCAGGTGCATGCCCCGTTTGCGCCGGCGTGCAGGATTTCTCATCCGCCTCGCCGGAATGCGCCGGGATTTCGCACGCGTTTAATGCCCGCTGCGGTATCAACGGAGCACCCATCACAGGAGTACGCAATGGCATCCGGTAAGCGGGAACTGATCGAGCCGCACAAGGGCGACAAGCGCTTTGTCCGCCGCGATGAGGAGGGCCGCTTCACCGAAAGCGACGACGTCAGTCGCTCCCTCAGCCAGGACGTGCGGAAGCACGCGGAGCATGAGGCCAAACCGGGCCATGGCGACCGTGGTGACCGCAAGGGGGACTGAGCCCGGCCCCATGAGCCACCTGGTTGCAATGGAAAGGCCGCCCTCGGGCGGCTTTTCTGCGTGCCGGCTTGACGGACACCGCTGACGTTGAGCCGTGTGAGGCCGCAAGGTGGTGGGGCAACGGTCGGCGACGTTTACTTCTGCCTCGGAACTGGAAAAATGCGCCAGGGTCGTTCAAGTGATAAATGCACCTGACTTCTTTGTTTGGGTCCAGTGTGATCGACTGCCAAGGTCAGCACGCCGGCGAGGCGCCGATCCTGCAGACTTCCTGACGAGGCACCCGGGCAGCGATCAATCACCTGCAGCGACGCCCTCCAATGCCTCGCGAGCGCGCTGCCTGGCGTCGCATCCGCGCCCAGCAGCCCGATGGCCGCACGGCCGCATTTCGGCTCGGCTATTTCGTTTCCCTCACGGAGGTTGTCATGTCGTCCAAACAGTCCTCGCGCAAGGTGGTCTACGCCGCGCTGATCGGCAACTTGGTGATAGCGATTTCCAAGTTCGTCGCCGGTGCGATTTCCGGCAGTTCCGCGATGTTGAGCGAAGGAATCCATTCAATGGTCGATACCAGCAACGAAGGGTTGCTGCTCTACGGCCTGCATCGCGCGAAGAAGGCACCGGACGAGAGTCATCCCTTCGGCTATGGTCGCGAGCTGTACTTCTGGAGCTTTGTCGTCGCATTGCTGGTGCTTGCGCTCGGCGCAGGAATGTCGGTGTATGAAGGTGTCACGCATATCCTGAATCCGGAGCCGGCCGGCCACTTGAAGATCAACCTGATCGTGCTCGGCGTTGCGTTTGTATTCGAGGGCATTACCTGGACGATCGCGCTGCGGGAGTTCCGGAAACACAAGGGTGGCATGGGGTATTTCGAGGCTTTCCGCAAAAGCAAGGACCCCAGCACGTTCACCGTCCTGCTCGAGGACACTGCAGCCCTGCTTGGCTTGTCGATTGCCGCGGCAGGCCTGCTGGCCGCGCACTGGCTGCGGATGCCGGTGCTCGACGGCGTGGCTTCGGTCTGCATCGGGGCGGTGCTGGCCGCGAGTGCGCTGCTGCTCCTGCGCGAGACCAAGGGCCTGCTGATCGGCGAACCAGCATTGCAAGAGGTTGGAGACTCGATTCGTGCGGTTGCCGAACAGGACAAGGACGTACGTCATGTCAACGGGCTGTTGACCGTGCAGATGGGGCCGGAGCAAGTGGTTGCGGCCATGAGCGTCGAGTTCGAAAACGAACGCACCACGCCGCAGATCGAGGCGTGCATCGACCGTATGGAACAACGGATCAAGTCCGATCATCCGCAATTGCAGGCGCTGTTCGTCAAGCCACAGACGCCACAGGCATGGCGTGAGCGGCGCGGGCAGTAACCCAAAAAGCGTTCGGTGAGTTCAACGGGTTGCCGCAAAGGCGCCGTCTTTACCTGCAAGCGTCACCAGCATCGTGAATCGCGAGCGGTGCTCGACAAGGGTGGCAATGGGCGTGTTCTTTGTGCGTCGAAACAGGGATCTCGAAACGGGATGTCGAAAAAGGGCCGCGGTTCAATTGATCGGTCGATCGCGTCCTGACTCGGCGTCGCATCGCCGCGGGTATGGATGCACCATCCGCCGGGGACAGGTGTCAGCGGAGGTCGACGTCTGCGACCTTGTCGGCGTACTCCTTCTTCGGGTCAATGCCCAGCAGCATCTTCACGCCGGCCAGCAGGTTGTTCTCGTTGAGCCAGACCTCGGCGTGTTCGGGATCCATGCGAAGCAGCACGAGTTTCGGATCGTCCTTGCCCTCGAACCAGGCGGCGATGAAGGGGTTCCACAGACGATCGATGGCGGCGCGGTCGTTGTCGACGTGCAGGCTGCCGCTGATGCTTGCGAACAGGCCATGGTCCTTGGAGCTGAACGCCGCGATGGCGCGGCTGCCGTGGGCGAGGTTCTCGACCAGCGCGTTGGGCTTGCCGGTGAAGAACCAGATCGGCCCGGACTCGCCTTCGACTTGCGCGGTCATCGGGCGCGTGTGGCCGTTCTCGACGCCGTCCAGTCCCAGCATCAGGGTTCGGTCGGACTTCAGGGCTTTCCAAAGTTTCGTTTCAAGTTCCTGGGGTGTGGACATCACGTTCTCGCGGGAGTGGGAGGGGAACGGATTGCATGCGCGAATCCGCCCCTTGGATAGCACCAGGAAGGTGAAAACAAGGTCGCGACGATCCTCCTGAAGGCCGCCTGCGTGGAGATCAAGTGCGAACGCACATTCTGCAGACGGTGCGGGAAAGGGGTCAGGTTCATCCAGTTGATAAATGTGCCGGGCGCCTTTCCCGTACCGGATCAGCGCTTCAGCCGCTCGAATCCAAACAACGCCTTCAGCGGATGTGCCTTGCGCTCGATTCGGGCGCGCAGCAGGCCTGCGCCGATCATGCTGTAGGTGATGCCGTTGCCGCCGTAGGCCATCGCGAACAACACGCGGTTGCCGTGCTGCGGATGCGGGCCGAAGAACGGCAGCCCGTCGTCCGTTTCGGCGAAGGTGCCGGCCCAGGCGAAGGCCGGCGTCAGTTCCAGCCCCGGCATCGCCTTGGCGACGCGCTTGACCAGGGTGCGCGCCTTCTTGTCAACGCGCCGGTCGCGCCGCGCGGGGATGTCGATGCTGTCGTCCTCGCCGCCCACCAGCAGACGGCCATCGCCGGTGCT
Source organism: Lysobacterales bacterium (assembly GCA_038248955.1). GTDB lineage: Bacteria > Pseudomonadota > Gammaproteobacteria > Xanthomonadales > Xanthomonadaceae > Lysobacter_K. Next base: position 5,870 of record JBBRWW010000076.1, read on the forward strand.
GCGAAGGTAGAGGTAGGGCCGGGCGGATTCCCACACCATCGTGCCGGCCAGCGACTGGAGCTGGTGGGTCTCGAGCGGATCGGTGATGAACGCATAGCTGCTGCGGTTGCGCGCCACGCGCTTGTCCAGCCAGTGCTGGGACGCGTAGCCGGCGGCGATCACCACGTGGCCGGCGCGCACGGTCACGCCGTCGGCGGTGCGCAGGGTGACGCCGCGCGACGTGGCCTGGATGTCCTCCACCTGCGTGCGGTCATACACGCCCGCCCCGTTGCGCTGCAGGCGCGCCATCAGACGGTAGGTCATCCGGTACGGGTCCACGCGCGCGGCGACGCGGCTGAGGATCGCGCCGGGGGCATCGATGCCGTAGTCCGCGCGCAGCGCGTCCGCCTCCACCCAGTCCACGTCCAGCCCGTGCTGGCGACGGGCCGCCAGTTCGGCCTGCAACGTGCGAATGTGACCGCGCTTGCTGGCGTAGTACAGGCTGTGCATGCGCGCGAAATCGACGTCCCGCAGGTCGCGCGCGATGTCCTCCAGCATCGGGATGGCTGCGGCGCACGCGAGGTACGCGCGGGCCGCATCGGCCTCGCCGTACTTCTTTGCCATATCGGTCATGTGGGTGTCGATTTCGTACTGCAGCAGCGCGGTGCTGGCCGCCGAGCTTCCCCATCCAATGTCGCGTTGCTCGAGGACCACGACCTCATGTCCGTGGCCGGCGAGTTCGTTGGCGATCAGGGCGGCGGTGATGCCGCCGCCGACGACGGCGACATCGCACCGCAGGCCGCCCTGCAGCCGCGGAAAGGCATGCATGAGGCCATTCTTGATGGCCCAGAAGGGGTAGCCGCTTTTCAGGTCCATCGAGACGATGCGTGCACCGGAAGGACAGTCTAGGTACCACGAGCCGGCGTGGAATGGCGGTGAGGACACATGGGCAAGGTGTCGACATCGCGGTTCGCCGTAAACGGCAAAAAAGCACTCGGCAAAATGATCCTGACGGCTTTTCCGTATCGCGTTTCCGTACCCGGTTTGCAGCCCCGGTGCCTGCGTGAAAGCCTCGGCAGGCGGTGGGGAAGCCGCGTCGTTGCGCCGCACGCACAGGCAGCGGGGATGGACCGAGACGTTTCGAGCGGCGCGCGACGCCGCTGGTCGGGTTGGCGTGCCGCGCCGGAAACGGGGTCAGGTTTATTTATGGATTAAATGAACCCGACCCCGTGTGCTGCTTGGGGCCAGTGCTGCGGCCCTATCGGTTGATGATCACGGGGCTGGACACATCGCTTTCAGGATCCGATGGCTTCGCCTGGCGCTGCGCTTCCGCAGACTGTTCCTGCGCCGGGTTGTCGGGTTCGTTCGTGAGCTGTTCTTCGCGCTCGTCGGGTTGCTTGCTGCTCATGGGGGGCTCCTGGCGGTTGCGACGCGCGGGGACCACGCCCGGCCGTCGCGTCGCGGTGCGACCGAGGTCCCGAGCCTACTCCCTAACGGACTCAATATCAGCAGTGCGTCACAGTTTGCGGGCGGCGCACGCACCGCAACGGTGCCTGGCCCGGCCTGCGCGGTGCCATGGCAGCCTTCAATCGCCGAAGGACGCCTCAGCCGTCGACTTCGCCGGGCCGGGCAGGGGGGCAACGGCGGGCGGGGAATTGATGCCGTGCCGCTTCAACGTGGCGGACAGTTCCGGGTCGCGGTAGCCCGTGCGCCACAGGCGGGGCAGCAGGGCCAGCGCGTCGGTCCGGCGCCCGAGGGCCAACAGTGACTCGACCTGGAGCGCCAGCAGGCGTGGATCCTCCCGACCCGTCGACTGCGCGCGCGTCGTGCTCAGGCTGTGTTCGCGCAGCGCCTGCGCGGCAGCGGCGTCGTCGCTGACGGTCGCCAGCACCAGGCGTGCGCGCGTGGTGGCGAGCACGGTGGCGCGATCGTCCGGCTGCTTCTGCAGCAGGGGTTCCAGGATCGCCAATGCTTGCCTGGCCTGGTCCTTTGCGCGTGCTTGGCGGCTGCGGTCGCGTGCCTGCGCGGCCTGCTCCGCCTGCTCGATCCGCGCTTCGGCCAACTCGCGCACCCAGCCGGGGTTGTCCGGACTCTGGCCGACCAACGCGGCCAGGTCGTGGATGCCCTTGCGGGACAGTGCGGCCGCTTCAACCTCGTTACCGGTGGTCCTGAGCAGGCGCGCGAGCTGGGTCGCGTATAGGCCGCGGTCCTCCTGGAATGCGGTGCTGCCCGATTCGAGCGCGACCAGGCGTTCGGCTCCGGCGAGCGATTGTCGCAGCTGGCTGATGCCCGCATCGATGTGGCCACCCAGCGCCAGCGTGCGGCCCAGGGCGGCACGCGACCACACCAGTCGCTCGGCCTGGACGTTGTCGCCCGGGTCGTCCGCGGCCAGTTGGCGTTGGATATCGACGTCCTTGCGGTATTCGTCGATGGCAACGGCGAGCTCGCCGTGCAGCAGGGCCATCTTGGCCAGGTTGTTGTGTGCCAGCCCCAGTTGCGCGGCCCAGTTGCGGTTTTCCGGATCGGTCGCGACCAGCTCGCGGACATGCCCGAGCATGTCCTGGTAATGTGCGCGCGCTTGGCCGAGCTGGCCGCGCGCTTCAAGCACGTGGCCGATGTTGTTGTCGAGCGTGGACAGCTGGAGCATCAGCCGGGGATCGGTGGGCGCCAGCGCTCGGGTTCGGCGCAGGACCGTCTGGGCGGCTTCGAAGCGCGCCTGCGCTTTCGGCAGCTCGCCCTGGTACCAGTGCGCCGTGCCGATGTACATGAGGGAGTCGGCATGCGCGAGCTGCCGGTCGACGTCGCCGGGGGCCGTCGCGGCCAGCCGCGCGGCCAGGGTCTCGGCCGCCCGGTAGCTGTCCAGCGCATCGGGTAGGTGCCCTTGGTCCATGCGGACGTTGCCGATCTTGACCAGTGCCTGGGCGCGCTGCTCGAGTGACTGGTCGGTGAGGTCGGTCGCGGGGATGCTTTTGAAATAAGCCATCGCCTGGTTGTTGACCGACTCCAGGATGTCCAGCCGCGACACCTGCGCCAGCTTTTCGTTGAGGTCGCCGAGCATGAAGCCGACCAGGGCCTCGGCCTGCTTTTGCCGCCGTTGGGCAGCATCGCGGGCGACCATGGCCTGGAACGCGAGCAAAGACGTGGTGACTGCCACCAGCAGCGCGAGCGCGGCGACGGCGAGCAGGCGCCGGTGTCGTCGCGCCGCCTCGCGCTGCCGAAGGCGATCCAGCTCGACGCCCAGCAGGCCGGCGAGCAGCTTGACCCGCGCCAGCGCCTTGCCATCCTTGCCGGGGCGTACATCGGCGGCGAGCGGCTCGATGGGCTGCGTTGCCATCGTCTCGTGGCCGGAGTCGATGCCAAGCAGCGCCGGCGCGAAGCATTCCTGGTCGTCGCCGGCATGCGGTTCGCCCGCGACGATCAGGCAAAAGATCCGGTCCGCGCGGCCGGTTCGCTTGAAATGCTGGATTTCCTGGTTGACCCAGGTCGAGTGCGCAGACGCAGGCGAGCAGACCACGATCAGCGCCTCGGACTGCACGAGCGCGGCCTCGATCGTCGGACCGAGTTCGCCTGCGCTTGCCAGGTCTTCGCGGTCGCGGAAGACCGGCGACAGTCTGTCGGGCAGTCGTCCGAACGCACCGGCGGCGCCGCGCAGGCGTGCCGGAACCCGGTATCCCTCCAGGCTCCGATGCAGCCAGCTGGCCCAGCGCGCGTCCTTGTGGCTGTAGCTGATGAACGCCCGGTAACGCATCTGTTCTTCCCCGGCGTAAGCGCACGATCCAGCGCCGACTCTAGCGGCATTTGCTTGTGCGGGCTCGAAAAAAGTGGGACAAGAGGGCCGAACGGGGTCGCGATGGGGCATGCGTCACCGAGTTCCAGGGTGCGCACGATGCGCGGGCATGTTCCATCCGGCGCGGCGCGGCGGGAAGCACCGGCGGCCGGACCCGGGCAGGTCGCATGTCGAATGCGGGGCCTGCGCGTTGCCAGCGACTCCGGCGCGCATCCACCCGGCCAGCTCGCCGTAGACCCGGGTCACCCATCGCGATTTCCCATCCCACCACCGGAGACACCCATGGCTCCCGAATCCACGATCAGCGTCTCCACTGCCAATGTCATCTCGATGATCAACGCAACCGCGTTGCCCGTCGGTATCCTCGCCGTAGGCTTCACACTGGTCGGTGTCATTGGGGTGTGGCGCGCCGGAAAGGAGGGCGCACCTGCGTTCTTCCGCATGATCGAACGCCTGCAGGTTCTGCAGCTGCTCACCGTGATGCTGGTGATCGCATCGGCCACGGTGTTGGCGATGCTGGGATTGCTGAACTCCAACGGCATCACCGGCATCCTCAGTGGCGTGGCCGGTTACGTGCTTGGGGGCTTGAACCGCGCGGCGTCTTTGCCGGCAAAGCCGGGGTCAACCGGGCAAACGGCAGGGCGCAATTCGGAAGGGGATCATTCCTGACACCGACAATCCCTGGCACGAGATTGAAACGGGAGCCGTTGAAAAAGCGGTCGGGTTGAGGTGGCCCGATTCCACGGACAGGTCATCAAGATACGGCTCCGGGTTCTGGATCGTCCCGCTCCGCTTGCACCGGTGGCGAGCGCTTACCTGATCCGGCCAATGCGTGGCCGCCGTGGACGTGCAACGCATCGCGCCACGTGTACCGATGGTTACTCGCCACGCCCGGCCCCGCTGCGACCGGCGTCACGGGCTTGTCGCTGCGTTCCAGCAACCGCACGGGCGCCCGCTTGAATTTCGCCGTGAACCGCTGCGGCTGCATTCAACACCTCCGGGGTTGTCTCCATCTCCAGGTGTCTGTGGAACGCGGGTCCCTTCAATCCGACACTTTTTCGGCGGCGGCCAGATAGAAAGAAGGCGGCCGAGGCCGCCTTCCCGGTGTCACTCGGGTGACTTATCCGCCCTTTCCGTGCCCGTGGCCCTTGCCTTTCTCCTGTGCCTTGCCCGTCGTCTTGGCCTTGGTCTTGGCCTCAGCGCTGCCTCCATCGGCCTTGCCATGGCCACTCGAATGCATCGGCGCTGCCACATGCCCGCTCTTGCCCGGCTTCATTTCATGAGGCATCGCCTTGCCGTGGCCAGGGCCATGCTTCGACCAGTCGACGTGCACGTCGCGGTCGATCACCACCGGGTAACCCCAGCGGTCGTAGGTGGAAACGGTGCCGCGCTTGAGCTCGTGGAAAGCCTTCGAGCCGGGCTTGATACCCATGCGCTTGGCCATGACACCCCAGCCCTGTCCAGGATTGCGGTCGTACTCACTCACGATCTCGGCGCACGGTCGGTGTAGCGCATGGGCGATGGCGCAGGCGTAGTAGACATCTGCCGGGGCCCAGCGGCGCACGGTCAGCAATTCAGTGACGTACGGTCGCGGCGCGCCATAGTTGGTGCTGAGTTCGTTGATGAACGGGTCGCGATAGCGGGTTCCGTAATCGTTGATCTCCCCCAGGCGGTTGTCGACCCAGACATCGCCGGTACGGACGTTGTAACCCAAGGTCTGGGCCTGGACGGCGCCGCCGACGGCGGACAACGCGAGGCAGACGGCAAGTGCGAGAGTAGGAGGGCTGCGCATGGACATGCTTGTTTCCTTCGGTGCGGTGACTGGTGCGTGCAGTTTGCGCAGCACCGATGAACATGACGTCACGTCGAGGGCATGCGTGTCGCGTCACCGGTTCTGCCGTTCAGCCCCTGCATCCAAAGGGCGGGGTCACGTTCGCAGGCGGAAACGGGGTCAGGTTCATTTGATTGATAAACAAACCTGACCCCTTTTGTTGACCCTTTTGCTCCCAGCGTCAGAGATTCGTCGTCGGTCCGTTGACGCCTGCGTAGCCACTGGCACAGCCGGTGGTGCAGGTGGTGGTGAGCATGTTGCGCACGATCACGCCGGTATTGGCCAGCGAACGGAAATGGCCGACGCCCTGACTGCTGTCGCCGCCGCCGGCGTTGACCGGCATGCCGTCTTTCCAGTTCCAGTCGTAGCTGTAGGCACTGCTGCCTAAGCCGACGCCGACCTGCGCAACGACATTGCTGCGGGCATTGAACAACGCGCCGCTGGGACAGGTCCCGGCGTAGCTGGTGGTGAAGCAGTGCACCTGGTCGTGCAGGCCTGCCGTGATCGTGTAGAACTGGATCGCAGTCCAGCTGGCGGGCAGGGTGCGCATCGAGCCCGAGCCGCTCCCGGTCCAGCGGTTGTAGCCGTAATAAAGCGCGCCGCTGCTCGGATACAAGCCGAAGGTGTAGTAGTCATAGGGGTACACGTAGGCCTCGGCGTTGCAGGTTTGCGCGAGCGAGTTCTGGTAGCCGGTGTACAGGCAGGTCTGCAGGCCGCGGATGCCACCGCCAATGTTGATGAAGCGCCGCACGCTGCCCTGGTAGCCCTTGTACTTGATCATGGCCAGCGCCATCGAGCTGCCCAGCGAATGCGCGACGATGTCCACCTGCGACTTGCCGGTGTAGGCCTTGACCTTGTCGATGTAGGCCTTGAGCAGGTTGTAGGTATAGGGCTCGTGGTAGTTGATCTGCGGGTTGGCGCGCTCGTCGGCGGACAGATAGGTGACGCCGAACAGTTCGCAGTCGTTGTAACCGGCTGCCTTGAGTTCGTCGTAGGGCGAGCGCGAGGGGGTGGCATAGCCCGATACCGCGCCGGGTGGCATGTCGAAGCTGATGGCGCTGTCGCCATTGCCGTGGATGAAGATCACCGGGGTTTTCGAGGCGCTGCAGGTGCCGCCGCCGAACCCGCCGTAGCCGACGCCGGGATTGAAGCCGCCCGCATACTGGGACTGCGTCCCCTGGCAGGTGTAGCCATTATTGGCACCGCAATCGAGCGCTGCAGCGGTGCCAGACCAGAACGCGGCCACCGCGAGGCAGGTCGCGGCGGTACGGCGGATCTTGCGTTGCAAGGTTTGGAGGCGGGAAACAACGAGCGGATCGCGTGTCATGGCATGCCCTCCCAGGCGCGGTGTAATGCACGCCGGATGCTCTGCCTGTTATACGGACCGGGACACTGTACGAATGGGCAGCGGAGATTTGCTGCGCTGCAACGCAACACGCGCCTGAAAAGGGTGGGGCGCGTTGGACCGATCCGGATGCGGCATTCAGGCGACGGCACTGCGTCCGCATCTGGCTTCGCGCTCCAACGGCCAATCGCCGAGACCGCGGTCATCGTCTGGCCGGTGTGTCCGATGTCGCGCGTTACCCATCGTGCCGGTCGCCGAGTGGGTGGCGCGCCGCTCTGCGGAGGATTGCTTCCGCAGCACTTTGTCCGGAGCAAAACGATGAACAGTCGTCAGGTGTGGTGCGCCATGCTGTTGTTGCTGCTGTCCAGCGTCAGCAGCGCACAGGAACGTCCGTACAAGGATGGGCCAGTGGTGGTGGTGACGTCGGTCAAGGTCATGGATGGCCAGTACGAGAACTACATGAAGTTCCTGGCCACTACCTGGCGGGGCACGATGGACGCCTCGAAGGAGGCGGGGATCGTGCTGGACTATCGGGTTTACAACGCGTCTCCGCGACGGCCGGAGGATGCCGACCTGTACCTGGTCACCACATACCCGGCAATGGCGATGCTCGATGGCATGACCGAAAAAATGGATCCGATCATGGCCAAGGCGACGAAGTTGAACATCTCCCAGCGTGAGGAGGCTGCCGGAAAACGGACCGTGATGCGCACCATCCTGGGCTCGGAGATGCTGCGTCGCG
>JBBRWW010000077.1:0-13480 GCA_038248955.1 Lysobacterales bacterium
GGCAGCAATGTCGACCTGCAGCGGCGCAACCGGTTTCCCGACATCACCCTGGGTGTCGGTTCGATGCAGCGCGGCAATCGCTTGGACAGCTACGAAGTGATGCTGGAGGTGGAGATCCCATTCCAGCAACGCGCCCGCCGCGAGCGCGAGCGGGAGTCGCGTTCGCTTCAGGACGCCGCGCTCGCCCGCGCCGATGCAGTCCGCAGCGAGCTTGAAGGTCGTCTCGGAGCCGCGTGGGCCCGGTGGGTGAGCGCCCGCGAACAGCGCCAGTTGATCGAGAAGACCCTGCTCCCGCAGTCCGACGCGAACTTCAATTCGGCGATGGCGAGCTATCAGGTTGGCGAGGTCGATTTTGGAACCCTGCTGGAAGCCTTGCGTGAATGGCAAGGCGCCGACCTGGCTCGTATCGACGCCCGCCGCGACGAATTTCTGGGCGCCGCCGCCGTGCGCGCCATCGATGGAGCAACACCATGAAGCGTTCCTACTGGCTCGCCGCAGCCGCAGCCGCCGTCGTCACCGTCGCGCTGGCCGCCGGCTGGTTCGCGGGCCGCGGATTCCGTTCCGACAGCGGCCAGGCGCCCGCGGCGGCCGGTCCCGACCAGCCCCGCAAGGTTTTGTACTTCCGCAACCCGATGGGCCTGCCGGACACCTCGGCGGTACCGAAGAAGGACGCCATGGGGATGGACTACATCCCCGTCTACGAAGGCGGCGAAGCGCCCGCAAAGCCCGGCACCGTGGTCATCTCTCCGGAGAAGGTGCAGAAGCTCGGCGTACGCACCGAGCGCGTGCGACTGCAGGGACTCTCGCCCAGTATCCGCGCCAGCGCGACAGTGCAGGTGGACGAGACCCGCCAGTACGTGATCGCGCCCAGGTTCGAAGGCTGGGTCGAGCGCTTGTTTGCCAACCAGACCGGGATGGCGGTCCGCCGTGGCCAGCCATTGCTGTCGGTCTACAGCCCCGAGCTGCTGGCCGCCCAGAACGACTACCGCATCGCGGACGCAGCCGCCCGCAAGCTGCAGGACAGCGACCCCGCCAGCGCGAGTACCATGCGTCGCCTGCGCGATGCGTCCCGCGCCCGCCTGCGCAACTGGGATATCAGCGACGCGCAGCTGGCCCAGCTTGGCCAGGAGCGTGGCGGGCGGAACCCGACCCGTGGCAGCCTCGTCCTGACTTCGCCGGCCAACGCAGTGGTCGTCGACAAGCCGATCGTGCAAGGCGCGCGCTTTGCCGCTGGCGAAACGATCCTGCGGTTGGCCGACCTGTCGACGGTATGGCTGATCGCCAACGTGCCGGCTTCGAGCGCTGGCGGTGTGGCCGTCGGCCAGCGCGCCACGTTCCAATCGCCGACGCTGCCCGGTGAGACGTTTTCCGGGCGGGTAACGTTCGTTCAACCGGTGATCGACGCGGCGACGCGCAGCCTCGGGGTGCGTGTTGCGCTCCCCAATCCGGACGGCGTGCTGCGTCCAGGCCTGTTTGGCGACGTGACACTGACCCAGGACACGTCCGCTGCGGTGCTGACCGTACCGCGCTCGGCCGTGCTCGACAGCGGCACGCGGCAGCTCGTCCTGGTGCAGGTCGCCCAGGGGCGGTTTGAGCCGCGCGCGGTGGTCGTGGGCCAGCGCGCGGGCGACCTGGTCGAAATTCGCGAGGGCGTCAGGGAAGGCGAACTCGTGGTGGTATCGGCGAACTTCCTGATCGATGCCGAAAGCAACCTGCAGTCGGCGCTGGAGGGCATGAGTGCGGATCAGGGCGCGGCCACGCCTGCTGCCCGATCTCCATCCGCTGCGCCTCCGGCCACTGCAACTCCGGCCACGAAACCATCCGCCGCGCCGACCGGGGGCAATCGGGGCACCCGGCCGCCGGCGCCCGTCGATCACAGCGGTCACGGCGAGCAGACGGCTCCACCGGGGAACACGGGCGGTGCCGGTAACGACCAGCCTGTGACGGAGCACTGACATGCTCTCGCGTCTCATCGAATGGTCGGTGCGCAACGTCTTCCTGGTACTGGTGATGGCCGTCGCGGTGACGGCCGGCGGTATCTACGCAGTCATCAATACCCCTTTGGACGCGCTACCTGACCTGTCGGACGTGCAGGTGATCGTGTTCACCGAAGTGCCTGGGCAAGGGCCGCAGGTAGTCGAGGACCAGGTCACCTACCCGCTCACCACCGCGATGCTGGCGGTGCCGCGCTCCAAGGTCGTGCGCGGCTTCTCGTTCTTCGGCGCGTCGTTCGTCTACGTGATCTTCGAGGACGGCACCGACATCTACTGGGCGCGCTCGCGCGTGCTCGAGTACCTCAACTTCGCCTCGAAGAAACTGCCTGCCGGCGTGACGCCCACGCTCGGCCCCGATGCCACCGGGGTCGGCTGGGTCTACCAGTACGTATTGGAAGGCAAACAGAAGTCGCTTGATGAGTTACGCGCGATCCAGGACTGGTACGTGCGCTACCAGCTGACCAAGGCGCCGGGCGTGGCCGAGGTCGCCAGCGTCGGTGGTTTCGTGCGGCAGTACTCGGTCACCGTGGACCCGGGCAAGCTCCGCCAATACGGCGTACCGCTCTCGCGAATTTCCGAAGTGATCGCGCAGGGCAATCGCGACGTGGGCGGCCGGGTCATCGAGATGACCGAAACCGAGTACATGGTGCGTGGCCGCGGCTACCTGCGCGGAATCGAGGACATCGAGAACCTCGTGCTCAAGTCCCAAGCCGGCACGCCCGTGCTGATCGGCGACATCGCCCGCGTCGAGCTGGTCCCCGATGAGCGTCGTGGCATCGCCGAGCTCAATGGCGAAGGAGAGACCGTCGCCGGGATAGCCGTCGCCCGTTACGGCGAGAACGCACTGTCCGTCATCGAGAATCTCAAGCAGAAGATCACCGAGATCCAGGCCGGCCTGCCCGCCGGCGTGACCATCAAGGCCGTGTACGACCGCTCCGACCTGATCAACCGCGCGATCGCCACCCTGCGCAGGACGCTGCTCGAGGAAAGCCTCATCGTGGCGCTGGTGTGCGTGATCTTCCTGTTCCACGTGCGCAGCGCCCTGGTCGCGATCGTGATGCTGCCGATCGGCGTGTTGATCGCGTTCATCGCGATGCATGCGCTGGGCATGAACTCCAACATCATGAGCCTGGGCGGCATCGCGATCGCGATCGGCGCCATGGTCGATGCGGCCATCGTCATGATCGAGAACGCGCACAAACACATCGAGCGCGACGACGGCAGCAAGCCCCGGATCCAGCTGATCATCGATGCGTGCAAGGAGGTGGGGCCGGCGTTGTTCTTCAGCCTGCTGATAATCACCGTGTCGTTCCTGCCGGTGTTCGCCCTGGAAGCGCAGGAAGGACGGCTGTTCCATCCGCTGGCCTTCACCAAGACGTTCTCGATGGCCGGCGGCGCCCTGCTCTCGGTCACGCTGGTGCCGGTGCTGATGCTGCTGTTTATCCGCGGCAAGATCATGCCCGAGGAAAAGAACCCGGTGAACCGGTTCCTGATCGCGATCTACCGGCCGATCATCGCGGTGGTGCTGCGTCACAAGGTTGCGACGCTGGGCGTGGCAGCGTTGGTGCTGCTGGTGAGCGTCTGGCCGGCCTCAAAGCTGGGCAGCGAGTTCATGCCGACCCTCAACGAAGGCACCCTGCTCTACATGCCGGCCTCGCTGCCGGGCATGTCGGTGACCAAAGCCGCCGAGCTGCTACAGCAGCAGGACCGGATCATCAAGACGTTTCCGGAGGTCGAATCAGTGTTCGGCAAGGCCGGTCGCGCCCTGACCGCAACCGATCCGGCGCCGCTGGAGATGTTCGAGACCGTCATCAACCTCAAGCCCGAGGAGCGATGGCGCGATGGCATGACCGTGGACAAGCTGATCGCCGAGATGGACCAGGCATTGCAGTTCCCGGGCGTGGCCAACTCGTGGACGATGCCGATCAAGGCGCGCACCGACATGTTGTCGACCGGCATCCGCACGCCGATCGGCATCAAGGTATTCGGTAGTGACCTGGCCGAGATGGAGCGCTTGGCCAGGCAGATCGAGAGCGTGGTACGTAGCGTGCCTGGCACCACCAGTGCGTATGCCGAGCGCCTTACCGGCGGCTACTACCTCGATGTCGAACCCGACCTGCGTCAGTTGGCACGCTACGGACTGGCCGTGGGCGAAGTACAGGACGTGATCGCTGCGGCGTTGGGCGGAGAAATGGTGACCACGACGGTCGAGGGCCGGGAGCGGTTCGGCGTCATCGTGCGCTACCCGCGTGAGTTGCGCAGCGATCCCCAGCGCATCGCCAATGAGGTACTGGTGTCGACCATGGATGGTGCGCAGGTGCCACTGGGCGAACTGGCCACGATCTCGGTAAGCAAGGGGCCGCCGTCGATCCGCACCGAGAATGCGCTGCTGTCGGCGTATATCTACGTCGACACGCGCAACAGCGACCTGGGGGGCTATGTGCGCCAGGCGCAGGAGGCCGTTGCCAAATCGGTCAAGTTTCCACCGGGTTACTACGCGACCTGGAGCGGGCAATACGAATACATGCAGCGGGCGATCGCCAAGATGAAGATCGTGGTGCCGCTGACGCTGTCGTTGATCTTCCTGTTGCTCTACCTGAACTTCCGGCGCGTGACCGAATCGTTGATCGTGATGTTGTCGGTGCCGTTCGCCCTGGTTGGCGGTGTCTGGCTGATGTGGGCACTGGACTACAACTTCAGCGTGGCGGTAGCCGTGGGCTTCATCGCCCTGGCGGGCGTGGCCGCAGAGACCGGCGTGATCATGCTGATCTATCTCGATCACGCGCTGGAGGCGCGGGCTGCGCAACGCAGGAGCGAAGGCAAGTCGTTGAGCCTTGACGATCTCAATGCCGCGATCGTCGAAGGTGCGGTGGAACGCGTACGGCCGAAGATGATGACCGTGGTCGCGATCATGGCCGGCCTGTTGCCGATCATGTGGAGCACCGGCACCGGGTCGGAGGTGATGCGCCGCATCGCCGCGCCGATGGTCGGCGGCATGGTGTCCTCGACCGTGCTGACGCTGGTCGTCATTCCCGTCATCTACGCGCTGGTCAAACGCCGACAGCTCACCCGAATACAGGCGCGCGCGCCCCTGGCGTCGACTCACGCCACGCCCCTCGGCTGACGCCCAGGTCCATAGGCCACGGGAACAAGAAACCACGAAATTGCACCGCGCTTCCTACGCGGCGTCACCTCAAGCAGGAGAAGTGTCATGAGCCGTCTGGAAGCCATCGGCATTGGGGAGAGGCGGCACTCGTCAAGGCTGCGACTCTCGCTTTGGCCGAACGCCTGAGACAACGCCCAATATCCATCCCGTCTGGCGTCCATCAGAACATCATTGCCGACCACCAGTATCGATTGTCGCCATCAAGCGCATGGTCGATGAACCAACATGGCCCAACAGACAACAGGATCGACTGTCATGACTCCGGAAAAAAACATCATCCTCGTTACGGGGTCCAACGGACGTATTGGCGACGCGGTGATGCGGCGGCTGACCGGACGCTTCAGCGACGTCGTGGGTTTCGACCGCAAGGCGCCCGCGCCGCCTCCGGTTGACTGTGTGTATATCGCCGTCGATGTCGCGTCCGAGGACAGCGTTCGCGAGGGGCTGCGCATCCTGCGTGAACACCACGGGTCGCATATCGCCGCCGTGGTCCACCTTGCCGCCTACTACGATTTTCTCGGCAAGCCGAGCCCGAAATACCAACAGATCACGGTCGAGGGTACTGGTCGCCTCCTTCGTGGGCTGCGCGAGGGTTTCGAGGTCGAGCAGTTCATCTTCGCCAGCACCATGCTCGTGCACCAGCCGGGCGAACCCGGCGTGTTCATTACCGAGGATTCGCCGATCGGTCCAACCTGGGCCTACCCGGAGTCCAAGGTCCGCACCGAGGCGCTTATCCGGTCGGAGCACGGCGCGATTCCCGCCGTGATCCTGCGTTTCGCCGGTGTCTATGATGACGTCTGCCACTCGCCGCCTCTCGCGCACCAGATTCAGCGCATCTACGAGCGGCAGTTCGCCGGTCACCTGTATTCCGGCGAGACATCCCACGGCCAGTCTTTCATCCATCTGGACGACGTGGTGGACGTGATCGCGCGCACCATCGAGCGTCGCGCCCAACTGCCGCCTGAGGTGGCGATTCTCGTCGGCGAACCGGAGACCCTGAGCTACGACGAGTTGCAGCATTCCTTCCAGCGGCTGATTCATGGCGACTCGTGGGAAACGCACGACGTTCCCGGACCGATAGCCAAGGCCGGCGCGTGGCTTCAGGACCACATCCCCGGCCAGGATCCATTCATCAAGCCGTGGATGATCGACCGGGCCAATGATCACTACGCTCTCGATATCACCCGCGCCCGCACCTTGCTCGACTGGGAACCCAGCCATTCGCTGCGTCAGACCCTGCCGAAGATGGTGGCGGCGTTGAAGGCCGACCCGCTCGGCTGGTACCGCGAGCATGGCCTGGAGCCGCCAGCGACCCTGGAGAAGACGCAGCGTGCCGAGCCGGAAGCGACCGGGCAGCCCGTTCGTGCCGCGATGCCAGCGTCAGCGCAAGAACACGCGCAGACGCACGCTGAGGGCAGCCGTCCCGCGACCCTTCCCGGGGAACCGGCACCCGATCACGGCGGCGTGATGCATGCCTGCCCCATGCACCCGGAAGTCCGGCAGTCTTCGCCGGGCAACTGTCCGCGTTGCGGCATGGCCCTGGAACCTGTCGCGGCGCCGCAGGGGGGCGAATACACTTGTCCGATGCACCCCGAGGTCGTGGCCAGTAAACCCGGCTCGTGCCCAAAGTGCGGCATGCCGCTGGAACTGCGCCCGGATCCGGTCGCAGGCCATGCCGGGCATGGCCGCATGATGGATCCCGACCACGCAGTCGAATTCACCTGCCCGATGCACCCGGAAGTCGTGCGCAGCGAACCGGGCAATTGCCCCACGTGCGGCATGACGCTGGTGCCACGCGGCACCCCGATGGAACACGCGACCGCGCATCCGAACATGATGGTGGAAGACCATCGCAAGATGCTGTGGCCCCACTATCTCAACCTGATGCTGGGCTTCTGGCTGCTGACCAGCGCGTTCACGCTCGGCTACATGAGCGACTTCGTCCCCGATGCCAACCAGCTGCGGGTGATGACTGAACGCGGGCTGCCCGCGTTCGAGCTGCGCAACCTGCTGATGACCTGGAGCGATGTCATCAGCGGCATCCTGGTGATCGTCTTCAGTGTGCTTTCCGCAGACGCCTGGCGTCGCAATCCCTGGGCGCAGTGGGCCAACGCCTTCGTCGGCGTGTGGCTATTGTTCGCACCGCTGGTGTTCTGGACACCGTTGCCGGAGGCCTATGCCAACGGCACGCTGGTCGGTGCGCTGGTGATCGCGCTGTCCGTGCTGATTCCGATGATGCCCGGCATGAGCATGGCCGGCATGATGGGCAAGCCGGATGTGCCGCCGGGCTGGGCCTATACGCCGTCGAGCTGGCTGCAGCGCATGCCGATCGGGGTACTGGCCCTGATCGGGTTTCTGATCTCGCGCGTCCTGGGCGCCTATCAGCTCGGCCACATCGACTCCGTCTGGGAGCCCTTCTTCGCGGGTAGTGGCGAAATGACGGGCGTGATGAATGGCACGGAGACGATCATCACCTCCGATGCGTCCAAGGCCTGGCCGATTGCCGATGGCGCCCTGGGCGGCATCGTCTACATGGCCGAGCTGGTGATGATCTGGATGGGCGGAAAAACCCGCTGGCGCACCATGCCGTGGATGGTGCTCGCGCTGGCCATCCTGGTCCTGCCGCTGGGCGTGGTGAGCGTCTACTTCGTCATCATCCAGCCGATCGTGATCGGTACCTGGTGCACGCTGTGCCTGGTCGCGGCGCTCGCCATGGTGGTGATGATTCCGTACTCGCTGAATGAATTCGTGGCGATGGGCCAATTCATGGTCGATGCGCACCGCAAAGGCAAACCGTTCTGGCGCACCTTCTGGACCGGCGACGCGATGGAAGGCGGCAGCGCCGACACGTCCAAAGGACTGATCGGAACGACCCGCGAACAGATTGCGCAGGCCACGCGCGGCGTCACCTATCCATGGACGCTGCTGCTCAGCATCGCGATCGGCGTGTGGCTGACCTTCACGCGGATCGCCTTCGACAGCTCCGGCGCAATGGCCAACAGCGATCACCTGATCGGCGCGGTGGTCGTGACGTTCGCCGTCATGGCGTTTTCCGAGGTGGCCCGTGCGGCGCGCTTCATCATTGTCCCGCTGGGCGCCTGGCTGATCGCCGCGCCGTGGCTGCTCGATGGCGCCGCCTCGTCGCTGGCGACCTGGAACGGCGTGATCAGCGGAGCGCTGCTGGTTCTTCTGGCGTTGCCGCGCGGCAGGATCAAGGACTCCTATGCGCGATGGGACCGATACATCGTTTAGTCGTGCGTTTCGGGAGGGTATGTCGGCGATGGGATGTCAGTTCCATCACGACTATTGGTTGATGGACCTGCAAAAGCAGTCGACGACAGGAGTGCACGCGGATGGGTGACCCGGCGATGACGATAGCGATCTCCTATTTTTCCGATGTGCTCTGCGTATGGGCCTACGCGGCACAGATCAAGCTGGACGAATTGCGACGGCAATTCGGCGACGAGGTTTGTGTGGAGTACCAGTTTCTTCCGCTGTTCGGTGATGTCCACGCGCATCTCGATGCGGGCTGGGGTGACAAGGGCGGCGCGGCGGCCTATGGCCAGCACGTGCAGCAGGTGGCTGCGCGCTTCGATCACATCGATATTCATCCCGAGATATGGACCAGGAACAGGCCCGCCACGTCGGCGAGTTGCCACCTGTTTCTCAAGGCCATTCAGCTGCTGGAGAAGTCTGGCGAAATATCCGCAGCGCCCCAGGTGCGGTTCAACGGCAAGAACCTGTTCGAAGAGGCGCTGTGGCGGTGCCGTCTCGGATTCTTTCGGGATCTGCAGGATATCGCCGAGCGTACCTATCAGGAAGGCATTGCTGCCGACCTTGGTTTGCCCCTGGCCGATCTTCGCAGGCAGATCGACAGTGGCGCGGCCCATGCGGCGCTGTGCGCGGACTTCGATGCCAAGGAGAAGCATCTTGTCGAAGGCAGCCCCACCTTCCTGCTCCCCGAAGGGCGTCAGAAGCTCTATGGCAACGTCGGCTATCGGGTCATCGAGGCCAATATCCAGGAGTTGCTGGCTGACCCCGGCGAACGGGCTAGCTGGTGTTAATCGATACTTTACGAACAGCAGGGGAAACGACGCTCGGCCGCCCCACCTGGACCTGCCGGTGGCGGAGATGCGCAGGCCGGCGCGCACGCCGCGACGATCCGGCGGTTTGCTCCGCCGCTGCCGGGCCAGCGCCAGAGGCCGAAGCAAAGGCCGCGATATTTGCGGCATGCCCTGGACCGCTCACTCAGGACGCTTCGCCGGTTCGCCGCCGCGCAACAGCGAGGCGCGCTCGACAACTTGCATCATGTGGGCCGCCGCGTGGATCGTGAGCGGGTGCCGCGTGTAGCCAGCGCGCGGCGTGATGAAGGCAGCCATGTCGCGGGCCAGTTCCAGTTGGTGCTCGGTTGCGGTGGCCAGCAGTGAGGTCACCAGGTTCTCCAGCGCGATTATCCGGCTGTGCAGCACCATCCATTCGGACTCGGTCATTGCCGGCGTCGCCAGGGTCACGTTGACCGATGTCGCATCCAGTTGCGGGGCGCCGGAACCGGCACCACCTTCGTTGTCCCACCGGGCGAGCGCACGTTGGCGCTGCAACGCGGCGTTTTCAGTCCCGGGGATTTCGTGCGTCATGCGGTTGCTCCTTTGACGGGCAGGCCCTTCCGTGTGAACGGCTTCATCGATAGCCCACGTTCATCACGTAGTCGCGAAGCAGCGTTTCCTCGTCTTCAACTTCGCCGAGCAAGCTTTGGAGGACATCGCGTGAGTACAGGATGCCGATGGGCTTGCCGTCGTCTCCGACCACCGGAACGCGCTGCAGGCCGCGGGCCTTCATCGCCGTCCATACGTCCTGCAACCACTCGCTGGCCCGGCAGGACAAAACCCCGCGCGTCATGATGGTGTCCACCCGGACAGAGCACCCGCCCGCGCCGCAGCGACCGATCTGCGATACGACGTCGGTCTTGGTGATCACCCCGACCATGCTTCCGGTCTCGTTGCAGACGACAACGAGATCGGCGTGCGGCTTGGACATCGCCTCCGCCACATCGGTCACGGAGGCAGCCCCTTCGATCGTTACGAGCCGTTTGCGTGCCATGGGCAACATCTGTTCGACGAACATGTCTGCGTTCTCCCGACCTATGCAGTCGGAGGGCGATCGACAAGCATCGGCCACGCCCTCCCCGCCGAAGCAGGCTATTCCCCCATCCGTGAAGGCATGGCAACCGAAAGCAATCCCCCCGGGGAAATAGCGGCGGTCAGAAGTGGAATTCCCTCGTAGCCTTACCCGAGGAGGTTCCCCTTGAAGACATCGCGACTCACCGACAACCGGATCGTGGCTGTGCTCAGCCGGGCTCAGGCCAACGACGCAATGCCGGCTTCCTCAGTAGCGCGATGATCTGGGCGAAGACCAGTCGACTGAAGCAGGTGTGGCGCGGGATCTCGATCATCGACACCGCTCCAGCAGCCGGGGAATGCCGGAAACGTCGCAGCCCAAGCCGGATACAGGAGGGGCGATTACCTGGTCTTTCTGGCAGCCGGCTTGACCGCGGCCTTGGGCTTGGCCGCCGCCTCTGCCTCAGCGTCGCAGCGCGTCTTGAGCGCCTTGATCTCGGCGTTGCCCGCGTCGCTGGGGAAATAGCCTCGATCGGCCAACTCAACACAGGTCTCCGGCACCGATTGCGCTTTGGCAATCTGCAGCATGCGGTCGAACTCCTTGGGATCGTGGGCATTGGCCGACTGCGACAGCATGGCGGACGAGGCGAACACGGCGGAGACCAGCATCAGGCGAACATACATTGTCATTTACTCCAGGGTTGGTAAAAGCAAAGATCGGCAACGGTTCTGCCGGCATCACGAACTCCGGTCACTGATGACCGGGATAGAACAGCTTCTGCTGGAAACCGGCAACCTCGACCTGCACGGTCACCGGCTCGGTGCCTTGATTGACCCAGTACCAACCGTGCGTTCCGTCGAACGGCGCGGTGAACGTACCGGAAGCCTCTTTCTGCGACTTCTCGATCCAGTAGCTGGTGTATTCGTCCTTGGCAGCCCCCGTTCGCTCGCCGTGCATGTCGACGGCGACTTCGCCCGTGGCCTTCCAATGAAAAACCAGGCCGTCGCCGGTCATCATCGCCGCCTTGATCTCGGCACCCTTGCCGGGCGGCAGCGTCAGCGACAGGGTGTCCTGGCGATAGGTGCCCTCGCGCTTGCTGACTACCGTCGCTGCTACCGGCTTGAGCGGCTGGCCGACCGCATCCAATCGGACATCAGCAGGAGCCGCGGTCACTTGAAGTTCGGCCGCTGCGGCGTTGCTGGCAAGCACGTCCAGCCCCAGCGTGGCACCCATGCCCGTCGGGTCGATCCCGTATTCGGCCGGCAGCACCGTGGTGACCAGGATGACGCCAGCCACGGCGACAGCAAGCGCGGTGGCTTTGAGCAGGCGCCGCGTCGACGGCAATTCGTTCTGGATCTGCGACATGGTGTTTCCTCGATTACGCAATGAAGTAGCCAGTGAGCTGGTAGCCAATGAGCACCAAGCCGGCGGTCATCAGCACGGCATTGGCGGTGAACGACTGACGGGTGAACGCGTCGGTGCGACGCCAGAAACCCATCGCGATCAGGATCGCGCTGAGTGCCATCAATTGGCCGAGTTCGACGCCGACGTTGAACGCAAGAATGTTGGGGACCAGCCCGTCACGCGACAAATTGAACGCCTGCAGCTTGGTCGCCAGGCCGAAACCGTGGAAGAAGCCGAAGATCAACACCGCCGCCTTGGTGTTGGGCTGGAACCCGAACCAGCGCTTGAACGCGCCCAGGTTGTCCAGCGCCTTGTACACCACCGACAAGCCGATGATCGCGTCCACCAGGTACGCGTTGACGTGCACGCCGCCCAGCACGCCGTACAGCAGCGTGACGCTGTGGCCGATCGCGAACAGCGTCACGTACGCCCCCACCTCGCGCATCCGATACAGGAAGAAGATCACCCCGAACAGGAACAGCAGGTGGTCGTAGCCGGTGACCATGTGCTTTGCGCCGAGGTAGATGAAGGGCAGCAGCTGCCTGCCCGTGACCTGCTCGAGGAAGACCTTGTCGCCACCGGCGACGCCGTGGGCGACTGCGGCAGAAGCCGCGCACAGCATCGCGACCGCGACCCACCCCTGCCAGAAAGGCAAGGGTCGCGCGGGCATTGCGGGGAATTTGAGGGGCATGGATGACTCCGTTGTGGTGAAAGGATGGAAGCCGGGCTAACGCGCAGGCCAACGGGTGTGCAGGTCATCGATCACGAAGGCATGGACGTGATCTCCGGTGCTGGCATGCACGGCCAGGTGCGGATGGTCCGCCGGCAAGTCGTCATGGGCGTGCGGCACCTGTTCGGTGTCGCTCCGCGGCCACAACCGCGCGGCGATCGCCACGCCCGCAGCGGCAAGCGCCGCCATAGCCCACAGCGCTGCAGGAATCCCGGCCTTGGCGCCGAGCCAGCCGACGAGCGGATAGGCCAGCAACCAGCACGCGTGCGACAGCGAAAACTGCGCCGCGAACAGCGCCGGGCGATCAGCCTCGCTGGAGGAGCGGCGCAGCAGCAGCCCGCCCGGCGTGACCAGCGCGGAATACGCCACCCCCAGCACGAACCAGTCCACCAGCAAGGCCGGCCAACGCGCAGTGGCCGCCAACAAGGGCCAGGCGGCGGCGAGTCCGATCAATGCCAGGGTCAGTCCGGCGCCGGCAACCAGCATCACGCTGCGGTCGGCGTGGCGCTTGAGCAAGCGCGGCAGCACGAACGCCATCAACATCGAGCCAGCGCCGAAACACGCCAACGCGATGGCGACCGCGCTGTTGGGTCGCGCAAGCCCGTCGCGCACGATCACCACCGTGTTGACGATGACCATCGCACTGCCCGCCGCCGCGGCCAGGGTGAGCGCCAGCAATCCCCGCAACCGTGGCGTGGCGAGGTAGATTCGCAGTCCGCTGGTGAGTTTGCGCCGGATGCTGGTGGCCGGTTTACCTGCCTGCGCGTATGGCAGTGCCACCGAGATAACCAGCAATGCCGACCCCAGAAAGCCCACGGCAGTGCCAAAAAACAATCCCTGGTAGGTGATCACGGCGAGCAACGCGGCGGCCAACGCCGGACTCAACAGGTTCTCCAGGTCGTAGGCCAGCCGCGACAGCGAGAGCGCCTTGGTGTAGTCGGCCTCATCGGGCAGCACCTCCGGGATCGTGGCCTGGAAGGTCGGCGTAAACGCGGCGGAGCAACTTTGCAGCACGAAGATCAGCACGTAGATGTGCCAGATCTGGTTGACCCATGGCAGCAACAGCACGAC
>JBBRWW010000078.1:0-13479 GCA_038248955.1 Lysobacterales bacterium
CGCGCCGCCTGCGGCGACGGCGATGGTGTCGATGGTCGCGATCGCACGTGCGTCGACATCGACGCTGCCGGTCACGGCGAGCACCGAATCACTGAGGGTAGCGGCCGTGCGGCCAGCGATCGCGTTGTAGCCGATCGCGCCGCCCACGGCGACGCTCTTCGCGCCGACGACCGCGCCAGCCAGGGAGCTGGCGTGCATCGAATTGCTGGCCTTGATGGTGAGCGACACCGCTTTCGCCGCAGTCGCCGCGCCCGTGCCGTGCAGGTTGGTGGCCAGGGCCTGCACCGTGTTGTCGATCAGGTTGTTGGTATTGGACCCGGCGATGGCGACGTCCGCGGCACTGCCGGCGACCGCAAGCGAGTACACGTCGCCGCTGCCACTGGCCTCCAAGCTCACGGCATCGGCGATGTCCAGTCCGGCGCCATCAAGGCGAGCCGTGGTGGTGTCGCTGACGTCCACGACATTGATCGCCGCACCGATGGCCGCCTGCTTGGACACCGCCACGCTGCCGGACAGGGTCTGCAGCGTGGCGCCATTGTCGGCATCCACGTCCAGAGTGTTGGCGACCACGTCACCGCCCACGATCGCGGCGGTCACGTCGCTGTCGCTTTCGGTCCAACTGAACGAGCCGCTGATCGCCAGGTCCTTGCCTGCCGCGCCAGCGACGGCGCCGGCCAGCACCGACGCCATGTTGCGGGCGCCAAACGCCACCGTGTCGGCAGTCAGGTCGCTGCCGGTGGCGGAGGCCTCCACCGTATTGGCGATGCGGTTGTAGGTGACCGCGGCGCCGGCGGCCGTGCCCTTGGAAACCGTGACGTTGCCGGCCAAGCTCTCGATGCGCGAATGGTCGCGCGCCTGCGCATCGATCGCGCTGCCGACCAGGGTGGATCCGGTTACGCCGACCTTGCTGGTGTTGGCGATGCTGTTCGCTGTTGCCGAGCCCATGCCGGCGAACTTGTCCTTGGCCACGCCCACGCCCACCGCGGCGGAGATGATGCGGGTGTTGTCGCTGGCATCCAGGTCGATCCGGCCGCGGCCGGCATCCAGCTGCGCGCCGGCGATCTCGACCTCGTGGGTGTTGTGCACGCTGCTGCCGACAAAGGACAGGCCGATGTTGTTCTTGCCGGCCTGGACCAGCCCGGCCACCGAGACGATCGAGGTACCCACCGGGCCAGCCTCGCCCGAGTTGGCGTACAACTCCGTGCCGGCAAAGTCGAAGCCGGAGTTGTCCTGGATGCCACCGTCGATCAACCCATCCAATGCACCAACCGGTGCGCCCGCGCGGGCGGAAACGGCGATATCGCCGTCGATCGAGATGACCGCGCCGTCCTTGACGGACGCCTTGGCGGTGTTGCCGATCTCGTTCCAGATGCCCGCACCGGCCAGGCCATTCGCCTGCGAGCCGCCGCCGGCCATCGCTGCGCCAGAGCCGATCAGCGCCGAGTCGATGGCGCGTATCGCCACGGCCTTGACGCCGCTGATGGTGCCGCCGGACACGGTCGCACGGGTGTCATCGTTGACTTCGGCGTAGGTGAACGCCGCGCCGATATTGGCGTTGCTGCCTGTGGCGGTATTCAGGTAGAAGCTGCCACCGCCGGCGCCGATGCGCGCGCGATCATAGGCGGTGACCTCGACGCCGCTGTCCGCCACACCGCTGCCGGCTACCACCGTGTCCTGCAGGGTCGCCTTGGTGCTGTTGTCGGACTGCGCGATGGAGAACGAACCGGTGAACGAGCCGCTGGTGGTCGAGCCGCCGGAGGCCTCCACGCCGATGCTGATCGCGATCGCGGTCTGCTCGCCGGCATTGAGCGCGCGCACGGCGATGTTGTCGACATTGCCGAGCGTGCTGCTCTTTACGTAGGCTTCGGTGTCGTTGTCGATCAGGCTGTAGGCGACTGCGCCGGCCATCGCGCTGTTGAACTTGCTGCTGCCGGCCTTGCTGCGGGTGATCGCCGCCGCGCCGCTGGCGCTGGCGAGTTCGGCCGCATTGACTGCCTGCACGGTGGTCGAGTTGGTGCCGGCGTTGCGGCCGGTCACGGCTGCGCCATCGAGATAGGCGCGGGTGCCCAGGTCGGCCATGTTGACCGATGCGCTGCCCGAAATGCTGATGCCGAACTTGGGTGCCGGCGGCTTCTCCGCGCTGGCACCGGCGCCCTGCGACCCGCGCACCTTGTCGGCGACCTTGTCGAGCAACGGCAAGCCGGCGAACTTGTCGGCGGCCTTGCCGCGCAGGCCATCGACCTTGCCGTTGGCGGAAGTCTTGAGCTTGTCCATGAAGCCCGGCTTGGCACCGGGCTCCGGGCTGCTGGTGTAGGAGCCGGCGACTGCGATCGCGCCGGCTTCGCCGGTGGTCGCGGCCTTGACGTCGAGTTCGTCGGTGGCCACCACACCGGTGGTATCGGCCGAGGTCCGGCCGTTGGCATCGTCGGCGCTGTTGTCGCCGATGAACGCACGCGTGTCCGACGACAGATTGTTGATGGCGACCGCAAGTCCGACCGATGCGGTATTGCCGGTGGTCAGCGCGCCCGACACCGACCACAGGAAAAAGTCCTGCAGCGCGGTGACATCCACGGCCTTGGCGGTGACATCGGCGTCGTTGCTGATTGACGCGCTGGTGCTGTCCTTGATGTCGGCGATGGACACCGTGCCATTTACGCCGACGCTGGTACCGGTGCCTGCGACCGGGCTGATCGCGAGGATGGTGTCGCGGCTGTCGGCGCGAACCGCAACGCCCTCCTCGGCGATGACCGTCGCGCCGGCACCGATGCCGGCCGTGGTGTCGCTGCGATAGATCACGTTGTTGAACACGCCGCCGACGGCCGCGCCGTCCTGGCCGGCTTCACCGCGGTAACCCACCACATGCACCGCATTGACTTCGTTCAATGCCGCGACGTCGATCGCCTGGGTCCAGCTGGCGGTCGCACCGGAGGCGAGCAACGACGTCCACGCGTCGGGATCGGTGGCATTGGCCTTGGTCGCGCGGCTGGTCAGGGTGGCATCGTCGTCGACCCACGCGGTGCTGCTATTGCCGACGTCGTGGTAGTTGACCGCGCCGCCGATCGCCGCGGTGCCGGCCTTGCTCTTGGCGCTGGTGTAGCTGGTCAGCACATCGTCGACCGAACTGATCGTGCGCAGGGCGTTGCCGATGCTGCTGAAATCCATGTCCGGCATTCCGGTCGGAATCCGGGTTTCGGCGCCGATCGCGATCCGCGCCGCATCGATCGACGCGCCCTTGCCGACGGTCGCGTTGGCGTTGTGGCGGTAGTGTCCGTAGGTCATGCCCGCCGACAGCGAGACCTTCGACATCGAGCCGTCCTGCTCCTTTTGTTCGGTGTCCGAATCGACCTCACTCTTGGCCTGGTTGCGGATGCCGCCGTCGATGACACCCGCATGCACGGTGACGTCGCCAGTGGCCTGGACCGAGGTGTTGTCGGCAAGCGTCGCGGTGGCATTGTGGCTGGCATCGGTGAACGCCAGGGCCGAACCGAGGCGGAACGTGGCGTTGCTGTCCTTGGCCTTCGGGTCGGAGTCCTGGCTGCCCGCAATGCCGGTCGCGCTCTTGAGCGCGCCGACGATTTTCGCCGTGATCGCGTCCTTGGCGTCGCCGACCGCCTGGTGCATCTTCATCGTCGAAGACTGCGACGCCACGCTGACGGTCGCACTGGTGAGGTTGCTGGTGGTGACGGTGCTGGCATCGAGCAGCAGCGAGCCGATATTGGCCAGGTTGGCGGCATTGGTCGCCGTCGCATTCACGTCCTGCAGGCTGACCGCCCCGGCGATACCGACCTTGCCGTTCGGATTGGATTTCGCGCTGGCGGTGGTCGAGAAGCTGTTCTGGTTGTGCGCGCTGATCTCCACCGCGCCGCCTTGCAATGTGGCGCCGGCCGCGACAGCCACGGTCGAGTCCACGTTGATGTCGGACACTGCGACGGTGGCCACCAGCGCCTGGTCTCCGGTGGTGACGCTGGCCGCGGTGATCTCCAGGGTGTTGTCGGTGCGCGCACGCAGCGTCAGTGCATCGCCCGCGGCGAGCACGGCGCCGCTGGCGACCGTGACCGTGGCGTCGGCATCGATTGCGCCGTACACCGCGGCAATGCCGGCCTTCTTGTTCGCCACCGCGCCGCTGCCCGCGTTGGATGCGGAGGTTTCGACCTTTTCGATCGCCTTGGCTTCCAGCGTGAGATCGCCCGTGGCGGCCAAACGCGCGCTGCCGCCGATATTCACCGAGGCAGTGCTGACCGCATCCAGGTAGCCCAGGCTGATGCCGGCGGCGAGCCCCAGCACTTGCGAACCGGCGATCAGCAGCGGATCGATGGCATCGCCGTTGCTGTCCAGATCCCAGCCGGATTCGGCGGTGGATTGCGCGGTGGCGTTGATGTCCCGCCCGTCCAGCCGGCCGTCGATGCTCACCGAACTGACGGCCCTGGCCCGGCCGGTCTGCACCTTGTCGCGGGCGCGTGCTTCCAGGGTGATGTCGCCAGCCTCATACGCACCGGTCGCCGCCGCGTTCAAGACGCCGCTACTGGTGATGCTGACCGTCTCGCCGGCGGCGGTGATGTGACCCGAGCCGCCGCTGGAGTTGACCCCGCTGCCGGGATTGCTGTCGCTGCCCGCGATATCGCGCGTGTTGATCGTGCCGCTTACCGAGACCGACTTGTCCGACTGCAGGATGACATTGCCGCCGTCGTTGCGTAGCGTGCCGCCGGCGCTGACACTGACGCTGTCTTCGCCGACCAGAAGAATGGTGTCGCCGTCCTGCACCAGGCGCGTGCCGGTGCCCGCGCCGGTGTTGACCGCGATCCGGCTGTCGAGCTTGTCCGCGCCCGTGCCGCCCTGCACCCAGATCAGCCCTGTTACGTCGAGCGCATGCGCCTGGATGCGAACGTCGTCGCGTGCGTTGACTCTGCCCTGGATGCTTACCTGGCCGTCTTCCGAGGTCGACAGTTGCCCGCGCATCAGTTTGTCGAATGCGGTGCCGGTGTCATTGAACACGTCGGCCATGTCCGACCGTCCCGGTGTGGCGACCGACAGCGCGCCCACGTTGAGCACGCCCGTCGAACCGACCACGAAGCCGAACGGATCGGCGAAGAACACCCGCCCACCGATCGAGCCATCCTTGTAGCTGTTCAGGATGCCGTTGATCGATGCCTGGCTGTCCCACACCAGATTGACGAGGTTGTCGGTATTGGTGGGCAACATCAGATTGACGGTGTCGCCCTGGGCCACGTTGAATTGGCTGAAGGAATTGAAACCGGTCCGCCTGCGCACCGTCGTCGTGGTGACGTCGTAGTTGTTTCCTGAATTGACGACCGTGGTGGCGGTGGGATGGTCGGTCGATACCGTGATCGTGCTGTTGCCCGCGAACACCAGGCTCGGCGCGACAGCGGCAAGCACGGATGCGATTGCGACGCTCAGCGACTTGCCGGTTGGGAGGTAGCTGCCGTCACGCGCTGCGTGCAAAACCTGCGCGCGGGTTTTCACCGGTGCAACGAACCGATCGTGACTAGCCATTCCATTTCCCCAGAACGCTCCGACTTGGCGGTGCGTCGATGATGTAAGCGAGGTATCACTATTGGCCGGCGCACGTGCGCCGGCCACGAGTCAGTTGACGGCAGCGCGGCGCGCATCCATCCGATGCGTCAGGCGTACGACATTTGATAGCGAAAGCAGGTGCGCGTAGATCAACCCCAGGTCACCATCGCCCATCAGCTTGTGGACCACGCGCGCCTTGAGCGCGCGCAATTTCGCCTCGTCCACGACGAACAGCCCCTGCAGGGTGAATTCCGGCGCCGCCACGGGCTGCACGCGGATCACCTTCGAGTGCAGCAGGTCGAGCCCCTGCAGTCGCGCGACGAATTCCTGCGTGCGCTTCATCTGCTGCTGGTAGTCGCCGAGGAACTGCAACGCGTTGCTCAGTAGCGGACCGTCCTGGCCGCTATCGGTGAACAACGGCTCACCGGCCTCGGTACCCAGGCCGGGGCAGCCCTCGTCCAGACAGACGGTGAAATCGTCGTGGCTGCCGGGCTTGTCGGCCAGTACGAACGGATAGCGCCGCAGGAATGCCGGGACATAGGCCTGATCCGCCCATAGGCCATCGGCGCCGACCATCAGGTTCTCTCTGTCGCGCAATCCCATCAGCACTGCCGGCACCACGGAATCGACCGCACTGCCCGCAAATACAATCGGGTACTCGGTGGCCGCGCGTCCGAATTCAATTGCCGCAACCGGGGCGGAATTGGTCGCGGCAGCGAAGCGCATGTCGCCCGCGTCCATGAGGATTCGAAGATCGCGATGCTTGTCGCGGTTCAACGGAACCGGCCGATCGTAGATCAGCAGTTGCTTCACATCACTCCCCCTGTACACCACATCCTGCAGTGCCTAATCGACATGGTGCCCATAAAGCGTGACGGCCGCCACGTATTTCACTTGAAACCAGCGCACTGCGATCTTCTCGCAGACGCATTGCACCGGAGGGGGTGGCTTGGCGTTATTTCTGCCCTGTCATGCTGGGCGGTCGTTTCCGGGCTCGGCGGACATGCGGGGAGCATCGAATCCAATTTCGCACCCCATCAGGGCCCGCGAATTCCCGAGACTTTTTCCTACAGGGCCGCGAATCGATGAGGTGGCGGGAATGTGGCCACCGCGAACAGATCCTGCTCGGTACGGTCAGGGAACCGCGCGCAAGCGATCACCATCTGGCATGCGCCCGTCGCGGCCACCACAACGACCGAAAAAAAAGGCCCCGCTTTCGCGAGGCCTTTTCCTGTGTGGCTGGGGAACTAGGGTTCGAACCTAGATTGACGGTGTCAGAGACCGTCGTCCTACCGTTAGACGATTCCCCAATAAGACGGGATGCGCCGGATTTTATCCCAACAGCACCCGGAATACGAGATTCCGAGCCTGAATCAGCGCTTCGAGAACTGCTTGGCGCGGCGAGCCTTGACCAGGCCGACCTTCTTGCGCTCGACTTCGCGGGCGTCGCGGGTCACGAAACCGGCCTTGCGCAGCTCGGACTTCAGCGACTCGTCGTACTCGATCAGTGCGCGCGAAATGCCCAGGCGGATCGCACCGGCCTGGCCGGTCGTGCCGCCGCCGGCAACGGTGACGTTGACGTCGAACTTGTCGGTCGACTGGGTCAACTCGAGCGGCTGGCGCACGATCATGCGCGCGGTCTCACGGCCGAAGAAGTCTTCGATCGTGCGCTGGTTGATGGTGATCTTGCCATCGCCCTTGCGCAGGTAGACGCGTGCGGTGGAGGACTTGCGGCGGCCGGTGCCGTAATTTTGGGTGATTGCCATGGGCGTGACCTTAAATGTCGAGCTTCAGCGGCTGCTGGGCGGTGTGCGGATGCTCGGGGCCTGCATAGACCTTGAGCTTGCGGTACATGGCGCGACCGAGGGTGTTCTTCGGCAGCATGCCCTTCACGGCGGTCTCGATGACGCGCTCGGGATGGCGCTCAAGCGCCTGACCCAGGGTCTCGGTCTTGAGGTTGCCGATGTAGCCGGTGAACCGGTGGTACAGCTTGTCGGTGAGCTTCTTGCCGGTGACGTGGATCTTCTCGGCATTGATCACGACCAGGTAGTCACCTGTATCGACGTGCGGGGTGTAGACCGGCTTGTGCTTGCCGCGGAGGCGGCGGGCGAGCTCGGTGCACAGGCGGCCGAGCGTCTTGCCGGTCGCGTCGACGACGTACCAGTCACGCTGGACGGTCTCGTTCTTGGCGGTGAAAGTCTTCATGACTGATCTTCTTTAGGTGCGTGGTCGGGCTGATTCCGGCATATCCCGATGGGGACGTTGCGGCGGAATTTCGCCTCGCGTTGTGATTGCGGAACGTAAGAGGCGGAATGATAGCGGGCTTGCAGGGCCGCTGCAAGTCACCTCAGCCGGCGGATTGTACCGGAATGCCGCCGCGCCGGTGCTAGCATCGACGGCCATGTCGTCCGTCGCCAGCCCTCCTTCCGCCGACCCGCTGGTAGCGCTGGCTGACCGTTGCGTGCAGTGCGGGCTGTGCCTGCCGGCGTGCCCCACCTACGGCCATGACCGCCTGGAGGCTGAATCCCCGCGCGGGCGGATCGCCATGGTGCGGGCCTGGGCACTCGACGCGATCGAGCCGACGGCGACCGGCGACTCCCACCTCGACCATTGCCTGGCGTGCCGCAGTTGCGAGGCCGTGTGCCCGGCGGGAGTGAAGTATGGCCAACTGCTCGTCACCGCACGCGGCCGCCAGCGCGAACGCCGCGGCGCCGGCCCGCGCCAGCGCCTGATCGAGTGGCTCAGCGCGCGGCCCACCGTGCTGGCGCGTGTCCTGGCGGTCTATCGATGGGTCTATCGCGGGCTGCCCGCCAAGCTTCGCGCCCTGCCCCGTCCGCCGCGCGCGGTTCCCGGGCGGCGCGGGGATGCTGCGCCCATGCCCGCGAAACCCAGCGCGGATAGCGAAAGCGTCGCGCTGTTCGTGGGCTGCGTGGCTACCGCGTACGAAGCCACGCTGCGCAAGGCAGTCGCGAGGTTGTGCGCGGCGCTGGGCGTCGACGTACTCGAACCCGTCGGCCAGTCCTGCTGCGGCGCCCTGCACGGGCACGCTGGCAACGCCGACGAGGCGGCACGCCTCGTCGCCCGAAGCCGCAAGGCCTTCTCGGGCTTCGGTACGGTGCTGACGCTCGCCAGCGGCTGCCACGAGGCGGTCGCGACCGGCTTGGCCGCGGATGCCGGGGTCATCGACGCCATCGCCTTCATCGAGGCCCGCGGCGAATCGCTGCGCTGGCGCGAATGTCGCGAGCGCGTTGCGCTGCACCTGCCATGCGCACAACGCAACGTGGTGAAGTCGGTCGCTGCGTTGCGACGCCTGCTCGCGCGTGTCCCGGGCCTGGAGGTGGTCGAGCTGGATGCCGGATTCGGCTGCTGTGGCGCCGCCGGCACGCAGATGGTGACGGAGTCGGTGCGCGCGGACGATTATCGTCGGCCGCTTCTCAACCAGTTCGATGCGATCGGCGCCACCCGGCTATTGAGCGCCAACATCGGCTGCCGACTGCATTTTTCCAATGCCACGGACCGGCCGGTGCAGCATCCGCTGGAGTTCCTCGCCGGCTTGCTGGAGAACGGCACGCTGCAGCAGATGCCCCGATCCCCGCTCCCATCCACGGCGTCCCAGCGTCCATACGACGTAATATCCGCGCCATGACCCAGCGCATCCTCACCCCGATCGACCGCCTGCTCGCCGACGCGCAGCGCGCGTTGGAGACCGTCCTGGGCGCCCCGCCCGCGATGCGCGCCAACCCCGCCGCCGGCGAGGCCGAGATCGTGCTGGACGATGACGAGCGTCGCCACGCCGCCGGGCTGATGCGCATCAACCATGTCGGCGAGGTCTGCGCGCAGGCGCTGTATTGCGGCCAGGCGGCGGTGGCCCGCGACGACGCCACGCGCGCCCACCTGCTTGAGGCCGCGCAGGAGGAAACCGACCACCTCGCCTGGTGCGCGGACCGGCTGGAGGAGCTCGACAGCCGCCCCAGCCTGCTCAATCCGGTGTGGTATGCGGGCAGCTACGTGATCGGTGCACTGGCGGGGCTGCGCGGCGACGGCTGGAACCTCGGGTTCGTGGTCGAGACCGAACACCAGGTCGAGGCGCATATCGATGAGCACCTGCAGTCGCTGCCGGCGGCCGACGCGCGCAGCCGGGCGATCCTGCAGGTGATGAAGCTCGACGAGGCCCGCCACGCCGCGTCCGCCGAGGCGGCCGGGGCGCGCGTCCTGCCGTCGCCGGTGCCGGCGGTGATGGCCGCGGCCTCCCGGCTGATGAAGGCGGTCGCCTACCGCATCTGAGGTCGCGGTTATCGGCCGGCCGCGCGGCTTGCGCGCGGGATTCCTGCAGCGGTGAGCGCACGGCGCGACCGTTGGCGAGTTCGTGGCCGTCGGCCGCTCGTGCGGTCGGACGGATGGGTCAACCGGTCAATGCCGAGATGGCGTGCCTGCCCGGACCCGCAAACGCGAAAGGCCGGCGATGTGCCGGCCTTTCGTCGTGTCCATCGACCACCCGGCGTCAGTCCGCCAGGTTGCGGCCGTGGTACAGCTCCTCGATCTCGCGCTTCAGGCGCGACTCGATCTTCATCCGGTCCTTGAACGACAGGTTGCGGGCCTTTTCCTCGAACAGGTAGGTGTCGAGGTCGAAGTCCTTCAGGTGCATCTTGGTGTGGAAGATGTTTTCGGCATAGACGTTGACGTCGATCATCTCGTAGCGCGACCTGACGTTCTTGGCCAGGTAATCCTGGATCGAGTTGATCTTGTGGTCGATGTAATGCTTGCGACCCTTCACGTCACGCGTGAATCCGCGCACCCGGTAGTCCATCACCACGATGTCGGACTCAAGCGTCTCGATGAGGTAGTTGAGCGCCTTCAGCGGCGAGATCACGCCGCAGGTGGCGACGTCGATGTCGGCGCGGAACGTTGCGATGCCGCTGTCCGGATGCGTCTCCGGATAGGTGTGCACGGTGATGTGCGACTTGTCCATGTGCGCGACCACGGCTTCGGAGATGACCTCCTTGCCGGCCGCCTTCTTGTCGATGACGGGCTCCTCGGAAATCAGGATCGTCACCGACGCGCCCTGCGGGTCGTAATCCTGGCGCGCGATGTTGAGGATGTTCGCGCCAATGATGTCCGCCACGTCCGTGAGGATCTGCGTCAGGCGGTCGGCGTTGTATTCCTCGTCGATGTATTCGATGTAGCGCTGCCGCTCCTCCTCGGAGGCTGCGAAGCTGACGTCGTAGATATTGAACGAGAGCGCTTTGGTGAGGTTGTTGAAACCTTGCAACCTCAGGCGCGGCAACGGCTTGACCACGATGGGGAATTCCGGGCGGGCGGTGGAGGGCCGCGATTATGCGGCAATGCGTCCCGCGGGGGAAACACACGGGTCGAGCCGGGGGCAGCGGATTTGCCGGGGCCCATGGTTCAGCTTTAAGCTCGGGTAATCCCCCGAGAAAACCGCCGATGCCTTCCGATACGGATGCCCACCTGACGGCCCAGCGCCGCGCCACCACTCCGCTCACGCCCGATGGCGCGACGATTGACCGCTTCCTTGCGCACTGCCACCGGCGCCGCTATCCATCGCGCACCGAGGTCTTCCGGCCCGGCGATCCCGCCAGCTCGCTGTATTTCATCATTTCCGGGTCGGTCAGCATCATCACCGAGGAAGACGATGGTCGTGAACTGGTGCTGGGCTATCTCGGTCCCGGCGAGTTCGTCGGCGAGCTCGGCTTGTTCATCGAGAGTGATCGGCGCGAGGTCATCCTGCGCACACGCACCGCCTGCGAACTGGCGGAAATCGGCCATGAGCGGTTTTACGACCTGCTGCTGAACCGGCTGGCGCCCGATGCCCCGAAGCTGCTGTATTCGATCGCCGCGCAGATCTCCCGGCGCCTGCTCGATACCAGCCGCAAGGCCGGGCGCCTGGCGTTCCTCGACGTCACCGACCGCATCGTCCGGACCCTGCACGACCTGGCCCGCGAGCCCGAGGCCATGAGCCACCCGCAGGGCACGCAATTGCGGGTGTCGCGCCAGGAACTGTCGCGGCTGGTGGGCTGCTCGCGCGAGATGGCGGGCCGGGTGCTCAAGAAACTGCAGATCGACGGCAAGCTGCACGCCCGCGGCAAGACCGTGGTGTTGTTCGGCACCCGCTGAGCGGCTACTTCGCGCTGCTGTCCGCCGCGCGGCGTTGCTGGGTGGGCGATTGGCGGGGCTGGTTTTGACCGGCTGGTTTCGGCCGGCTGGAATGCTGGCGCCGTCCCGGCGGGCTTGCGGCCGAAACCAACCCGATTACGCCGGGTCGCCCGCACGGTCCGGGCAACCCCAATTCAGGATCGGCGTGCCTGCCGGCAACTCGCGCCGGAAGAGCGCCACCTGCGCAGCCTTGGGATTCACCACCACCGGCTTGAGCGCGGCCTTCAGCAGCGGCAGGTCGACACTGCTGTCGGAATAGGCCATCGCGACCGCGCCGGTATAACCGGCTTCGCGCAGCATCGTCATTTTCATTTCATGGTGGCAATGGCGCGTGGCGCCGATCCCACCCAGGCGCGGACCGACCAGCGTGCCGATCACCGGCACGTCCTCGTGGGCGACGAACGCGAGGATCGCGCGCGCCAGTTCGGGCGGCGCGCCGGTGGCGACCACCACCCGGTCGCCGCGCTCGCGGTGGCGATGCAGCACCGCCAGCGCGACCGGCAGCAGGCGCCGCTGGAGCTCGCCGGCGTGGGTCGCGACGTAGCGGTCGATCAGCGCGTCGAGGTCGCGGCGGCGGTGGAAGCCGACCGTGCCGGCCCACACGAACGCGCCGATGCCGACGCGCCGCGTCGGCAGGAACGCGATCAACGGCGCGAACACCGGCGCGATCAACGTGGCCAGCAGCGTCCGCCACCACGATCGCCGGATCAGCCATTTGAACAGGTGGCCGCCGGAATCGCCGTCGTACAGCGTGTGGTCGAAATCGAACACCACCAGCGGCGCGCCCGCGGCCGCGGCCGGATAGCGCTGTCCCGCGGTGGTTGTCGGCATCGATTCGCTCACCCGGCGAACAGCCGCTGCAGCGCCGCGCCCGGATCGCGTTCGCGCATGAAGGTCTCGCCGACCAGGAACGCGTTGATGCCGGCGCCGCGCATCAACGCGACGTCGGCGGGCGTGGCGATGCCGCTTTCGGACACCAGCAGGCGATCGCGCGGGACCACGTCCTTGAGCGCGAGCGTGGTGTCGAGCGACACCTCGAACGTGCGCAGGTTGCGGTTGTTGACCCCGATCAGCTCGCAATCGGTCTGCAACGCGCGCTCGAGCTCGTCGATATCGTGCACCTCAACGAGCACGTCCATGCCGAGCTCGTGGGCGAGGTTGGCCATCTCCACCAGCGGCCCGTCCTCAAGCGCGGCGACGATCAGCAGGATCGCGTCGGCGCCGATCATGCGCGCCTCGTACACCTGGTAGGGATCGATGGTGAAGTCCTTGCGCAGCACCGGCAGGGTGCAGGCGGCGCGGGCCACGCCCAGGTACAGGTTGCTGCCCTGGAAGAAGTCGACGTCGGTCAGGACGGACAGGCAGGCGGCACCGCCGGCCTCGTAGCTGCGGGCGATGTCGGCCGGCTGGAAGTCCGCCCGGATCAGGCCCTTCGACGGACTGGCCTTCTTGACCTCGGCGATCACCGCGGCGTCGCCGGCGGCGAGCTTGCGCTTGATCGCATCGACGAACCCGCGTGCCGGCGGCATGCTGCTGGTGCGCGCGCGCAGGTCGGACAGCGACCGGACGCGGCTGCGCTGCTCGATCTCCTCGGCCTTGCGGGCGAGGATGGTGGTGAGGATGTCGCTCATGTGGCCCGCTTGCTCCCGTAGGCGCGCTCGACCTTGGCCACGCGCAATTCGTAATGGTCGTCCCAGTGCTCGCGGCCGTGGGCGCGCGTCGCTGCGTGGTCGGCCTGGTGTTTCCATGCCGCGATCGCGGCCTCGTCGCTCC
>JBBRWW010000079.1:0-13289 GCA_038248955.1 Lysobacterales bacterium
GGTGTAGTCGGCCTCATCGGGCAGCACCTCCGGGATCGTGGCCTGGAAGGTCGGCGTAAACGCGGCGGAGCAACTTTGCAGCACGAAGATCAGCACGTAGATGTGCCAGATCTGGTTGACCCATGGCAGCAACAGCACGACGGCCAATCGCGCGATGTCGAGCGACACCAGCAAGGCGCGGCGCGGCACGCGGTTGGCATAAGCGCCCGCCAACGGCGCTATCAGCACGTAGGCCACCATCTTGATCGCCAGTGCGGTGCCGATGACTGCGCCGGCGTTCTTGCCGGCCAGGTCGTAGGCCAGCAGACCGAGCGCGACAGTCGCCAGGCCGGTGCCCACCAGGGCCACCATCTGCGCAAAAAACAGATGCCGGTAGGTACGGTTCGACAATACTTCAATCATGCGAAGAAATCCTTGATCACGTCGGGTTGACAGTCCCTCATGCCGATGCCGGGCGAGGCAAGTCGTCGATCCGCACGCGCAGCAACTTGACCGAGTTCACGAACACCAGAATGTCCGGCCCCAGGTGGAGGAAAGCGGCCTGGATCGGGCCGATCCAGCCCAGCAATGCCGCGGTGATCCCCAGCACATGCACGACGCCGACGCCGACGAACAGGTTCTCCTGGATCGTGCGGTAGGCACGACGGGCGATGGCGCGGGCGCCGACGATCTTCGCCAGGTCGTCGGTCATCAAGGCGATGTCGGCTGCCTCAAGTGCTGCCTGCGTGCCACCGCCGCCCATCGCAATACCCACGTCGGCCTGCGCAAGGGCCGGCGCGTCGTTCACGCCATCGCCGATCATCGCAACGTGAAAGCCCTGCTTCTGCAATTCGGCGATCGCCTTGACCTTGTCCTCGGGCATCAAATCCGCGCGCACCTCATCGATGGCGAGTCCCTCGGCGACGACCTGCGCGGTAGCCGCGTTGTCGCCCGTCAGCATCACCAGTCGTTTCACGCCGCCGGCCTTGAGCTTCGCCAGCGCCTCGCGCGCACCGGGCCGCAGCGAGTCGGCGATATAGATCACCCCCGCGAAGCGACCGTCGACGGCGACATGCACCGGTGTCTGCCCACTGGCTTCCACCGCCGATGCGATATCGATGCCGTGCTCGGTCAGCAGCGCCGGGTTGCCAACCAGCACAGCACGGCCCTGGACCACCGTTTTTACCCCGCGCGCCTGGATCTGTTCGTACTCGTCGGGCTCGGGCAAGTCGATGTTGCTTTGCGCAGCATGCTCGACCACCGCTTTCGCCAACGGGTGAGCCGAACGACGGTCCGCGGCCGCCGCCAGACGCAGCAGCTCGGTTTCGGTGAGTGCCGAATCACGAACCTCCACACGGACGACCCTGGGCTTGTTCTCGGTCAGGGTGCCGGTCTTGTCGAACACCATGACGTCGACTTTTGCCAGCGATTCCAGGTACACGCCGCCCTTGATCAGGATGCCGCTACGCGCCGCGCGGGCTATCGCCGCGATCATGACCAGCGGGGTCGCCAGGCCCAGTTCCGCCGGTGAGGTGAAGATCAGCAGCGTGACGATCATGCGGATATCGCGCGTGTACCAATACACCGCGATCAGGAACACGAAGACGATCGGGATCAGCCATGACGCGACCTTGTCGGCGAGTTTCTGTACCGGCGCCTGTTCGGATTCGGCGGTCTCGACCAGCGCGATGATTCGCGAAAATGTGGTGTCGCCACCGACCTTGTCAGTGCGGATATCCAGCGCGCCAGAATCCACCACGGTTCCGGCGAACACCACGGCATCCTTGCCCTTGTCCACCGGCACGCTCTCACCGGTGATCGGCGCTTCGTTGACCGACCCCGCTCCGTCCACAACCACGCCATCGACCGGAATCTTCTCGCCCGCGCGCACCAGCACCACGTCGCCTGCGCGCAACTCGGCGATCGGGACCGAACGCTCGCCCTGCTCGCCGCGCACCAGCGCGACTTGTGGCACCGAACCGATCAGCGACTTGATCGACGCCCGGGCGCGATCGGTGTTCAGGCCGGCAATGAACTCCGCGAACAGGATGATCACCATCAAGACAGCGCCGGCCACGGTCTCACCGCCGAGCACGGCGACCAGCGTGGCGATGGTGACGAAGATCTCGGTGCCGATCCTGCGTTCGCGGACCAGGTCGAACAGCCCGGTCTTGACCAGCGGATACAGCCCGATGGCAACGGCGACCCACAACACCTGCACCGGTACCAGTTGGCGCCAATAAAGCAGCGCGATCAGGCCGGTCAGCACGATCCGGCCGACCTCGATCCAGCGCTCGCCGGTCATCAAGGCCAGCAGACGGGCCGTCCGGCTGGTGCCGGGCACTGGCATTGCAAAGTCGGCGGTCACAGGCTGATCTCCAGGAGAAACGTGGTGTACGTGCGCGGATTACGGCAACGAGGCGGCCGGATGTCAGAAAAAAGATAGGGCATCACTCGTGCTCGAGCCCCCAGACGAGGTGGGCATCCACCAGCAGGCTGTAGTAGGAACGCAGGGCCAGCACCCGCGCATCGAGCGCCGAATCCGCCGCGTCCACCGCTTGGCGCCGAGCCAGCAGCAGCGTCTGCAAATCGACCTCGCCCAGCGAATACGCCCGCTGGGTCAGGCGGGCATTCTCGTGTGTCTTGGTTGCGCTCTGTTCGGACAGGCGCCAGCGATCGAAGCTGCCGGTCGCATCGCTGTAAGCCTGCGCGACTTCGATTTCGAGCAGCCGTTGCTGGCGATCGCGCGCCGCCCGCGCCATGTCGGCCTGGCTCAATGCCTGGCCCAGCTTCTGGCTGCGGTAACGCCCCGGGATCGGAATCGTCACGTTTACACCGATGATGGTCTCGTTGGAAAACACCTCCGAAGCGGTATAAACGCCGAAGGTCGGGTCGGGAATCCGGTCCGCCCGCGCACGCGACGCCGCGAGTTCGGCCTTCTCGAAATGTACCTGTGCGATCTTGAGCGGATCGCTGGTGCTCAGGATGCGCTCCTTCCAGACTGCCTCGGCCTGGGTGACCACCTGCGGATCGGCCAACGTCAGCGCGGCCCCGTCGGCACCCGGAAACCGTATCTGCAGTTTCGCCAGCGCTTTCTCCTCATCGGAGATCGCCATGCTGAGCTGGCGGCGGATTTCGGCGGCATCGGCCTCGATCACGTTGACTTCCAGCGTGGCGGCATCACCGGCACGCCGGCGCAAGCCGACCACCCGCACGCTTTCCTCACCAAAGGCGACCTGTTCCTGCATCAGTTCACGGGCGCGCACCGCGCCCTGCCAATCCATCCACAAGCCGACGAAGTCACGCGCCGCCTCATGGATCGCTTCACCTACGCGCGCTTCTGCCAGCTCGATTTCCACGTTGCCCAGCCGGCGGTCAATCGCGCGCTTGCCAGGCAGGCGCACGGTGCGGTCCAGCTGCGCGGCCCACTCGTTGGAGGTTGGTCCGCCAGTGTCATAACGACGTTGTTGCGACGACAGCTTGGCGATGAACTCATACGGCGAGGCGTTCAGCATTCCCGCGGTATGCCGCGCGGCTTGCAGGCCCGCAATTTCTTCCTGAACCGAAGGGTCCTGCTGCAACCAGGTCTGCACCAGTTCGGTCGGCGGCAACCCGGGGGGGGCCGCGACGGCCAGCTCCTCGGCGTGCAGTACGGGCGCAAATGCCATGAGCGCGGCGATGATCCAGACCCTCATGCGATTTCTCCTTCGGCCGCCAGCGCCGTCATCCAGAAACGGATGCCAGTGCCGGCGAAGTCGCGTCGCAACAGCTCTGTGAGCGTGGCGGATTCCTCGTTGGTCACAATGATCTGGACGAACACCGATCGGCTGCGCCCCATCACCTGCTCGCCCGCGCTCAACCGACCGTGCGCGGTGCCGTGGCTGGAGATCGGGGTACTGGTGAACACCTCGTCATCGAACGTGGTCAACAACGCGTCGAGGAGCTTTTCCTCGACGTCCGGGGAACAGATCAACGAGAAACAATACTTAGACATGACGCGCCTCCGATTTGGCGTGTGCGAAGCGCAGGTAAAGGATGGGCAGCAGGATCAACGTCAGCGCGGTGGCGGTGACCAGCCCGCCGATGACGACGATGGCCAGCGGTCGCTGGATTTCCGACCCCGGCCCGGTTGCGAACAGCAATGGCACCAGGCCGAATGCGGTGATGGACGCAGTCATCATCACCGGGCGCAAGCGTCGCTTGGCGCCTTGGGTGACGCAGGTCAGCAGGTCGTAGCCTTCGGCGTGCAACTGGTTGAAGTAGCTCACCAGCACCACGCCGTTCAACACCGCAATGCCCAGCAGCGCAATGAATCCCACCGACGCCGGCACCGACAGGTACTCGCCCGTGACCCACAGCGCCACGATGCCGCCCACCAATGCGAACGGAATGTTGCTCAGCACCAGCAGGGATTGCCGGACCGACCCGAACGTCGAGAACAGGATCAGGAAGATCAACCCGATCGACA
Organism: Lysobacterales bacterium; assembly: GCA_038248955.1. GTDB lineage: Bacteria > Pseudomonadota > Gammaproteobacteria > Xanthomonadales > Xanthomonadaceae > Lysobacter_K. The sequence continues at coordinate 4,448 of JBBRWW010000079.1, forward strand.
GCGGCACCACCAGCGTCAGGCGTGCGGCGGCGCGCTGCTGGTTCTCGAACTGGCCACCCCAGGTGATGCGGTAGCCGGTCGGCAACTTCACTGCGCCGGCAATCTTCTGCTTGGCCTCCTCGACGAAACCGACCAGATCGCGTCCGGTCACGTTGGCGATCACCACGCTGTAGCGGCTGCCCATCTCGCGATCGATCTTGACCGGGCCACTTTCGCGCCTGAGCTCCGCCACGCTTTCCAGCGGGACGCTGCCGCCGTCGGGTGTGGCGATCTGCAAGGCGGAAAACTCCGCCGGCGACAGCCGCACCCGGTCCGGACCGCGAATCAACACCGGCACGCGCCGGTTGCCCTCGATGACTGTGCCAGCACGCTGCCCCTCGATCTGGATGCGCAGTGCGTCCTGCACGTCTTCCACTGACAAGCCGAAACGACCGGCTGCCAGGCGGTCGACGATCACGCGCAGGTACTGCACGCCATCGTTCTGCACTGTGTAGACGTCCTGGTTGCCCGGAACGGTCTTCATGATCCCTTCGATGCGCGTGGCCAGCTCGTTCAACGTGTCCAGGTCCGGCCCGAATACCTTGATCGCGATATCGCCGCGCACGCCTATGATCATTTCCGACACGCGCATGTCGATCGGCTGGGTGAAGCTGTACTTGATGCCAGGCAGCTGATCGAGCACCTCGCGGATCTTCACGATCAACTCTTCCTTGTTCGCGAACTTCCATTCGTCGCGCGGCTTGAGCACAAGGAATGTGTCGGTCTGGTTCAGGCCCATCGGGTCCAGACCAATTTCGTCGGAGCCGGCGCGCGCGACCACCCCGACAATCTCGGGAATGTTCTGCATCAGCGCCTGGTGGATCTTCAGGTCCAGCGCCGCGGTTTCCTCCAGGCTGACCGACGGCAGTTTCTCGATGCCGACGATGATGTCGCCCTCGTCCATGGTCGGCATGAAGGTCTTGCCGACCTGGGTGTAGACCAGACCGGCCACGACCAGCAGCGCAGCGGCGATGATGAAGACAAGCTTGTGCCGCGCCATCGCCGAGTCGAGCGCCGGCGAGTAAAGACCGAGCAGCTTGCGCGGCAGCCACGGCTCCTCGTGCGAGACGTTCTTGATCAGGAACGAGCTGATCACCGGGATCGCGGTCAGCGACAACACCAGCGAGCTGGCCAGCGCAAACGCAATCGTCAACGCGACGGGCACGAAGAACTTGCCCTCCAGACCCTGCAGTGTCATCAACGGCAGGAATACCGTGATGATGATCAGGATGCCGGCGGTCACCGGCACCGCCACTTCGCGCACAGCGCGAAACACGATGTGCAGGCGCGGCAGCTTGCCCTTGGTGGGGTCGTGGGCCAGATGCTGGACGACGTTCTCCACCACCACGACCGCCGCATCCACCAGCATGCCCAACGCGATCGCCAGGCCGCCCAGACTCATCAGGTTGGCCGACATGCCGGCGCTGCGCATCAGGATGAACGTCGACAACGCCGCCAACGGCAAGACCAGGGCGACAGTCACCGCGGCGCGCACGTTGCCGAGGAACAGGCCCAGCAGCACCAGCACGATCAAGGTCGCTTCCAGCAGCGCCTTGGAGACGGTGCCCACAGCCTTCTCAACCAGCTCGGCGCGGTTGTAGAAGACCTTGAGTTCGACGCCCTGGGGCAAGCTGGGCATGATCTCGTCGATCTTTGCCGTGACGCCGTTGACCACTTCGCGTGCGTTCGCGCCTGCCAGTCCCAGTACCAGCCCCTGCACCGCCTCGGCCTTGCCGTCCATCGTCACCACACCGTAGCGCGTGGTCGATCCGGTGCGGATTTCGGCGACGTCGGCCAGCCGAATGGGTGCACCGTCCTTACTGCCCACCACCACGGCGCGCAGGTCGTCCTGATTGCGGATATTGCCTTCGGTGCGAACGAGCAACACCTCGTCGCCCTCGCCCAGCCGCCCTGCACCGTCGTTGCGGTTGTTGCGCTCGATCCGCTCCTTGATGTCGGCCGTGGACAGCCCAACGGCGGCCAGTTTCACCGGATCCGGGATGACCTCGAAGCTGCGCACCGTACCACCCAGCGCATTGACGTCGGCCACGCCCGGCACCGAGCGCAAGGCCGGACGGATCACCCAGTCGAGCAGGCTGCGCTTCTCATCGAGCGACATGCCGTCCGCCTCGATGGTGAACATGAACATTTCGCCCAGCGGCGTGGTAATCGGCGCCATGCCGCCGCTGATGCCATCGGGCAGGTCGGCCATGATGCCGTTGAGCCGCTCGCCGACCTGCTGGCGGGCCCAGTAGATGTCGGTGCCGTCCTGGAAGTCGACGGTGACATCGACCAGACCGTACTTGGCGACCGACCGCAACATGCGCTGGCGCGGGATGCCGAGCATTTCTACTTCGATCGGGATCGAGATCCGCGTCTCGATCTCCTCCGGCGTCATGCCGGGGGCCTTCATGATGATCTTGACCTGGGTACTCGATACGTCCGGAAACGCATCGATCGGCAGATTGCGGAACGCATACCAGCCGAATCCGGCCAGCAACACCGTGGCCAGCAGGATGAACAAGCGCTGCGCGAGCGCGAACTGGATCAATCGCTGCAACATGTCACTCGCCCCCGCTTTCGCCGAGCCAGGCGGCCTTGAGCGCAATCACGCGGGTGACGGCGACTTGATCGCTGGGCTTTAGGGGGCCGGTAACGGTGACGCTCTGGCCGGCGCTGCTGACGACTTTCACCGACTTGGCGGTAAAGCCTTCAGCGCTGCGTACAAACACATACGCATCTTTTCCTTGACGCGCGACGGCGGTGATCGGCACCGTCCACCCTGACGCGGTTGCCGCCCCGGGCACCATCGCTTGGACGAACTCTCCGGGGCGCAGTTTGTCGGCACCCTCGACCACCTCCGCGCGCAAAGTCACCGTCTGGCTGGCGCTGACCATGGAACCCACGCTGAGCGGCTCGGCGACGACGCCCCGCCCGGGCACCGTGATCTGCCGGGTTGTCGACCAGCTCGATGCGCGCGACGCGGGCACCTGGATATCGAGCCACAGACGGCCCAGCGTCGCCATGTGCAGCAAGGGGTCGGCGCCATCGACGCGCTGACCGGGCTTGACCTGCAACGACAGCACGGTCGCGGGCGCTTTCGCGCGCAGTGTCAGCCCGTCTTGCAGCGCGCCGCCGCCGGCGATGCCATCGATGCTGCGGTTGTCGAGCCCGGCCAGTCGCAGTGCCGCACGGGCCTGACGATCGCGGGCGCGACTGGTGCTCGCTGCCGCTTCGGCTTCGAAGATCCGCCGCTGCGGGATGATGCCTTCGCTGAAAAGCTTGCGCTCGCGCTGCAGCGTCTGCTGCGCAAGCCGGTTGGCACTGGACGCTTCCATCAGTTGCAGTTGCAACTCGCCGAATTCCGGACTGGTCAGGCGAAGAAGCGGCTGGCCGGCGCGAACCACCTGGTTCTCGCTGATCAGGATGCGGTCCACCATGCCGGCCACCGGCGCGCTGAGTACCTGTTCGTTCTGTGGAGGCAGAACCACCCGAGCGGGATAGCTCATGCCGCCGGGCTGGGCGTTGGCGTTCAAGCGCTGCACCGTGATTCCGAGCGACTTCATCTGCGCGGCCGAGACCTTGAAGCTGTCGGCGGCATAGGCGTTTGGAACGGCGAGCAGGACGGCAACGCAGAGGACTGTCCTTGCAAGGACAGCGCCAGGAAAACGATTCATGCGGGAAACTCCGAGGTCAAGACAGGGATTGTTCGGGGTGCGACGTCGTGTCAAGGAACGGCAGAGGACGAAGCCACGCGGGTAGCTGCGTGAGCAGTGCTTCATAAGCTGAAAGAAGATTTTTGATTGACCACCAGCTAGGCGCACGCCGGGATCGAGGCGAACGCCACTGGGTGGGCAAGCCTCGCGTTGCTGGTTGACCCACGTCTCCGGACCGATAAAGATCCAAGCAACAGCGAACGTGCTAGCTGCACGCTCCGTTAGCGCTAAGCGTGGGCGAGCAAAGGGTGGGCAGCAGTGCTTGAGCGCTTTGCGCCATTGGTCACGCGAAGCGCTGGCCGGATCGGGGGCGCAAAAGCGCGCACCGAAGGCCGCGGCACACAAAGATGGGGTAGTCCGCCCCAGCAGGACAGCACCATGCACCCCGGCAAGGGCCGAGGTAAAAAACAAACGCGGGTTCACTTCAACCTCCGGGATCAACCAATACGCAGCAGCAAGCCGCCCAAATGGGCAGCGTTACAACATCGTCAGGCGATCGGAGGTCGGTGGGGTGGCGTTCGGCGGGACGTGAGCGCCGGAGCGGCAACCGGGACGGTGTCGTGCAGCGCCCGCGGAATCTGACTCAAGAGCAGCTGGGGCGTTTCCGGCAAGCTCGAAACGCTGGTGCCCACGGTGTGGGCATGCAAGGTAGTGTCTCCGGGCGCTTGCTGGTCGGGGGGCAATTGCTGGTCACCGCTCCCAGCTGCGGCGTGTTCGAGCACGTGCGCGAGCGCTGCGGCGGCCTCGGCATGAGCGTGGAACTCCCAGCGTGGTGCACCACCTGAGACCAGCACCATCAACAGTGCGAACGCGGCCGTACGCCCCAACGGGCGTTGGAGCCAAGCGACGACGCGGCGGCGGAGGGATCGGAGCAGCACGCCTCAAGCATGCCTCAAAGCTTAAGGAGATCGCAAGTTCCACTCCTCAGGCCAGCAGAGGCGCGGCCGTGCTGGTTACGGTTCGAATCCGGCCGATCTGACGCCGGGGGACATCGCTTGAGGGGCCCTGGATCTAGGCTCGCAAGGAATGAGGGGTCCACCGTGACTTAGACCAGTTCCTCGTGGTTGCCCAGTGTCTGGCGGAAATGGTCGCCGTCCCCATCGGCGTGCGTGATCACGCCGACCACGCACGCAAACTTGTCCGTGCCGGCGTGCCAGACCTGCAGTTCGATGATCGTCGCAGGTGTGGCACCGTGCGCGGGCCGAAACGGTCGTCCCGTTGGAGCGATCGTGTTCTTCGATCGCGAATCGCCCTAAATCCTGCGTCCCGTCAGGTGCGTGGATCGGGCGAGACCTCGATCTCCATCATCAACCCACCGCTGCCATCGGCCTCGGTGTTGTTGCGAGTGTGGGGAGAGATGTAGCCACGCGGTGAATATGTCACCGCGACCCGTTGCGGACGGGTGACCTGCGACGCCATGGCGGCGCCTTGTTCCCGTCAGCCAACCACCGGCAGGTCCCGGTCTTGCGGCGCCAGTATCCATCGCCGCGTGGTCGATGGGTTTCGACTTTTCCGCGGAGTTCGCTGTGCCCGCCGCAGAGTAACCCCTCCGTCATGTCGCTCCGCAGTCCCGACGGTCCGCGTTGCGACACCACTCGGACGACGTTGCCCGCAAGGTCAATCCGCAGCGGGCGAGACGGGACAGACCGCCCGGCCAGCGCAGCCTCAGCAGCATCACCTGCGAATGCCTCAGGATTGGCTGCCGGGCTGCTGGATCTCCGACCGCTTTTTCGCTGGGGTCAGCCGCCGGCGGACGTCGCCGCCGGAATCACCACGCCGTTCATTGCGCAGTTGCGCACCGGGGTCGGTGATCCGAACTACTCGACATGCGACACGGCGATTTCATTGCCCTGCGCAGAGCCAGCCGGTCGGACATACACCCGCATGTCGTGCTCCAGACCGAATGCCTTGGCCCGGGCAGGCAGGCCAGCCGATGCAGTCACGCGCCATTGCTGCGAATGCCCACAGGGCTGGACACTGCCCTGCCCCGTACTCTCCATGTACCAGCCTGCATAGGACTGGCCCTGGGCTGCCGGCTTCATCTCGGTGGTCGATTTCTTCTGCGCTGCTGCGCAGCCGACCAACAGGACCTGCGGCGCTGATGCCGAACCTCCATTGCCGTGCTTTTGATCGTATGACCGATGTCCTCGATTGAAGTGGGGCAGTCGTTATCAAATCCACATGATGGCAACGTCCAGGGGCGCGGCTGGCGAAACGCTGGCCGCGCCCGCAGGATCTACAGGCCGTGATGCTTGGCCAACTTGGCCTTGCTCAGGCTGCCGACCTTGTTGCTATCGAGCATGCCGAAATGCGCGGCCAGCGGATGCTGGGCGCGAATCGCCGTCTGCCGAGATTGCCATCCTTGTGGCTGTGGAGTTCGGCGAATTCGTCCGCCGCCATTTTCTAATGGTCGGCGGGCTTGTCGCTGGACATGTCCATCTTGCTGTGGTCCACCTGGTCGTGCTGCATGTCCATATTGGAATCGTCCATCGAGCGGTCCTGCATGCCCATCATCGCGTGGAGCCCAGCGAACTCGCCCTTGCTGAGCTTGCCGTCGTTGTTGCTGTCGAGCTTGGAAAACTGGGCCGTGGCCATGTTCTGCTGGTCGGCTGGGTTCATGCCGGACATACCCATCTTGCCGTGGTCCATCTGGCCTTGCTGCATGTCCATCTTGCCGCTGTCCATCTGCCCCTGCGGCATGCCCATCATCGCGTGCAGCTTGGCGAACTCGACCTTGCTGAGGCTGCCGTCGTTGTTGGCGTCGAGCGTGGCGAATTGTTCCGTTGCCATTTTCTGTTGGTCGGCGGATTTCATGCCGGACATGTCCATCGTGCTGTGGTCCATCGCCTGAGGCGTCGCAGCGGGCGGGGCCATGGCTTTTACCGGCTCTTTCGCGATCACGGCGCCGGTGGCCAGCATCAGCGAGACGGTGATAAGTGAAGTCAACGATTTCATGGAAGTACTCCAGTCGGGGGGGGGAGCCTGGTGGGAGGAAGCACCGTGCGCCGGCTCAGGGCGACGGCCATTGGATCAACTTTGCGGCAGCGGCAGCTTGGCCAGTACCAGTGCATTAGTGATCATGGACGCTGAAATCTGGCTCATCGCGAGCGCGGCAACCATCGGGCTGAGCAGCAGACCAAGCACTGGCTTCAGCACGCCTTCGTCTAGCGGCTCGTGCGCGTTGTAGAGGAACGCGAAAGCCAGAGTCTGCTTCATGTTGCGGACCGTCGCCGTGAAGGTCGCGCGAGCACGCAGGACGGCGCAACGGTCGCCCTTGACCAGCGTCATCCACGCGCTCGACATCGCCACGTGCCGGCCTTCGGCCCTCAGGCGCTGCATCAGGACAATCCTGTCGTGCGGCCGGACTTCGCCGTGGACGTCATCGGTTCCCAGCGGCGCCGCGACCGCTTCGGGGGTGGCCACGCAAACAGTCTGCGGCCTGGACCATGGCCCATGGTCACGGCTTCTGCCGTCGATACCATGCGCGCGATTCATTCAGTTTTTGCGTTGGTTCACTGGCTCAGGCCGACGGTCGCGCGCACGTCGGCCTGCTGCGGTGAATCAGCGACCGTGTTGCGCGAAGGCCGCGGTGGTGCCGTCTTCGCCAACCAGTTCGACGACGTACGGCTGCGTCCGGCCATCGGGGGTTTCCATACCGGGGGATCCGGCCGGCATGCCGGGCAACACCAGCCCCTTGCCCTCGGGCTTCTCGGCGAGCAGGCGCATGACGTCCTCGGCGGGCACATGGCCTTCGATGAAATAGCCGCCGACTTCCGCCGTATGGCATGAGCCTTTGCCCAGCGGCACGCCAAGGCGCTCCTTGACCGGATTGACGTTGTCGAGATTGCGCACTTCCAGCGGAAATCCTGCCTGCCGCATGTGCTCGACCCAGAGACCGCAGCAGCCGCAACTCGCGCTCTTGTGCACGACCAGCAACGGCAGCGGATGGCTGGCCGTCGCGGGGCGCTGCGCGGTGGCCGTCGTCATGGTCGCGACGACAGTCGGGGCTGGGTTCGTGGCCCCCTGCACGCCCGGACTCACCGCGGGCGTCCGCGCGCAGGCGCCCATTGCGGTTACAGCCAAGGCCGCTGCGATTAGCAGGGTCGGTTTCGGGATCATCCGGGTCCTGCTCATGCGCCTTTCTTCGGTCGCGACGACCAATGAATGTGCACGATCTGCCAGCCGGGCGACGTTTTCTTCAGCACCATGGTCTCGGTACTGAGCAACGTCATCGGCTTGCCGTCCTTGCTGGCGTGCAGTTCACTTTCGGTGCCGACCCAGGCCATGCCACCGTCGATCCGCGCCGTGCGGCGCTTGATCTGACTGTGCGTGCCGTTGAGGAACAGCGCGTCGCTGATCGCGTGGTGGCCGAGGTACTCATCGCGACTGCGTTCGGCACCACCGGTTTCCAGGATCAGCACGTCGGCTGCCAGCAGGGACTCCACGGTCTTCAGGTCGCCGGCAGCGAGCGCCTTGTTGAAACGTTCCACCACCGATACCGCGGCCTGCGCGGCCTCGGGCACGTCGCGTTGCTGGGTGGTCGCCATCGGTTTCGGAGGATGCGCATGATCGGCGGCTTGCGATTGCGCGCGCGCTGGTAGTACGCCGGCAAGCACGACAACAAATGCAATCGTGATCGCTACAGGTGTGGACTTCACGCGGGGCAGCTCCATCGTGTCAGTGCTCATGGTCATGACCGTCATCGACCGGCTTGGTAATGGGGTCTGCAGGGGGCTGATCGTGGTGTGCCGGCGTGCCCGGCGCGTGCGAGTGGGGCTTGGACTCATCCATCGGCATGGCGTCCATCGCCATACCGGCATGGCCAGCGGCCGAATCGTCGTGCACCGGGGTTCCAGCCGGGTGCGAATGTGGCCTGGATTCACCCATCTGCATGCCTTCCATCGCTCCAGCGTGGTGGTCGGCCTCGCCCTCGTCATGCGGCATGGTCTCGCCGCCGCCGTGCGAGTGCCCGCCGCTGGCGTCGACCAGCGCCTGGTATTGCGCCGCGTCGAGCGTGGGCAACCGCTGCAGGAACGCGACCATTCCCCAGATGTATTCGTCGCTCATGCTCTTGCCCCAGGCCGGCA
>JBBRWW010000080.1:0-13035 GCA_038248955.1 Lysobacterales bacterium
AAGGTCAAGCTCCCACTCACCCATCGCCGCCAGCGTATGCGCCTGCCGCAGGCGCTTTTCGGTGTGGGTGAGCGTCGCGATCGCTTGTGTGAGCTCGCCGATCAGCTGCGCCTGGCCGTGCTGCCCCCGCGCGAAGCGCCGCGTCAGCCAGGCCCAAGACAGTCCGAGCAACAGCGACAGCAACAGCACCGTGGCGGCGAACCCCTGCCATGCCATGAGCATGCTGCGCTCTTCGGTGCCGACCGCGATGACGAGCGGAAGGTCGGCCAGCCGCCGAAACAGCACCTCGCGCTCCACGCCATCGATGCGGCTGCGCTCGCGGTAGTTGCCGGTGGCCAGCCCGGCCCAGCGCGCACTGAACACTGCTGCCCAGGACAGGCGCGCACCGACATGGCGACCGTGGTCGTGCGAGCGCGCCAGCAGGGCGCGATCGGCGTGCAGCAGCGCGACCCGGTCGTTGGGCCCTAGCGAGTAGCCCTGGACCAGTTCATCGAACAACTGGGCGTCGACGAGGCCATGCACGCGCAGGCCGTCGCCGGCACGCCTGGACACCGGCACCAGCCATCGTTGCCCCTGTCGCCGCGGCGCCTCGATCGACAGCAGCCGGCGGCCGTCCGCGGGCACGGAATCGAGGTCGGGCGCGACATGCAGGCCCAACACGGGGATCGGCCAGTGAACGGGGTCGCCCGCCGGGATCACCGCGCCACCGGGTCCGGTCGCGCCGGCGCCCGCGGCGGTATCGAGCTGCCGGCCGAGCAGGAACAAGCGGTCGCGCAGCTGTTTTTCGACCGCTTCGGCGACCAGTTGCGCACGTCCCAGCGCCCGCGCGTGGGCATTGGCCCGCTCGTGCGAAAGCAGCCCGACCCCCAGCAGTGGCAGCAGTGCCGCAAGCACCAACCCGTAGGCAAGCGTCCTGCGGATCTGCCGCGCCTCCTGGCTCGGGATCCGGACTGTGGCTTGCGGGGTGTGTAATGCCATTCCGTGACCTTGACGAATCCTCGCGACAGTCAAGCCCGCGCCGGTAGGCGGAGTCAAGCGCGCGGCGGCGCGGCGTCGTGCTGCATAGTCCCGGCGCGCGACGCTCAGTGCGCGTGCGCTTCCTTCTCGCGCCGCGCGGAGACACCGGTCATCAACTTGTCGGTGTAGGCGATGCCGATCGCCGAGAGGATGAACACGCAATGGATGATCGTCTGCCACATCACCCCGAGTTCGGTGTATTGCGAACCCTCGGTACCGAGGCTGCCGATCGCGATGAAGGTCTTGAGCAGGTGGATCGAGCTGATGCCGATGATCGCCATCGCCAGCTTCACCTTCAGCACCGAGGCGTTGACGTGGCTCAGCCACTCGGGCTGGTCGGGATGGCCCTGCAGGCCGAGCCGCGACACGAACGTCTCGTAGCCTCCGACGATGACCATGACCAGGAGATTGGAGATCATCACCACGTCGATCAGCCCGAGCACCGCGAGCATGATCAGCTGCTCGTTGAGCGTGGTGGCGTGCGAGATCAGGTGCCACAGCTCCTTCACGAACAGCACCACGTACACCCCTTGGGCGACGATCAGGCCGAGATACAGCGGCAGCTGCAGCCAGCGCGAACTGAAGATCAGGGCGGGCAGGGGATTGAGGCGGCGCGGCGGAAGTGCGGACATGCGTCGATCACGGCGGGAAAGTGATCGCGCAGGGTAGCGGCCGCGCAGGGTGCTGCCAAGCAAGCGCGGGGGCAAGTCAGCCCTCGCGCAGCGCCTGCACGCCCATCTGCGCCAGCGTCTCGGCCATCCGCCCGGCTTGGCGGGCCTGGTCGCTGGAGGCGTTGCCCTGTTGGGCCCGCTTCGCCACGCCCTGCGCAATCGCGGCGAGCCGGAAGAAACTGAAGGCGAGCACGAACGGCCAGTCGGCATCGACCGCCGTGCCGCTGAGCTGGGCGTAGCGGCGCAGCAGCGCGGCTTCGTCGGGAATACCCAGCGCGGCGCGGTCCTGGCCCGCCAGTCCCGGCAACGGCGGCCGGCCCGGCAGGCGCAGCGCCATGCACAGGTAGCCCAGGTCGGCGAGCGGATGGCCGAGCGTCGAGAGCTCCCAGTCCATCACCGCGACGATCCGTGGCGCCCCGACCGCGAACATCAGGTTGTCGCTGCGGTAGTCGCCGTGCACCAGCGCGACCCGGCCGTCATCGGCGGGGCAACGTTGCGGCAGTTCCGCGAGCAGGGTCTCCATCGCCGCGATCGGCTGCGTTTCACTGGCGCGGTACTGGGTGCTCCAGCGCGCGAGTTGGCGGGCGAAGTAGTTGCCGGGCTTGCCGTAGTCGCCCAGGCCGGCGGCGTCGACGTCGACCGCGTGCAGGGCCGCCAGGGTCGTGATGATCGCGTCGTAATACGCGCCGCGATGGTCGGCCGGGACCTCGGGCAGCGCCGGGTCCCAGAACACCCGGCCGTCGACATGCTGCATCAGATAGAACATCGAACCGATCACCGACTCGTCGGCGCACAGGTGCAGCGCGCGCGCGACGGGTACGGCGCTGCCCTGCAACGCGCGCAGCACGCGGAACTCGCGATCGACGGCATGCGCGGACGGCAGCAGCACCCCGGGCGGCTTGCGGCGCAGCACATAGGTGCCGCTGGCGGCGTCGATGCGGTAGGTGGGGTTGGACTGGCCATCCTTGAACTTGCTCGCGCTCAAAGGCCCGCGGAAGCCGTCCACGTGCGCGCCGAGGTAGTCCGCGAGCGCGGCCTCGGGCAAGTCGAACGTCGTGGCATCGGTCATGGGGGTCAGGCCTTCAGCATCGAACGCGCCAGCGCCGCGATATGCACCTGGTCCGGGCCATCGGCGAGCCGCAGCGAGCGCGCGGCGGCATAGGCCTGGGCCAGGAAGTGGTCCTGCGACAGGCCGCCGGCACCATGCACCTGGATGGCGCGATCGATCACCGCGCAGGCCATCGCCGGGGCGACGATCTTGATCATCCCGATCAGGTCGCGCGCGCCCTTGTTGCCCAGCGCGTCCAGCGCGGCCGCCGCCTGCAGGGTCAGCAGGCGCGCCTGCTCGATCTCGCAGCGCGACGCGGCGAGCATCTGCTGGACCATGCCATGCGCGCCGAGCGGCTGGCCGAATGCGACCCGGCCGCGCGCACGGTCGGTCATCGCCTCCAGCGCGCGTTGCGCCAGGCCGATCAGGCGCATGCAATGGTGAATCCGGCCGGGACCGAGCCGCGCCTGGGCGATCTCGAAGCCGCTGCCCTCGACCTGCAGCAGGTTGGCCACCGGCACGCGGACCCGATCGAAGCGCATTTCCACGTGGCCGTGCGGCGCGTCGTCGTAGCCGAACACCTGCAACGGTCGCACCACCGCGATGCCGGGCGCCTCCATCGGCACCAGCAGCATCGACTGGCGGCGATGCGGCGCGGCATCGGGGTCGGTCACGCCCATCACGATCAGCAATGCACAGCGCGGGTCGCCGGCGCCGGTCGTCCACCACTTGCGGCCATCGAGCACGTAGTCGTCGCCGTCGCGCTCGAAGCGCATCGCAATGTTGGATGCATCGGAGGACGCGACCTCCGGCTCGGTCATCGCGAACGCAGACCGGATGCGGCCGTCTAGCAGCGGCGCCAGCCAGCGCGCCTGCTGGTCGGGGTTGCCGAACTGCGCCAGCACTTCGATGTTGCCGGTATCGGGTGCGCTGCAGTTGAAGATTTCCGGGGCGATGAGGGATCGCCCCATGCGTTCGGCGAGCGGTGCGTAGTCGAGGTTGCTCAAGCCGGCGCCGTGGCTGGCGTCGCTGGCGGCCGTGTCGGGCAGGAACAGGTTCCACAGGCCCTCGCTGCGCGCCCGGGTCTTGAGGGCTTCCAGCACTGGCGGGACCGTCCAGCGCGTCGCCGGATCCGATGCCCACGCGGCGAATTCCGCCTCCGCCGGCATCACGTGCGCGGCCATGAACGACGCAAGCCGTGCTTCGAGGGCGCGGCTGCGATCGCCCTGCGGCAACAGCCGGAGCGGGGACGGCGGCACGACAGTCATGCTCCTGCCTCCGCCACCGCGGTGACGCCCGGCAGTGACAGCACGTACTCGGGGCCCATCAGTTGCGAGGGGGTGCGGTAGCCACTGGCGTCGGTGCCGTGCAGCAGGTGTTGGACGATGCCCAGCGCGGCGATGACGGTGAACGTGTAGCCGTTGGGCACGACGAGATGGCGATTCACCTGCGCGCCCGCGCCGTCGCTGGCCTCGCCCCAGACGTGGGTGACGCTGTTGGCACGCGCGTCGTCGGACGGCCCGCGCACGGCGCGGACGATGCCGCGCTTGAGGAACCACTGCACCGGCGCGCTGCCCAGCAGCGGCCCGAACCGGCGCAGGCGGCGCAGGCGCGCGATGGTCGCCGGCGCGACCGCCATGTAGACCTCGATGTTGTCGATCCCGGTGCTGACGTGGGCGGTGTAGACGTCACCCCACGGGATTGTCATCGCCGTGCGCGGCAGCCCGTCGCGCTCGAAGCTGCGCGTCTTCCACGCCAGCGGCACGCGTCGCAGCTGCCCGTCGGTGCGCACGCGCCCGCCGTGGCCCAGTCCCTCGATGCTGGTCAGGGCGGTGCCGGGACTCGGTCCGCCGCCGGCCTCGAACGCGAGCACCAGGTGCGTCGCGGTGGGCAGCTCACGCTTCAGCATGGCGGCGACGCAATCGGTCGGCACCACGTCGAACCCCGCGCCCGGCAGTACCACGATGCCGCGCTCGCGTGCCCGCGCGTCCTGGGCGTGGCAGTGAGCGAACACGTCGATCTCGCCGGTGATGTCGAGGTAATGCGCGCCGACGGCGAGGCAGGCTTCGAGCATCGGCGCGGCGGTGGCGGAAAATGGTCCCGCGCAATGCAGCACCAGGTCGATGCCATCGAGCCCGGCGCGCAAAGCGGCCGCGTCATCGAGGCCGATGCGCCGGTGCGCGAAGCCCAGCTGTTGCGCCAGTTCCACCACCGCTTCGCCACGGCCGGCGAGGACGGGCGAGAGCCCGCGCCGGTGCGCCTCGCGGGCGATCAGCCTGCCGGTGTAGCCGTTGGCGCCATAGATCATCCACTGCATGGTGCGGTCCCGGGTTGCTGCCTGGTGCGTGTCATGGCTTGCGCGGGCGCGGCGCGACGGCCGCCATCAACCGGCGGAAATAGACGGTCGGCAGCCAGCGTTTCAGTCGCCAGTGCATGGCCGCGCCGCGCGTGGGCAGGATCAGGAAGCGACCGCGCGCGAACGCAGCGAAGATATGGTCGGCGACGCCATCGAGCGTGTCGCGGCTGCGCGCCATCATCTTCGCGGCATGGCCCTTCATGGCCTCGCTGCCGCGCCACTGCTGCAGCAGGTTGGTCTGGAAGAATGCCGGGCACGCGACCGACACCGACACGCCGCTGCCGTGCAGTTCCGCGCGCAACTGCTCCGACAACGTCAGCACGGCGCCCTTGGCGACGCCGTAGCTCATGATCGACGGCGCCCCGGCCAGCGCCGCGAACGAGGCGACGTTGAGGATCGCGCCGGAGCCGCGCGCCAGCATCCCGGGCAGGAAGGCCTGGCAGCCGCGCACCACGCCCAGCAGGTTGATCTCGAGGACCTCGCGCCATTCGTCCATCGTCGAATCGAGCAGGCTGCCGCCGCTGGCGATGCCGGCGTTGTTCACCACGACGTCCGGCGCGCCCCACTGCGCCAGCACCGCGTCGCGCAGCGCCGCCATCGACGCATCGCTGCCGACATCGGCAGTGAAGGCCAGGTGGCCGGCGCCCGGCAGCGCCGCGCGCGCAGCCTCGGCGCGCGCGCCATCGCGGTCCACGCAGGCCACCGCATCGCCGCGCGCGGCATGGCGATGGGCGAGCGCAAGTCCCAGCCCGCTGCCGGCGCCGGTGATCAATACGTTGCGTGCGGTCATGTCGTCGCCCTCGCCGATGCGGCATGCTGGCTGCTGGATCGCAACCCGAGGCCCGCACCATGACACAACCCGACTTGTTCGACCTGAGTGGAAAAACCGCGCTGGTGACCGGCGCGTCGCGCGGCATCGGCGAGGCAGTGGCGCGGCTGCTGGCCGGTTGGGGCGCGCACGTGGTGATCAGCAGCCGCAATATCGATGCCTGCGAACTGGTGGCCGCCTCGATCCGCGACGCTGGCGGCCAGGCCACCGCGATTGCCGCCCACATCGGCGATCCGGCGGCGATCGACGCACTGTTCGCCGCGCTCGACGCGCGCAGCCTGGTGCCCGACATCCTGGTCAACAACGCCGCCGCCAACCCGCACTTCGGGCCGATGTGCGAGCAGTCACTCGATAGCTTCCAGAAGACCGTCGATGTCAACCTGCGCGGCTACTTCTGGATGACGGTGCAGGCCGCGCAACGCATGGCGCGCGGTGGACACGGTGGCGCGATCGTCAACATCGCCTCGGTCAACGCCCGCCGCAGCGCGCCGGGACAGGGCGTGTACTCGATGACCAAGGCCGGCATCGTGTCGATGACCGAGGGCTTTGCCAGGGAGCTCGGGCCGCAGGGCGTGCGCGTCAATGCGGTGCTGCCGGGGCTCACCGACACCCGCTTCGCCGGGGCACTGACCTCGAACGAGAAAATCCTCAAGATGATGCTGCAGCTGATCCCGCTGGGCCGCGTGGCACAGCCCGACGAGATCGCGCCGATGGTCGCGTTCCTGTGCACGCCGGCCGCCAGTTACGTGACCGGGGCCAGCTTCCCGGTCGATGGTGGCTACCTCGCCTAGCGCGCCCGGGCGGGGCGCGCGCGGGGTGGGCTTACACTCGCGGTTCGCTCCGCAACCGCCTTCGCCATGACCCGACCCCGCCTCGCCCTCGCCGCCCTCATCGCCGTCGCCAGCCTGATGCCCTCCGCCTTCGCCACGAGTCCCACCCGCGCCATCCCCGACAGGAACGCATCCGGGATGTTGACGCTGGAAGCGCTTGCCGGGGACGCGCCGCTGTCGGGGCCGAGCCTGGTCAAGCCGAAGGTCGCGCCCGATGGCAGCCGGGTGACGTTCCTGCGCGGCAAGGACCGCGACCGCAACCGCCTCGACCTGTGGGCGTACGACCTCGCCAGCGGCCAGACCACGATGCTGGTCGATGCCGACGTGGTGTTGCCCGGGGTGGAGGTGCTGAGCGACGCCGAGAAGGCGCGCCGCGAGCGCCAACGCACCAGCGCCCTGTCGGGCATCGTCGATTACCAGTGGTCACCGGACGCCAAGTCGCTGCTGTTCCCGCTGGGCGGCGAGTTGTACCTGTACGACCTGTCCAGGTCGGGCAAGGACGCAGTGCGCAAGCTCACCCATGGCGAGGGATTTGCGACCGACCCGAAACTGTCACCCAAGGGCGGCTACGTCAGCTTCGTGCGCGACCGCAACCTGTGGGTGATCGAGGTGGCCAGCGGCAAGCCGACGCAGCTCACCAACGACGGCAGCATGGTGATCGGCAACGGCGTCGCCGAGTTCGTGGCCGACGAGGAGATGGATCGCCACACCGGCTACTGGTGGGCGCCGGACGACAGCGCGATCGCGTTCGCGCGCATCGACGAGACCCCGGTGCCCGTGCAGAAGCGCTACGAGGTCTACCCCGACCGCACCGATGTGGTCGAACAGCGCTACCCGGCGGCCGGCGACCACAACGTGCTGGTGCGGCTGGGGGTGATCGCCATCGGTGCCCAGGCCGGCGCGAAGCCGCGCTGGATCGACCTCGGCCCCAACCCCGACATCTACCTCGCGCGCGTCGACTGGCGCGACCCGCAGCACCTGGCGTTCCAGCGCCAGTCGCGCGACCAGCAGACCCTCGACCTGGTGGAAACCGACCTCACGTCGGGCCGCCAGCGCACGCTGCTCACCGAGACCAGCAAGACCTGGGTGCCGCTGCACAACGACCTGCGCTTCCTCAAGGATGGCCGCCTGTTGTGGAGCAGCGAACGCAGCGGCTTCGAGCATCTGTACGTGATCGATGCCGATGGCCAGGCCACCGCGCTGACCCGCGGCGACTGGCCGGTCGACGGCGTGCTGGCGGTCGACGAAGCCGCCGGCCAGGTCTACTTCAGCGCCGGCAGGGATTCGCCGCTGGACGTGCAGGTGTACCGCGTGCCGCTGGCGGGCGGCGCCATCGAGCGTCTGTCGACGGCCGACGGCACGCACGCGGCGACGTTCGCGAAGAACGCCAGCGTGTACGTCGACAGCTGGTCCAACCCCGCCATGCCGCCGCAGCTGCAGCTGTTCCGCAACGACGGCACGCTGATCGCGACCCTGGTCGACAATCGCCTGGACGACCCGAAGCATCCCTACGCGGCGTTCAAGGCTGCGCACCGGCCGATCGAGTTCGGGACCCTGGTGGCCGCCGACGGCAGCACCACGCTGCATTACAGCGTGCTCAAGCCGACCGGCTTCGACCCGAAGAAACAGTATCCGGTGGTGGTGAATGTCTACGGTGGCCCGGCCGCGCAGACAGTCAAGCGCGGCTGGGCGCCGGACTTCAACCAGTATCTCGCCCAGCACGGCTACGTGGTGTTCTCGCTCGACAACCGAGGCACCCCGCGGCGTGGCGCGGTGTTCGGCGGCGCGCTGTACGGCAGGCAGGGCACGGTCGAGGTCGACGACCAGCTGCAGGGCGTGAAATGGCTGAAGGCGCAGCCCTGGGTCGACGGCGCGCACATCGGCGTCACCGGCTGGTCCAACGGCGGCTACATGACGCTGATGCTGCTGGCGCGGGCCAGCGACGCCTACGCCTGCGGCGTCGCCGGCGCCCCGGTCACCGACTGGGCGCTGTATGACACCCACTACACCGAGCGCTACATGAACCTGCCGGCGGCAAACGTCGACGGATACCGCAACGCGCGCGTGCTCGAGCACATCGATGGGCTGACCTCGCCGCTGCTGCTGATCCACGGCATGGCCGACGACAACGTACTGTTCAGCAATTCGACCGTGCTGATGAGCGCGTTGCAGAAGCGCGGCCAGCCGTTCGAGCTGATGACCTATCCCGGCGCGAAGCACGGGCTCAAGGGCAAGGACCTGCTGCACCGGTTGCGGATCAGCGAGGCGTTTTTCAGGCGCTGCCTGAAGCCCTAGGCAAGGCGTGCGTTGCCGCTGCCCTTGTGAGCGCGCCGCAGCGGCGCGACGCACGGTGCTTCGCGTCGCGACCCTGGGCGTCGCGTCGATGGGGTGTTCGTGCACGCACGAGCTCCACTGGCCAGCGCCGAGTACGTGACCTTCGGCGCATAGCCACGGTCCTCGCGCTGCGGCATGGTGCGGGGACTTCGTATTGGGGACTGCCATGCTCAAGCCGCTCGTTCTTGCGATCACCCTCGCGCTGCTCGCGCCGCTGCCGGCGCTTGCCCAGGCAGCTGCTGCCCAGGGCGCCAAGGCCGCGCCGGCCCAGCCCGCCGCTGCGCGCCCCGCGCCGGTACGCCCGGCGCCAGCACGCCTCACGCCGGCATGGGTGGCCCAGAGCAACGCCTACGCGCAGATCCTGCTGCAGGCGCAGGCGCCGTTCCGGCCCGAGCAACTATCGTTCCTCGGGGTTCCCGGCTACGACGACCAGGTGTTCGATTTCGGGCCCGACTATGGCAAGCGCTTCCGCGCCGCCACCGCCAAGGCCAGCGGCGAATTGCAGGCCAAGCTCCGGCTCGAGCGCAATCCCGACGTGCGCCAGGACCTGGCGATCCTGATCCGCGCCGCCGACGATTCGGTCGAGGCCAGCGCGGTCAACGAGCGCCTGACCCGGCCGTGGGCGGATGTCGGCCAGACGGTGTTCCAGGGCCTGCAGGGGCTGCTGTCCGACCAGACCCCGCCGGAGCGCCGCGCGATGGCGCTCAAGCGCCTGCAGCGCTACGTCGGCCAGGCCGAGGGAAGCACCGCGCTGGCGACGCTCGCCCGCCAGCGTTACGACGAACGCGACCAGTCCGGTTTGCTGCAGCCGACCCGGATCGAGGTCCAGCAGTCGCTCGACAACCTGCCCACCTACCTCAAGGGCATCGGCGACCTGTTTGCCAAGTACAAGATCGACGCCGGCCCGGCGCTGGCCGCGCTCGACAAGCAACTCACCGACTACGCCGCGTGGAACCGGGCCAGCGTGCTGCCGACCGCGCGCACCGACTACACGTTGCCGGCCGAGCTGTACGCGCTGCAGCTCAAGAACGTCGGCATCGACATCGATCCGCGCGCGCTGATCGAACGCGCGCAGCTGGAATACATGGAGACGCGCGCGGCGATGCAGCAGCTCGCCCCGCGCGTGGCCAAGGAAAAAGGCCTGGCGCAGACCGACTACATCGGCGTGATGCATGCATTGAAGTACCCGCAGTTCAAGAACGACCAGATCGAGCCGCACTACCGCAACGTGGTGATGCCCGAGCTCGACCGCCTGATCGCGGCCAACCAGGTGGTCACGCTGCCCAACCGGCCCATGCAGATGCGCCTGGCCAGCGAGGCCGAAAGCGCCGCGCAGCCCGCGCCGCACTTCCTGCCGGCGCCACTGGTGGGCAATACCGGCCAGCAGGGCACATTCGTGCTGCCGTTGGGCAACCCCAACGCCGGCGACGATGGTCCGTACGACGACTTCAACTTCCCGTCGGCGGCATGGACGCTGACCGCGCACGAGGGTCGCCCGGGCCATGAGTTGCAGTTCACCGCGATGGTCGAACGCGGGGTGTCGCTCGCGCGCACGTTGTTCGCGTTCAATTCGGTGAATGTCGAAGGGTGGGCGCTGTATGCCGAGGCCGAAATGGTGCCGTATGAGCCGATCGACGGGCAGCTGTTCGCGTTGCAGTTCCGCCTGCTGCGCGCCGCGCGGGCGATGCTGGACCCGATGCTCAACCTCGGGCTCACCGATCGCGATACCGCGTTCAAGCTGCTGACCGGGCAGGTGGGCTTTTCCAAGGCGATGGCACGCCAGGAGATCGACCGCTACACGGTGAACTCGCCCGGCCAGGCCGGCAGCTACTTCTACGGTTATTCGCGCATCCTGCAGCTGCGCGCGGAGACCGAGCTGGCATTGGGCGACCGGTTCGAGCGGCAGGCGTTCAACGACTTCCTGCTCGACCAGGGGCTGCTGCCGCCGGACCTGCTGGCCAAGGCGGTGCGCGAGACGTTCGTGCCCGCGCGCAAGGCCAAGCCCGGCAAGAGCAAATGACCCGCCGATAGCGCGCAAGCCCCTGACCTGGCGCGGCACATTCCGGCAGGTAGGAACCGCGACAACCGAACGGGCGACCGCCCGCGGCGGTCCCGTGCCGCGATCAGCTGATCCGCGCCAGCATCCGCTTGTGGCCGATCAGCCGCGCCCAGCGCGAGCCCACGTCCGTCACGCAGACATAGGCCGCCTCGGCGGCGATGCGCGCCAGCATCCGCGGGCCGAGCTTCAGGGTCGGTTCGGCGGCGCACAGCCGGGCGTTGAAGCCAAGCTGGCCGGCGAACAGCGCGCAGCGCGCGAGGTGGTAGCGGCTGCTCAGCAGGGTCACGCGCTGGCGGGCGCCGTCGGCGTGCGGTCCGGCATCAAGCAGGTCGCGGGCGTTGCGCAGGTTCTGCAGGGTGTCGCGCGACTGCGCCTCCAGCCACAGCGGCGCGTCGACGGCGAGGCCTCGCGCGAGCAGGCCGTCGCGGGCGACTTCCGCCTCGCTGGGTTGGTCGGGTGCACCGCCGCCCAGCAACACCAGGCCGCTGGGCGCGCCGGCTTGCCATAGCGACACCGCGCGGTCCAGCCGCGCCTCGAAGTCGCGATCCAGCTGGCCATCGGGTGCGTGCTTGCCGAACAGCAGCACGCAGTCCCCACGCCCGGGATCACACGGCGCATTGCGCGCGATCCGGAGCACATGGACGAAATAGCCGACATACACCAGCCCGGCGCTGAGCAAGCAGGTGGCCACGGTGACGGCGGCGGCGTGCAGCACGTCGCGATCGGCGCACAGTGCCAGTCGATGGGCAATGCGGCTGGTCATCGCCGATCGCAGCGCGGGTGGTGGTGGCTCATGCCGTTCAGTCTACGCGGCGGCCACGGGGCGGTGGCTGGCTATACTTTGGCCTCAGCCGGACCAGGATCACCGCGTGCCCACCAGTCCGCCCCCCGCATCGCCCGCATTGCCACCGATGTCGCCAGTTGCCGTGCGCGCCTATACCGCCACCAGCGCGCTGGGACGCGGCCGGACGGCGCACGCGCGCGCGCTGCGCGACCGTCAGGGCGGGCTGCGGCGCAACGATTTCGGCAGTGACCCGCTGGATTGCTGGATCGGCCGCGTCGACGGTCTCGAAGACCTTGCCCTGCCCGACGCCCTGGCACGATGGGAATGCCGCAACAACCGCCTCGCCTGGCTGGCGCTGCAGCACGACGGCATCCTCGAGACGTTGGACGGGTTGGTCGGGCGATACGGCGCCGATCGCATCGCGGTGGTGGTCGGGACCTCGACCTCCAGCATCGGCGCCAGCGAGGAAGCCTACGCGCGCCTGGAGACCGGCGCCGACGGCCAGCCGATGTTTCCCGCCGACCTCGCCCGCCCGATCGTGCATACCCCGCACTCACTCGGTGATTTCGTGCAGCGCGCGACCGGCCTGCGCGGGCCGTGCATCACCGTCGCCACCGCGTGCTCGTCCAGCGCCAAGGTATTCGCGCAGGCCGCGCGCCTGATCGACGCCGGCGTGGTCGACGCGGCGCTGGTCGGCGGCGTCGACACCCTGTGCGGCAGCGTGCTGTTCGGCTTCAACGCGCTGCAACTGGTGGCGGTGGATCCGTGCAAGCCCTTCGATGCCGACCGCGTCGGCCTGTCGCTCGGCGAGGCGGGCGGTTTCGCGGTGCTCGAGCGCGGCGTGGCCGGCGCCGGCGGCGAGCTGCAACTGCGCGGCTACGGCGAATCCAGCGACGCCCACCACATGTCGGCGCCGCACCCCGAAGGCCTCGGCGCCCAGATGGCGATGCGCGATGCGCTCGCCCGCGGCGGGATCGACGCCGGCGTGGTCGGCTACCTCAACCTGCACGGCACCGCGACGCCGGCCAACGACCGCGCCGAGGCGCTCGCGGTGAAGGCGATCTTTCCCGACCACCTCCACGCCAGTTCGACCAAGGGCTGGACCGG
>JBBRWW010000081.1:0-12898 GCA_038248955.1 Lysobacterales bacterium
ATTGCTGGCATGCTTGGTATTCCTGCCGACCGCCTGCAACCCGCGCGACCTGCCCGCTCCTGCGCCCCGGCAAGAACGGGCGCATCCACCGACCTCGGGCAATGACGTGCGCAGTTTCAATGCCGCACCGATCACGCCCGTCGGCGAATGGCACAGCCAGGCACGCGACTATGCCAATTCGCGCTACAGCCCTCTTGTTCAAGTGAACACCGGCAATGTCCATCGACTCAAGGTCGCCTGGACGTTTTCCGACGGCGCACATTACGGCCACGAAGGCGCGCCCTTGGTGGTGGGCGACACGATGTACGTGGTGTCCCCGTTCCCCGACAAGGCGTTCGCGCTCGACCTGACCAAGCCCGGCGCGCCGACCAAGTGGAGCTTCTCACCCAAGCCCTCGCAAATGGCGATCGGCAAGGCGTGCTGCGACCCGGTGCTGCGGGGCTGGGCGTACGCCAACGGCAAGCTCATCTACAACCTGCTCGACGACCACGTCGTTGCCGTCGACACCACGACCGGCAAGGAGGTCTGGCGGACCAAGATGGACAACGTCGAGAACGGCGTGACGATGACCATGTCGGCGTTCGTGGTCGGCGACAAGGTGATCGTGGGCAACTCCGGCGGCGAACTGGGCGTGTCGGGCTGGGTCGCCGCGCTCGACGTCGAAACGGGCAAGGAACTCTGGCGGGCCTACTCCACCGGCAGCGACGAGACGGTCAAGATCGGCTCGCGCTTCAAGCCTTTCTATCCGCAGTACAAGGGCAAGGACCTCGGTATCAGCACCTGGCCGGCCGGCATGGCGCCGACCGGTGCTGGCGCGGTGTGGGGATTCATCTCCTACGACCCCGAAACCAACCTGATCTTCCACGGCACCTCGAACCCGGGTCCGCGGGTACCGACCCAGCGTCCGGGCGACAATCTTTGGAGTTCGGCCATGTTCGCCCGCGATGCCGATACCGGCGAGGCGGTGTGGGCCTACCAGTTCACCCCGCACGACCAGTGGGACTTTGACGGGGTCAACGAGGCGGTGCTGCTGGACCTGCCCATCGACGGCAGGATGCGCAGGACGCTGGTGCATTTCGACCGCAATACCTACGCCTACGTGCTGGACCGCGAGACTGGCGAGGTGCTCAAGGCGGACACGTTCGCCTACCAGAACTGGTCGACCGGCTTCGACTACAAGACCGGGCGTCCGATCGTGGCGCCTGAAAAAGAGCCGAAGGTCGGCGTGAAGTTGAACGTCTGTCCGCCCGACATCGGCCAGAAGGACTGGGAACCACCCGCCTTTTCGCCCAGGACCGGCCTGCTCTACGTCGGCATCTTCAACCTGTGCATGGACCTCATCGACCACAAGGTGAGCTACATCCCCGGCACGCCCTACGACGGCATGGAAATGAGCCGCATGTCCGCCGATGGCAAAGACGGCGACTGGGGCGCTTTCATCGCCTGGGATCCGGTCAAGGGCAGGCGCGCCTGGACGATCCCCGAGAAATTCATGGTGATGTCGGGGGCGATGGCCACCGCCGGCGATCTGGTGTTCTACGGCACGACCGACGGCTGGTTCCGCGCGGTTGATGCGCGGACTGGAAAGGTCCTGTGGCAGCAGAAGCTGTCGTCGGGAATCATCGGCCAGCCGATGACCTACCTGGGTCCCGACGGCCGCCAGTACGTCGCCATTGCCAGCGGGGTCGGCGGTGCGGCGATGGTGCAGAGTGGTCGTCCGGGCCTTCCCGAGCGCGGGTCGACCCTCTATGTGTTCTCGATCGACGGCAAGGACGTGGGTGATCCGCCGCCGGCGACGCCGTCGCGGGTGACGCCGTGAAGACCACGACCGCGATCGCCGGCATGCTCGCCTGCGCCGTGATTGGCGCGGGGGCGACGGGCTGGATCATGGCGTCGCGCCCCGAACCGGTCCTGGCGGCGCCCGTG
Organism: Lysobacterales bacterium; assembly: GCA_038248955.1. GTDB lineage: Bacteria > Pseudomonadota > Gammaproteobacteria > Xanthomonadales > Xanthomonadaceae > Lysobacter_K. The sequence goes on from JBBRWW010000081.1 coordinate 1,927, forward strand.
GCCGCGGTCGCGGTGCCGACCTCGGTCGTCCGTCGCGCGGCCACGCCCACCGGTGACATCGCCGGCGCTGCCGAGGCACACGTCCCCCTCACCTGGCCCAATCCCTATGGCGACGATCCGCGTGCGATCGCCGCGGGCCATCGGCTCTTCATGGAAATGAACTGCGCCGGCTGCCACAACTACGGTGGCATCGGCGGCATGGGGCCCAACCTCACCGACCCACATTGGGGTTTTGGTGGCACGCCGTCGGCGATCTACAAGACCATCTATGAAGGCCGTCCCAAGGGCATGCCGGCCTGGGGCCGCTCGTTGCCGCCGGAGACCATCTGGCAGCTCACCGCCTATGTGCATTCGCTGGGTGGCGGCGTTCCAGCCGACAAGGCGCAGGCGGCGCTGCAGGGTGACTTCGTACCCGCGCAACGCCATACCCTGGAAAAGACCAGGCCGGACCCACCGGGACCGGCGCGCAACGAATTTCCCGACGCGGGCACGGACGAGCAATGATGCGAGCGCCTCGGATCGCGATTGCGACCGCTCTTGCAGCACTGTCGGGTTGCGCCGCGACGCCGATGGGATACATGCACGGCGCCGCCGGCCCCGCGAGCCGCCCAATCGAAAGCCTGACACAGGGTTTCATCTGGATCTGCCTGGGCGTGGTGGCAGTCATCCTGACCCTGATCCTGCTGGCGATCCGGCGCGGCCGGCGGGCGACGCGCGAGGAAGGCGCCACCGTGCGCCGCGATGCGCGGGGACTGGGCTGGATCTATTGGGGCCTGGGCCTCTCGATCCCGGTACTGCTGGTCATGATGGTGTGGAACTTCGTGGTCACGCGGGCGGTTGCCACGCCGCCCGCTGACAACGGTCCAGTGGTTCAGATCACGGCGCACCGCTGGTGGTGGGAGATCCGCTACCAGGCCGCGCGGCCCGGCGACATCTTCACCACTGCCAATGAGCTGGTGGTACCGATCGGCGCGCCGGTGCGACTGCAACTCACCTCCGCGGACGTGATCCACGATTTCTGGGTACCCAAGCTCGGACCGAAGATGGATGCCATCCCGGGTCTCTGGAACGCCACCTGGCTGCAGGCGGACGTCGCCGGCACCTACGTCGGCCAATGCGCCGAGTTCTGTGGCCTCGAACACGCCAAGATGGGCATCCGCGTGGTGGCGTTGCCGCCCACCGAATTCAATGTCTGGCTGCGCCACATGCGACAACCGGCGCGACCGGCGCAAGGTCGCGGCGCTGAAGTGTTCGCCGCGGAGTGTTCAAGTTGCCATACCGTGCGTGGCACCGCCGCCGGCGGCATCTACGGTCCCGAGCTCACGCATTTCGCCGGTCGCTCCACCCTCGCCGCAGGCATCCTGCCCAACACGCCGAAGGCGCGGTATCGCTGGCTTGCGCATACGCAGGAGCTGAAGCCCGGGGCCGGGATGCCGCAGGTGCCGATGGATGAACACGAACGCGAGGCGGTCGTCGAATACCTGGGGAGCCTTCACTGATGTCCAGCACCTTGCCGGCCGACATGCCCGCCGCGTCGCCCAATCCACCGGATATCGCCGAGCGGCTGGAACGCGCATGGAAGGAAGCCCCCGGCCTGAAGGGCTGGTTCGGCACCGTCGACCACAAGACCATCGGCATCCGCTACCTGATCACGGCGTTCGTGTTCCTGCTCATCGGCGGCCTGGAGGCGCTGGTGATGCGCATCCAGCTGGCCCAACCCGAGTCGCGCGTGCTGACGCCGGACCAGTACAACCAGCTGTTCTCGATGCACGGCGTGACCATGATCTTCCTCTATGCCCTGCCGATGCTGTCGGGCTTCAGCAACTACCTGTGGCCCTTGATCCTGGGCAGCCGCGACATGGCCTTCCCGCGGCTCAACGCGCTGAGCTACTGGCTGTTCCTGGCCGCCGGGATCTTCCTCTACGTCAGCTTCCCGATGGGCGCGGCGCCCGACGGCGGCTGGTTCAACTATGTCCCCAACACCGCCAAGGCGTTCTCGCCCGGGCCCAACATCGATGTCTACGCGCTGGGACTGATCTTCCTGGGCATCTCCACGACCGTGGGTTCGGCGAACTTCGTGGTCACCCTGCTGCGCATGCGCGCGCCGGGCATGTCGATCAACCGCGTGCCGATCCTGGTCTGGGGCACGCTGACCGCGTCGGTCGCCAACCTGCTGGCAGTGCCAGCGGTCACCCTCGCCTGCCTGATGCTATGGCTGGACCGCAACTACGGCACCCATTTCTTCGAGATATCCGGCGGTGGCCAACCGCTGCTGTGGCAGCACCTGTTCTGGATCTTCGGCCACCCCTGGGTCTACGCCATCGTGCTGCCGGCGATGGGCCTGGTGTCCGACGCGCTCCCCGTGCATTGCCGACGCCCCCTGGTGGGCTACACCGCAGTCGCCATGGCCACGGTGGCGACCATGATCGTCGGCTTTGGCGTGTGGGTGCACCACATGTTCGCCACGGGCGTGCCGGTGCTGGCATTGAGCTTCTTCTCGGCCGCGAGCTTCATCATCATCATCCCCAGCGCCGTGGCGGTATTCGCATGGATCGCGACCATCCACACCGGTCGCGTGCGCCTGACCACCCCCTTCCTGTTCTTCGCCGGTTTCATCCTGCTGTTCGTGATCGGTGGTGTGTCCGGGGTGATGACCGCCAGCCTCGCGCTGGACTGGCAGCTCACCGACACCTATTTCGTCGTCGCGCACATCCATTACGTCCTGCTGGGGATCAACGTGTTCCCGGTCATCGGCGCGATCTACCACTGGTTTCCCAAGTTCACCGGCCGGATGATGTCCGAACGGCTGGGACACTGGACCTTCGGGGTGATGTTCACCGGCTTCAACCTGGCCTTTTTCCCGATGCATTGGCTGGGGCTGGCCGGCATGCCGCGCCGGGTCTGGACCTACAGCGAACACATGGGGTTCGGGACCGCCAACCTCATCGTGACCGTCGGCGCGTTCCTGTTCGCCGCAGGCATCCTGATGTTCCTGGTCAACGTCGTACAGGGCCTTCGCAAGGGCGCGCCGGCCGGCCCGAATCCGTGGGATGGACCGACCCTGGAATGGGCGGTGTCCTCGCCGCCGCCGGTATACAACTTCGCGGTGATCCCGCAGATTGCATCGCGCCATCCATTGTGGGAAGAGCGGCTCGACGAAGGCGGCGAGCGCTCGGTTCTCGATCGTGGCTACCTGCTCGACCAGGGCAAGGAAACGCTCGGGGTGACGCCGCTGGACGCCCAAGCCGACGTGATCCTCAAGATGCCTGCCGACAGCTGGCTTCCGGTCTCGATGGCCGCCGCGCTGCTGGTCGTCTTCGGCGCCTTGCTGGTCCATGCGACTTGGGTGGCAGTGCTCGCTGGCGTCGTCGTGTTCGGCATCCTGCTGGCCTGGTTCCGGCCCCACGGCCAGACCGCCGAACGCGAGGAGGTGCGGGTCTATGAGTGAAGCGCGCACGCTCGACAGGACGCTGCCCGTGTATGGCCAGGGCCAGATCGGTACGGCCTGGTGGGGCATGATCTGCCTGATGGCGACCGAGGCGATCCTGTTCGTCTACCTGATCTTCTCCTATGCCTACCTCGGCAGCCAGCACGTCGGTCCTTGGCCCGGATCCGGTCCGCCTTCGCTGAAGCTCGCGCTGCCGGCCACCGTGCTCCTGGTCGGATCGAGTTTCGTCCTGGAATGGGGCAAAAACGCGGCGCGGCGTGGCCAGCTTGCCGCGGGACAAGTGGCGATGGGAATTACCCTGCTGATGGGTGCGGGCTTCGCGAGCCTGGAGATCAAGGAATGGATCGACAAACCCTTCGGCCTCGCGGCCGACAGCTACAGTTCGATCTACTTCCTGCTCACTGGCACCCACCTGGCGCACGTCCTGCTCGGACTGCTGGCGCTTGCGGTCCTGCTGATATGGAGCCTGCTGGGCAAGCTGCACCAGGGACATGAGCAGCATCGTGCGCTGGCGACGCTGTACTGGCATTTCGTCGATGCCGTATGGCTGTTCGTGTTCGCCACGGTCTACCTGAGCCCGAGACTGACATGAGCACGTGTCCATGAGCACGTGTCCATGAGCATCCCAGAATCCACGGTCGAACCATCGCATCCGGCGCCCCATCGCGCGCGCGCGCCCGCCTGGCAACTGCTGCTGGCGCTGTTCCTGGCGCCCGCCGCCTTCTCCACCCAGGTCATGGCCGCCTATGTCGTGGCGGCGCGGCTGTGTGCCGCGGGGTCGACGCCTCAACTGCCGTTGGTGCTGCTGCATGCCACGGCGGTGTTGGCGGCGGCGGTCGGCTTCGGGTTCGCGCTGCTGCTGTGGCGGCGCACCCGCAACGAAAAGCCGGGCGACGTCGAAGAAGCCATCGATCGCGGCGACGGCCGCACGCGTTTCCTGGCCCTGTGCGGCCTCTACGGCAGCCTCGTGTTCCTCCTCGCAGTGATGGTCGATGCCAGCGCCGTCGCGTTCTTCGGCGCATGCCCCGGACTGCCCATCCCGGGCTGATCGCCGCCGCCGGCCTCGCGCTCGTGGCGAGCCCGGCATGGGCGCACGGTGCCGAAGCACAGGGACACAGTGCCTGGAGCTTCGATCCGCTGATCGGCAGCCTGCTGTTGGCTTCCGCGGTCATGCAGGTCGTCGGCAGCGCGCGCATGGGCACGGCGCGGGCGACCATCGCGCCGCCGTGGCGCATGGCCAGCTACGGGACCGCGATCGCCATCGTGGTGCTGGCCCTGTTCTCGCCAATCGATGCGCATGCCGACAGCAGTTTCGCCTGGCACATGCTGCAGCACCTGTTGCTGATGCTGGTGGCCGCGCCGCTGCTGGCCCTGTCCAATGCGCACTTCGTCGCCTTGTATGCCTTCCCGCTGCCCATGCGGCGGCGCATCGGGCATGCGATCGGCATGCTGCCTGGGGCGCGCCAGAGCACACGCCACACATTTGCGCCCTGGCTTGCCGCACTCGCCTTCGTCGCAGGCCTGTGGCTGTGGCACGCTCCGGCGATGTATGAGGCCGCATTGGGCAACCGCTGGATCCATTCCGCCGAGCATCTGGTGTTCCTGTTCACCGCCGCGTTTTTCTGGCGCATGGTGATCACCGCCGGCAGCCGCCGCCTCAGCCTTGGCACCTCGGTGGTGCTGGTGACCCTGGTTGGATTGCAGGGCAACCTCATGGCCGCATTGATCACCTTGGCGCCGCAACCGCTGTACGCCAGCTACGCCGGCCCGGGTGGCCTGGTAGACCAGCAGTGGGCAGGATTGCTCATGTGGATACCTGCCGGCTTCATCTATTTCGTCAGCAGCGTGCTCACGCTGCGCAGGCTGATCCGTTAGTACCCGTATGGACGGCCCTGCTCCTGATGGCTGTCGCGGTCGCGCGCGATGCGCACTCGCGACGCCCTCGCCAGGCACGCACCCTGGTCCGCCAGGCGCGAAGGCGACCTCATGTCGACCTGGAGGCGCGATGTTGGCCGACGCGCACGCCGCCTCGCGCTGCGATGCGGCGCACCTCCTGGTTCGGGGCGCCACCATCGACACGGATCGCATCGATCAGCGGATGAATGCAGCTTGCCCCGCGTAATTGCGGGGTCTTTCGTGCCTGTCGCGATGCCTACGGGACGACGATATCCGGTCGCATCGGCGCCAGCCGGGCGAGCAGCCGGTTCTGCGCGGACCGCGTCACGCCGCGCTGGTCCATCGCCCACATGAGGTCCTCGACCAACGCATTGAAGTCGGCATGGGAGATCGCCAGTTGCGCGTGCGCTTCGGCCATGCTCTTGCCGGTGTAGCCGCAGGGGCCGTCGGCGACGTGGCAGATCTGCTCCACCAGCTTGTCGTTGAGGTGGACGATGTCCACGGTCGCGAACTGCTGGGCAATGCGCGCATCGTCGGAAATGCGCACCAGCAGCAATTCCACCAGTGCGTTCACGCCCGCCTCGCCGCCCAGGTCGTCATACAGCGGACGCTGTGGCACGGTCGCGCAGGCCGACAGCAGCAGCGCCGCCAACGGCAGGAGCAAAGCAGTCACGGGTCGCATGCGTTGGTCTCCTCAGAAGGCCGTCTGCAGGGAAAGGTAGGCGCCACGCTGATGGTCGAGCGACGCGATGCTGCCCAGCTCGGCCCAGGCCGCCACGACAGATACGTGCTTGTTCGGAAACCAGGCCACGAATGCATCGCGCCAGTCGTCCTCGCGCGCGAAGGCGAGGTTGTCGGGCTTCTGGCGGTACTCCACGCCGATCGCGAACGACGGAGCCAGCAGCACCGCCGCCGAGCCCTCCAGCACCAGCGAGCGCGCGGCCTTGTGGTCGCCGCCGAACCCGAGCAGGCCCAACTGGTTGGCGCGGGTCGAACGCACGGTGCCATTGAGCAACCACTGGTAGCCACCCGGGCCGCGCAGGAACAGCTTCGAGGCGCTCACGTACGCATCGACGCCGGAGTCATCGCGCGCGCCGAGCGCCAGTGGCAACGCGCCGTCGCGCAATCGTTTGTATTGCACGCCGATGCTGACCTGCGGCGGCCGCGTGTAGACCAGGTCACCCGCCAGGCGCAGCTTGGCGCCGAACACGTCCTGTCCCAGCGACTGCCACGGTAGCGACAACTGGCGGCGCAGTTGGCCCAGGTCCAGCCGCTGCCGCGCCACCGAAAGTTCCAGCCGGTTGCCGAAGGTGAATGCCGCGCCCTGCACGTCCAGCGCGTAGTCCCCGGTGTCCACACGGGTGGCGAAGACCGCGCCGCCCTCCTGCTCGCGCGTGCCGTAGCCCGACAGCGTCGCCCACGGCACCAGTCCGCCTCCACCTGCTCCCTCGACCTGCGACGCCCCGCCGGTGGCCAGCAGCCTGCCCTGCGCGGCCCACGCTGGCGTGGCGATCGTGCCGACCGACACGACGGCCAGCAGCCAGGCGGTCCGCCGAAAAAACGCTTGCTTCGACTGGCCGGCCGTCATCAGGTACCGCCGGTCGGCAGCGGGCCACCCGAAGAAGGGGGTGCCTTCAGCGCCCATGCCTCGCACCAGTCCACCAGGTCACGGTCCCGCAGCGGCGGGCTGAACAGATAGCCCTGGGCCATGTCACAGCGGTAGCCGCGCAGCAGCCCCAAGGCAACATCGCCTTCGACGCCCTCGGCGACGACCGACAGGCCCATGTTGTGCGCCAGGTCGATCGTCGAGCGCACGATCACCGCGTCGTCGCTGCCGGCGACCAGTTGCATCACGAAGCTCTTGTCGATCTTCAATTCGTCCACGGGCATGCGCTTGAGCTGCGCCAGCGACGAGTAGCCGGTGCCGAAATCGTCGATGGCCAGCCGTACCCCGCCCTCGCGCAGGCGCTGCAGCATCCGCACCGCGTAGTCGACATCGCGCATCACCGCGCTCTCGGTGACCTCCAGGATCACGCTGGCAGCCGGCACGCCGTGCGCGGCAAGGCGCTGCTGCACGAAATCTGGCAGATCCGCGTCCATCAGGTCCATCGCCGACAGGTTGATCGCCAGGCCCAGGTCCAGGCCCTGCGCGCGCCACGCGGCGTTGGTGCGCAACGCTTCGTCCAGCACATAACGGGTGAGCTCGTGGATGACACCGGAATGCTCGGCCAGGGGGATGAATTCGTCGGGGCCGATCATCCCCAGCGCGCCGTGCTGCCAGCGCAGCAATGCCTCGACCTGCACCACCTTCGACGTGGCGACATCCAGCTTGGGCTGGAAGCGCAGGTGCAGTTCGTTGCGCGTGATCGCCTGGCGCAGATCCTCCATCAGCGTCAGCCGGCGCAGGTGCAGCTCGTCACGTCCCGGCTCGTACAGCGCGATGCCGCGGTGGTGGGCCTTGGCGTCGAACAACGCGATGTCGGCGCGGCGCAGCAGGGTGCCTGCGTCGGCGCCATGCTCGGGGCACAGCGCCATGCCGACGCTGGCATCCAGGTTGATGCGGCTGTTGGTCAGCTCCAGCGGCCGGCGCAACCCGGCCAGCAGCGCATCGGCGCGCCCGCGCGCCTGGTCACGTGCGACGCCCTCGAGCACGACCAGGAACTCGTCGCCGCCCAGGCGCGCGACCAGGTCATCGCCGCCGGTGCCATCGCGCAGGCGCTTGCCGACCTCGACCAGCACCTGGTCGGCGAACGCGTGGCCGAGGGTGTCATTGATCTCCTTGAAGCGCGCCAGGTCGAGCACCAGGATCGCCGTGCACTCGCCTTCGATGCGTTGCCGATCGACCGACCGCGCCAGCCGCTCGCGGGCCCAGCTGCGATTGGGCAGCCCGGTGAGGGAGTCGTGGCGGGCCTGGTGGAGGATGCGTGCCTCGCGCGCGCCGATGTCGCCCTGCATCTGCCCGAAGGTGTCGGCCAGGCGCGAGAACTCGTCGCTGCCCGGCAGCGTGATCGCGCCGCTGTAGTCGCCCGCCTGCACGCGCTTGGCCGCCGACATCAGCGCCCCGATCGGCCGGCTCACGGTGCGCCCCAGCAAGGCCGCCACCAGCAGCGCGAGCAGGCCCGCCAGCCCCGACAGCACCAGGATCTGCTGCTTGAGCGCCTGGTAGGGCGCAAGCGCGCGGTCGAGCGAGCCCTGCAGCACCACCATGACGCTGCCATCGTCGGCGCGGTCGAGGCTTTCGGTCAACGCGAAGTACTGGTCGCCACCCAGCCGAACCGGCCGTACCTGGCGGTCGGCTTTCAGCGCGTCGGCGGGAAGCGCCTGCAATTGGCGGCGCGCGTCGCTCGCCAGGCTCGAGGCAAACACCCGGGTCGTGCCGCGTTCGCGCGCGACGAAGCTCGCATCGAGCGCGGTCACGTCGCGGAAGTCGCGCGCGAACGCATCGCCGAAATCGGTGCCGATCCCGACCCAGCCGATCAGCTGCGGCGCCATTACCGGCAGCAGGGCCATGCGGTACAGGCGTCCGTCGATCGCCACCACCGACACCGCGAACCCGTCCCGGCGGGCCTGCCGCAGCAGCGGCGCGATGGCGCGCAGTTGGTCGGCCGGCTGCGCGGCCAGCAGCCCGGCCCGCCATTGCCCCCCGGGCGACAGCAACAGCGAAGCCTGCGCGCCCATCCGGGCACTGTGGTTGGCCAGCGCCGATTGCATCGTGGGCGCATCAGCGCTGGCCACGGCAGCCTTGAAGCCGAAGTCGTCGGCCAGCACTGCGGCGCTTTCGAGCAACTGTTCGCCGCGGCGTTCGTAGAAACGCCTCCACACCCGCTCGCCCACCGTCAGCTCGTCCTGCAGCTGGCGTCCGACGCTGCGGGCGGTCGCCACGTGCACCACCGCGAACGTTGCCAGCTGCGCCGCGCCGACCACGAGGATCATCAACGCGACAATCTTGGTCTGGAACCGCGCGCGCATCAGGGCTGCGTGATCCGTCGGAATTTTTCCTGCAACGCCCTGAGCCGGTCGGCGCCTGCGCGGGGCGGCGGCAGCGGCGCCAGTACGAGCACGACCTCGCGTCGCGACGGTTTGCCCTGCGCCAGCGTGACCGCTTGCCCGGCCTGGGGAGCCAGCTGGCGCGAATGCCAGACCCGGAGCTGGTAGTCACCCGGTGGTGCGCTCAGATGCGCCCGGCCGTCGGCGCCGGTCTTCACGAAGTACGGCGTGTCCAGCACCACGACACTGGCGATCATCGCGTCGTGGATGTTGCAGCCCAGCACCACGACCCCGGCCTGGTCGAAGCGCACCGGGGCGGCGGTGACCCCGGCGTACAGCGGCAGCTCGAAGCGCTTGGCCGGCGAGAACGAATACACCTGGTGGCGCACCTGGTCGCCGTTCGGGAACGCCACCGACGTATCCACCTGTACCGGCAACACGCCGGGGACGAAGGCGTTGTTGCGCTGGTCCATGATCGCGCGCGTCCCGGCCTTGGCGGCCTGCGGATGGTCGCTGTGCAGGCTGACCACCGCCTCGGCCACCGGCTGGCCTTGCGACGAAACCCCAATCTCGATGTCCGCGGCCGTGGCGTGGAACGCGAGTAGCGAGGCGAGCAGCAACGCCCACCCGCTGCGCTGGATGCGGCGGTTCGCGATGCGATTGGCGTTCATGTTTGCTCCCCTCAAATGCGCAGGAATCCTGCGCGCCGGTGCTCGTCACCCGTTATCGGTTGTACGCGCGTTTTCTAAACCGGGATGCGTCGGCCTGCAGCGCCGCCGATCAGGCTGCATCGTTGTCCCTGCAAGCGTGAACGCTTGCCGCCGGTCGCGATGCCGGCGGCGGATACAATGTCGGCATGGATATTTTCAAGGTGTTCACCCTCGAAGCGGCCCATCGGCTGCCGAACGTGCCCGAGGGCCACAAGTGCGCGCGCCTGCATGGACATTCGTTCCGGGTCGAGATCCACGTCTCCGGCGAGCCCGGCGCGGACAGCGGCTGGGTGATGGACTTCGCCGAGATCAAGCAGGCGTTCCAGCCGCTGTACGACCAGCTGGACCACCACTACCTCAACGAGATCCCCGGGTTGGAAAACCCGACCAGCGAGCGCCTCGCGGGCTGGATCTGGCGGCATCTGAAACCGACCCTGCCGCTGCTGAGCGAAGTCGTGATCCACGAGACCTGCACCTCGGGATGCCGTTACCGGGGCTAGTGGTCGGCTGTGGCATCCGGTTGCGGGCCGGGCGTTCGCCGGCATGGCCACGATCGGCTGTCGCCCGGCGGCCCCGGCCTTTACGCGCAGGCGGCTGCCAGACGGCCAAGTCACTGAATCGTCACGAGTTTGAACGACAAGGCAACGGTCGCCCAATCGATGTTGCAATGCAACATAGGGCGGCTTATGCTGCATTGCACAATCCGACATCTCCGCCGGATTGGTTGACAGGAGCCCGCCATGAATCAGCAGTTCAACGAACAGTTCGCCGCCGCCTCGCGCCAGTTCGCCGACACGGCCGCCCAGATCAATCACCTGGCCCTCGGCAATGCACAGGCCGTCTATGCCCTGCAGCTCGCCGCGATCGAAGAGCGCGTCAACGCCACGTTCGCGTTCTGGGGCGAAGCCGCCGAAGTGCGTGACCTCGACGG
>JBBRWW010000082.1:0-12785 GCA_038248955.1 Lysobacterales bacterium
GAGCGCTACGGATTGATGCCGATGATCGACCACTGGGTGATCGAGACCGCGCTGGCCAATTTCGACCAGTTGCATCCGCAGGGCGCGGCGCTGCAACAGGCCGCGATCAACCTGTCCGGTGCCAGCCTGGAGGAACCGGGCCTGGCCGAACACATCCTGGCGACCCTGCAACGCCACAAGGTGGCCCCGGAACGCGTCTGCTTCGAGATCACGGAGACCGTGGCGGTGCGCAACCTGGCGCAGGTGGCGCGGTTCATCGAGCGCCTGCGCGCGGTCGGATGCCGGTTCGCACTCGATGACTTCGGCGCCGGGATGTCCTCGTTCGGCTATCTGAAAAACCTGCCGGTGGACATCATCAAGATCGACGGCAGCTTCATCCGCGACCTGCTGACCGACCCGATGAGCCACGCCATCGTCCGCGCCGTCACCAGCATCGGTCACGAGCGTGGCGCCGAGGTAACCGCCGAATGGGTTTCCAGTGAGGAGATCGCGCAGGCTTTGATCGTGATTGGCGTGGACTATGGACAGGGCTTCTCGCTGCACGCGCCGGAGCCGTCGCCCTTCCCGCAAGGATGAACGTACCCCGGGTGCCGATGCGCCGGAAGGCCTTGCGTGGGTGTGGCGGGCATTGCGGCCAGTCGAGTCGACGGTCCCGGGAAACCGAGTGCGTCACCGGGCAGTGGAACCGGTGGCGACCAGCGATGGACGCCGCGGTTCGCGGCGCCGCCGCCTATTCGTAGCGACCGCCTGGCGTCTCCAGCCATTGCCGCAACTGCTGCATCTGGCTGTCGAGCAGGGTGATGAAGCGGAAGCCGGTCCAGGTCTGCCCCGACGCGCTGGCGGTATCCTGCCACAGCAGATGCACGCCGACCTCGATGGGCGTCATGGCCGCGTCGTCCAGCACGAATCGCAACTGGTACAGCGCGTCGTCGATCAACGGGACGCTGGTGACGACCAGCATCCCGGTCTCCGACAGGTTGCCCAGTCGGCCGATCACGATGTCGGTCATGGTGTCGATGACCTGGATCGTCTCGGCGATCTTGCGCCGGGGGACGCGCCGGTATTCGTCGTTGGCGTTTTCGGCGCTCATGCGTCGGCCTCGGTGGTTGCCTTGGAAGCCTGGTCGCCCCGGCCGCTGAAGTGGCGCAGCGCATTGAGCGTGGCCTGCCAGGCGCGATCCACCAGACGCCCCTTGTCGGCGGTGACGATGCGCGCCTGCTCGTTGGCCATCATCCGGGCCAGCGCGTCGAGCGAATGCTCGCCGATGCGGTGGCCCCGCTGGTTCACGAACAGGGCATTGTTGGTAACCGGACTGAACCACGCCAACCGGCGACGGACCACATCGCCCTGCTGGTTGCTGACGAACTCGAACCAGGTACCGAACGGCAGCGTGCGCAATTGTCCGTAGCAGGCTTCCTCGGCCGGCGTGCGCGGCGGCAGCGGCGCTACCTTGGCCACGGCCTCCTCGCCCAGCCGCGCACGCGCCTTGAACTTCATCGCCAGTTCGGTGCGCGATGCGGCGTCGTCCTCGCCTTCGGCGATCCCGGCGGTCAACCGTCGCGCGATCACCGTCGCCTCGTCGACGTGGTAGCCGACCTGGGTCAGCGCCGACTCGATCTGCTGGCTCAGGCCTTCCGACGCCGGCACGCCCTCGCCATTGGCGGCGACGATCTGCGTGGTCGCGGCCAGTTGCTGCTTCCATTCCTCGCTGTCCTCGCCGTGGCGGAGCAGGGTCAGGGTCAGCACGTCTGCCCAGGCCTGGCTCAGCAGCGTGCGCAGGAACTTCGGCAGCGGCTTGTCGAGCACCGCCTCATCGAGTACCGCGGCGGCGCGCTGCTTGGCCAGGACGAGTTTTTCCTTGCCGCGCGCGGCCTCGACATGACGACGCTCGGTGACCTCGGCCTTGCGCGCCATCGACTGCAGTTTTTCCTGCAATTCCTGGTTCGCGGCCTCGAAGACCTGCGAGTCGCCGTTGTAGTTTTCCACGACGTGGTCGACGGCCTGCTGGAGCTGGGCCCCGAGCTGCGGATCGGCATCGTCATCGCCCAACCAGCGCGCGCCCGATTCGGCGACCGCGTTGAGCAGTTGCCGCGCCGGATGGTGCTGGCGCACGAAGAACTCGCGGTCCTGCAGCGCCACCCGCAACAGGGGCACCTGCAGGCGCTCCATCAGGGCGGAGCTTTCCGCGCCTTCGCGCAGTTCACGACCGATCTCGGTGTAGAGCAGGCCGAGCAGTTCGAACGTGTCGCTGTCCTCGCGCGACAGCGCGATCGGATCACCACCGGGTTGGCGGCCTTCGAGCAACAGTGCCTGGCGGACCTCGGCGAGGTTGCGGGGCGCCGGCGAAGCGCCCTGCAGCTTGCCGAGCACACTGAGCACGTCGGGGGTCGGCAGGGCTGCGTGGACGTTGGGCTGGATCTTGCCGGCGGGGCGCAGCTTGCCCAGCAGGTTGCGGCGTTCGGCCAGCAGCTGCTGCAGCATGTCGAATGCGGCGGTCTCGGCGACCGGATCGCTGGGTGCGACGTCCCCCATCCAGCCGGTGTGCGGCGCATCGTGGGGATCCAACGCCAGCGGCCCGCTGCGTTGCAGCGGCGCGCCGTTGGCGGACGGTGGCTCGGGAGCGCCGCGCTTCTCCGCGCGCGGCCGCTTGCGCAGGGGCACGAACGACAAGCTGGGAAGCACGTTATGGCGGGCCAGCAGGGCGTTCATCATCTCGATCAGGTGTTCGTAGCCCGACAACACGTGGCGTTCGAACGTGAGTAGCAGCAGCTGGCGCGCGTCGGTATCGAGCTTCAGCACCTCGCTGGCTCCCTGCAGCAGCTTGCCCAGCTGCTGCGGGCCGACGGGCAGGTGCTCGGCATCGAACGCCGGGGCGCCGGCGAGGACGCCGAAGCGCTGCCCCAGCAGTTGCAGCGGCAGGCTCGCGCGCGACTCCTGGCGCATCGCCATGATACGCAGCACGGTGTCCTCGCTCGCTTCGGCATGGTCGATCAGGCGCATGTCGCGGAACGCCATCGGCGTCGCCTCCGCCACGTCGGCGGTGGGCGTGACGGCTTCCCGGATCCGGCTGAGGGAATTTTCAAGCGCGATGAGGAACAGCGGCACCAGGTCGGCGCGGTTCTGCCGCAGTGCCCGCAGCGCTTCGAAATGCAGGCCCTGAACGCTCGGGTTGCGGGCCTGGTCGGCGAGGCGGAACAGTTGCTGCTCGTAGTGGACCAGCATGCGCTCGAGTTGCCGCGACAGTTCGTCGGCGAGCAGCGCGTGCAGTTCCTCGAGCGTCACGCGCACGCGGTGCGGCAGGATGGCGGTGGCCAGCGACCGGGAGCGTTGCATCGGCGAGGCGAATGGATCGAACGGATTGGACATGGAGGCTCCCCCCGGGGCCGGATGTGCGATCTAAGCATGCGCGGCTGACGATGTCAGCGCACGCAATAAGTGGAAAATACCGGACGCGTCAAGCGCGAATGCGCTCCGGGCGGCAATCGACGGCCCGTGCACCGTGCCCGTAACTCAGCGCGCAAGCAACCGAAAAACTCTCACTCCGGCAGGAACAGCGCGACCACGTCGTTGGTGAAGCGCCTGCCGAGCTCGGTCGGGCGGATCCGGTCGCCGGCGATGTCGAGCCATCCGCGGCCGACGGCCGATGCAAGCTGCGGCGCGATTGACGCCGCCGGCAGCCCGGTGCGCGCCTCGAACTGGGCCAGGCTGAAGCCCTCGACCAGCCGCAAGGCATTGAGCATGTACTCGAACGGCCTGCGAGACGGCTCGATCCGCTCGTCGCCGCCGATTGCCGCCACCGTGCCGGCGTGGGCGAGGTAGGAGGTCGGATGCTTGTGCTTCCAGCGCCGCACGATGGCCTGCTCGCTGCCCAGGGTCAGCTTTCCGTGGGCGCCGGCGCCGATGCCGAGGTAGTCGCCGTAGCGCCAGTAATTGAGGTTGTGTGCACACTCGCGCCCGGGCCGGGCGTAGGCGCTGACCTCGTACTGCGCGTAGCCGGCGTCGGCCAGCAGTGCCTGGCAGTGCTCCTGGATGTCCCAGCTGCTGTCCTCGTCGGGGATGCCACCCGGCGGCCGGGCCGCGAACACGGTGTTGGGTTCCAGGGTCAGTTGATAGTGCGAGACGTGGCTGGGCTGGAGCGCGAACGCCCGCTCCAGGTCGCGCCCGGCCATTGCCTGGGTCTGCTGCGGCAGGGCGTACATCAGGTCGAGGTTGAGGTTGTCGAAGCCGGCATCCTGCGCGAGCTTCACCGCCGACTCCGCCTCGGCGCTGTCGTGGATGCGGCCCAGGCGCTGCAGGCAGCCGTCGTCGAAACTCTGGATGCCGAAGCTCAGCCGGTTGACGCCGGCGGCGCGGTAGCCCTCGAAGCGACCGTGTTCGGCGGTGCCGGGGTTGGTCTCCAGGGTGATCTCGGCGGCTGGCGCGAAGCGCAGCCGTGCGCTGGCGCCCTGCAGGAAACGGTCGATGAGATCGGACGGAAACAGGCTTGGGGTGCCGCCGCCGAAGAACACCGTGTGCACCGTGCGGCCCCACACCAGCGGCAGGTCGAGGTCGAGGTCGGCGAGCAGCGCATCGACGTAGGCATCGAACGGCAGCGCGCCGCGGGCCTCGTGCGAGTTGAAATCGCAGTACGGGCACTTGCGCACGCACCACGGCAGGTGGACGTAGAGCGACAGCGGCGGAGTCGTGAGGATCATCGGGTCATTGTCTCACCCGGGGCAGCCGCGCCCGCCGGAGGAAGGTCAGCGGACGGCGGCGAACGCCGACGCGTGTTCCCGGAGCGCCGCCGATGGCTGCCCCGACGCTACGCGCCGAACGGCCCCGGCGACGACGCGAGCAACGACAGTTTTTCCCGCAACACCGCCAGCGCGCGGCCGCGGTGGCTGACGCGGTTCTTCACTGCCGGTTCGATCTGCGCTGCCGACAGTCCCAGCAGGGGATCCAGGAACACCGGGTCGTACCCGAATCCTCCCCGGCCTTGCCGCGCCTCGAGGATCACGCCGGGCCAGCTGCCTTCGGCGATCAGCGGCTGCGGGTCGTCGGCGTGACGCAGCAGCACGACGACTGCATGGAAATGCGCGCCGCGCCGCGCGGCCGGCATGCCCTGCATCGCCGCCAGCAGGGTGTCGATGTTCGCCGATGCGTCACCGTGCACACCCGAATAGCGCGCCGACAGCAGGCCGGGCGCGCCGCCGAGCGCGTCGACGCACAGGCCGGAATCGTCGGCGAGCGCCGGCAGGCCCGTGGCGCGGGCGGCATGGCGGGCCTTCAGCAGCGCGTTCTCGACAAAGGTCAGGCCGGTCTCGTCGGCATCGGTTACCCCGAGCGAACCCTGGGAAACCACCTCGATGCCGCCACCGGCAAACAGCGCGGCGAACAAGGCATCGAATTCGGCCAGCTTGCCGGCGTTGCTGCTGGCGATCACCAATCTGGTCGGGGTGGCGGTCATGCGTGCGGCTCCAGCAGGTCCCAACGGTTGCCGTACAGGTCTTCGAATGCTGCGACCGTGCCGTATTCCTCCGCTCGGGGCGCTTCCAGGAAGCGCACGCCGCGCGCGGTCATCGCCGCGAAATCACCCGCCAGGTCATCCGCATGCAGGAAGAAGCCGACCCGGCCGCCGGCCTGGTCGCCGACATGCGCGGCCTGCGGGTCGGTAGTTGCCAGCGCCAGCCGCACCGCGGTTGCCACCGGGCCCGGCGGCGCCACGCGCACCCACCGCCTGCCGTCGCCGAGTGCGGTGCGCTCGACCAACGCGAAGCCAAGCACCTGGGTGTAATGGGCGATGGCCTCGTCGGAGTCGCGCACGAGCACGGTGATGTTGCCGAGGGCCTGCGTCACGGCGTGGATTTCCCGCTGCGCTGCACGGCTGGAGGCCGGCGTGGCCGATCCGAGTCAGCGCGCCAGTGCTTCACGTTGCTTGGCGACCAGTTCGGCGATGCCGAGCTCGGCCAGCGCCGTCATCGCAGCGAGCTCTTCACGGCGAAACGCATGGCCCTCGGCGGTGCCCTGCAGCTCGATGAAGCCGCCGCCATCGTTCATCACCACGTTCATGTCGGTGTCGCAGTCGCTATCCTCGGCGTAGTCCAGGTCCAACACCGGCACCCCGCGGTAGATCCCGACCGAGACTGCGGCGATGGCGCCGTGGATCGGGTCGCGCTTGATGTCGCCACGCTGGCGCAGCAGGTTTACCGCATC
Source organism: Lysobacterales bacterium (assembly GCA_038248955.1). Taxonomy (GTDB): domain Bacteria; phylum Pseudomonadota; class Gammaproteobacteria; order Xanthomonadales; family Xanthomonadaceae; genus Lysobacter_K. The sequence continues at coordinate 6,193 of JBBRWW010000082.1, forward strand.
GGCCATCGCCACGTAGGCGCCGGTGATCGCCGCGGTGCGGGTGCCGCCGTCGGCCTGGAGCACGTCGCAGTCGAGCGTGATGGTGCGTTCGCCCAGCGCCTTGCGGTCGATGCAGGCGCGCAGTGAACGGCCGATCAGGCGCTGGATCTCCAGGGTGCGGCCGCCCTGCTTGCCGCGCGCGGCCTCGCGGTCGTTGCGGGTGTGGGTCGCGCGCGGCAGCATGCCGTATTCAGCGGTGACCCAGCCCTCGCCCTTGCCGCGCAGGAAGCCCGGCACGCGGGGTTCGATCGTGGCGGTGCACAACACCTGGGTCTGGCCGAAGCAGACCAGCACCGAGCCCTCGGCGTATCGCGTGAAGCCGCGCTCGATGCGGATTTCCCGCAGCTGGTCCGGGGCGCGGCCGCTGGGGCGCGTCACGTTGGCAGGCAGGTTGGTGCTCGGAACGACAGCTGTCATCGACGTGATTACCGGGAATCAGGCCGGCGAGTTTACCATTCGCCCCTTGCCGGCCCGCCCGGCCACGATTCAGGAACCGCGCATGATCCGCAGCATGACCGCCTTCGCCGGCGGCGAACGCGTCACCCAGTGGGGCACGCTTGGCTGCGAGCTGCGCTCGGTCAACCACCGCTTCCTGGAGATCGGCGTGCGCCTGCACGACGACCTGCGCTCGCTGGAGCCGGCGCTGCGCGAGCGTATCGCCGCGCGCATCGGGCGCGGCAAGCTCGACCTGACGCTGCGCCTGCGCTCGCCGGAGGGCGAGGGTGGCCTGCACGTCAATCCGGCCCGGTTGCGCGAGCTCAGCGAGTTGGCGATCGACCTGACAGCGCGGTTCCCCGGCCTGAAGACCGACTTCACCCAGTTGCTGCAGTTCCCGGGCGTGATGCAGGCGCCGGCGACCGATGCGGCGGCGTTGCAGGCCGAGGCGATGTCGCTGCTGGACACGGTGCTCGATGAATTCGTCGCCTCGCGCGAACGCGAGGGCGGCAAGCTGGCCGCGGTGATCGGCGAGCGCATCGACGGCATCGCCCGTATCGCCGCGGACGTCCGCACGCTCATGCCGGCCATCCGCATCGGCCAGCGCACCAAGCTTGAGGCGCGGCTGGCGGACCTGGCGCAGCCGGCCGACCCGGGCCGGCTGGAGCAGGAGCTGGTGATCTGGCTGCAGAAGCTCGACGTCGACGAGGAGCTCGACCGCCTCGATGCCCATGTCAGCGAGGCACGACGGGTACTGCAGTTGCGCGAGGCGGTGGGTCGTCGGTTGGACTTCCTGCTGCAGGAATTCAACCGCGAGGCGAACACGCTGGGCTCCAAGTCGGTCGATGCGCGCAGCTCCGCCGCGGCGGTCGAGCTCAAGGTGCTCATCGACCAGGTTCGCGAACAGATCCAGAACATCGAGTAAGTTGGTGCCCTGGTTCCGGCAGCCTGCTGCGAATTCGACCGGCTCGTCTGCCAGCGCGTTTCGCGGTGCGCGCCGCCGGTTCGGCACTGCCGTAACGCCGCCGGCGCAGGGACGCGCCGCAACGACCTATCGCAATGGGCGAGTCCTCTGATGCGCGGAACCCTCTACATCGTCGCCGCACCGTCCGGGGCCGGCAAATCCAGCATCGTCAACGCGGTGCTCGCGCGCGACCGGAACATCTGCCTCTCCATTTCGTTCACCTCCCGCGCGCCGCGCCCGGGCGAGCGCCACGCCGAGCACTACCATTTCGTCAGCGCCGCCGAGTTCGAGCGCATGGCCGGGGACGGCGATTTCTTCGAATACGCCCGCGTCCATGGCGACTGGAAGGGCACCGCCCGGCAGTCGGTCGAGCCGCAGCTCGCGTCGGGCAAGGACGTGCTGCTGGAAATCGACTGGCAGGGTGCGCGCCAGGTGCGGCTGCAGGTGCCGAATGCGGTCAGCGTGTTCATCCTGCCGCCATCGAGGCAGGCGCTGCAGCAACGCATGCAGATGCGCGGCCAGGACAGCGCCGAGGTGATCGCGCAACGGCTCGCCGCCGCACGCGAGGAGATGTCGCACTACGGCGAGTTCGATTACGTGATCGTCAACGAGGACTTCACCGTTGCCGTCGACGAAATGTGCTCGATCTTTACCGCCAGCCGACTGCGATTGCAGCCGCAGGTGGCGCGGCATTCCCGCCTGATCACCGCGCTGCTGGCCAGCGATTGACCGCTGGGTCGGCGTAACTGATTGATTTTCAAAGCAGTCAAGGTCCGGGTGGTTGCCTGCGGCGCGCCGGGGCCGCTACAATCGGCGCCCCTCTACGCACGTATGGCGGGCCGTCAGGCCGCCGGGAGCCCCATGGCCCGCATTACCGTTGAAGATTGCCTGAAAGTGGTCGATAACCGATTCGATCTCGTCATGCTGGCCGCCAAGCGCGCCCGCCAGCTCGCCAACGGCGTCCAGTCGCAACTGGACAACAGTGAAGCCGACGACAAGCCGACCGTGCTGGCCCTGCGCGAGATCGCCGCGCGCCAGATCACCCCGGAATACATCGACGCCGTCGAGAAGACCGAGCGCGAGCGCAAGGAGCGTGAGGCGCTGGAATGGGCTGCTGCCGAAGTGGTCGCCGACGACGACCTGTCCAAGAACGACGACTAAGCCATCGCGGCATCGGTGCGGCGCTTGCGTCCACCGGCCTGCACGGCCCCGCTTCGGCGGGGCCGTTTGGTTTGTGGGCCGCGAGGACGTGACCCGGGCGGCCCCGCCGATGCCGGACCGATACGCCGCCTCGCGGCCCCACCGCATTCGAACCGCTGGTGGTGGCGACGTTCCGGCCGGCCGCATCAATTGCACGCTGCGGCGCCAGCCGCGTAGATTGACCACATGACCCCTGTCGAGCCCGCCTGTAGTCCCAACGCGCCGGTCCACACCGACCACCATGCCGGCGAAGCGACGCTGCCCGACTATGTTCGCGAGCTCGAGCAAGCCGCCCACTACCTGCCTGCGAGCCAGCGTGAATTGCTGCGCCGCGCCTGGGCGATCGGTGCGTCCGCGCATGCGGGCCAGACGCGCAAGTCCGGCGAGCCGTACATCACCCATCCCGTGGCCGTCGCCAAGGTGCTCGCCGATCAGGGATTGGACGTCGAGACGCTGGTCGCGGCGATCCTGCACGACACCCTGGAAGACACCCCGCTGTCGCGCGAGGCGCTCGCGGCGGAGTTCGGCGAAACGGTTGCCGATCTCGTCGACGGCGTCACCAAGCTCGACAAGCTGCAGTTCCGCGACCGCCAGGAAGCTGCCGCGGAGAGCTTCCGCAAGATGATGCTGGCGATGTCGCGCGACTTGCGGGTGATCCTGATCAAGCTCGCCGACCGCCTCCACAACATGCGCACGCTCGGCGCCCAGGACGCGACCGCGCGCGAGCGCATCGCCCTGGAAACCCTGGAGGTCTACGCGCCCATCGCCCAGCGGCTGGGCATGAACCTGATCAAGGCCGAGCTCCAGGACCTGGGATTCCGGGCCCTGCATCCCTGGCGGCACGCCGTGATCGAAAAGCGCATCCGCACCGAGCCGGTGGTGCGGCGCGAATCGATGGTGCAGATCGAGGCGCAGCTGGCGCAGCGGCTGGCGAAGGAAAAACTTCCGCACCGCCTGATCAGCCGGGTGAAGTCACCGTGGAGCATCTACACCAAGATGCGCGCGGAGAACAAGGATTTCACCCAGGTCATGGACGTCTTCGGCTTCCGCGTCGTGGTCCGCACGGTGCCCGACTGCTACCACGCGCTGGGCGTGGTGCATGGCGCGTACAAGCCGCTGGATTCGCGTTTCCGCGATTTTATTGCCATCCCCAAGGCCAACGGCTACCAGTCGCTGCACACGGTGCTGTTCGGCCCCTACGGTTCGCCCGTCGAGGTGCAGATCCGTACCGAGGAAATGGACCTGGTCGCCGAACGCGGGATCGCCGCGCACTGGTCGTACAAGCACGGCGGCGACGGCCCCAACAGCGCCCAGAACCGCGCCCACAGCTGGATCGCCGGGCTGGTGGAGTCGCAGCAATCGACCGGCTCGTCGCTGGAATTCCTGGAAAACGTCAAGGTCGACCTGTTCCCCGACGAGGTCTACCTGTTCACGCCCAAGGGCGACATCCTGGCGCTGCCGCGCAATGCCACCGCGCTGGATTTCGCCTACGCCGTGCACACCGATGTCGGCAACCAGGCCGTGGCCGCGCGCGTCGACGGCAAGCTGGTGCCACTGCGCTGCAAGCTCGCCAGCGGCCAGCGGGTGGAGATCATCACCGCCAAGTCGTCGGCGCCGAAACCGCAGTGGCTGGAATTCGTGGTCTCGGGCAAGGCGCGCACCTCGATCCGCCAGCAGCTCAAGCAACTCGATCACGAGGACGCCGTGCAGCTCGGTCACCGGATGCTCGATCGCGCGCTCGAGGCGCTGGGAATATCGCTCGACCGGGTGCCGGGCGGGCGCCTGGAGGGATATCTCGCCGAGCACCGCTACCCGCGCCTGGAGGCGCTGCTGGCCGACATCGCGCTGGGCAACCGCATGCCGCAACAGGTGACCCAGACGCTGGCGCGCGAGGCGCCGGGCAAGGTCGGGCAACACGCTCAGGATCGCCCGGCGGCGTCCGAGGACAAGATCCTGATCACCGGCGCCGAGCGCGGCGTGATCAGTTTCGCCAACTGTTGCCTGCCGGTGCCGGGCGACGAGATCATGGGTTACCACACCACCGGCAAGGGCGTGGTCGTGCATCGGCTGGACTGCCCCAACCTCGCCGAATACCGCAAGTCGCCCGACCGCTGGGTACCGATCGGCTGGGACCGGCAGGTGTCGGGCGATTTCGATGCCGCGCTCAAGATCGAGGTCGACAATCGTCCGGGCGCGCTGGCACAGGTCGCCGCCGCGATCGCGGATGCCGAATCCAACATCGACCGGGTCGAATACCTCGACCGCGACGCCAGCATCGCGGTGCTGCGTTTCTCCATCGAGGTCAGCGATCGCCGCCACCTCGCCGCGGTGATCCGGCGCGTGCGCCGGCTGGCGGTGGTGCTCGGCGTGCAACGGATGTAATGGGTGGCAGGCGCGAGGCCGCGTGCCGGCAACCGGGGCGACCGCCATGCCGACCCCGCCAGTCGCTAGAATTGCCCATCCGCGTTTCGAGGCCGCCCGCATGTCCCGCCAGATCATCCACACCGAACTCGCTCCGGCCGCGATCGGGCCGTACTCGCAGGCCGTGCGCGTCGGCGACACCGTTTACCTGTCGGGCCAGATCCCGCTGGATCCCGCCACCGGGCTGCTGGTCGAGGGCGACATCACGACCCAGGCGCGGCGCGCGTTCGACAACCTGCAGGCGGTCTGCCAGGCCGCCGGCGGCTCGTTCGGCGAGGTCGCCCGGCTGGGCCTGTACCTGATGGACCTGGACGATTTCGCCGCGGTCAATGCGGTGATGGGCGAATACTTCAAGGCGCCGTATCCGGCGCGGTCGACTGTCCAGGTCGCCGGGCTGCCGCGGGGAGCGGGGTTCGAGGTCGACGCGGTGATGGTCCTCGACTGACGGCTTGATGGCCCGCGCCACCCGTCCTGCGCCGGCGCTTGCCGCAGTCGGCGAAACGCCGCTGACCGCGTTGTCCGGCTGTGGGCCGAAGGTTGCCGAGAAGCTCGCCGCGCGTGGCCTGGGCTGTCTGCAGGACCTTTGGTTCCAGCTGCCGCGTCAGTACGAGGACCGCACCCGGCTGACGCCGATCGCGCAGCTGCAGCCTGGCGTGGCCGCCCAGTTCGAAGGGCGCGTCGAGGCGGTCGAACGCGGGTTCCGCTTCCGTCCGGTGCTCCGCGTGGCGCTTGGCGACGGGTCCGGCGCGACGCTGGTGCTGCGCTTTTTCCATTTCCGCGCCGCGCAGGTCGCGCAGTTCGCGGTCGGGGCGCGCGTGCGCGGCTACGGCACGTCGCGGCCCGGGCAGCACGGACTGGAGATCGTCCATCCCAGCTACCGGCTGCTCGAGGGCGAGGCCGATGGCGCGCTGGGCGACCAGCTCGATCCGGTCTATCCGGCGATCGAAGGCATAGGCCCGGCCTCGCTGCGGCGCCTGATCGGCCTGGCGCTCGATCGCCTGCCCGCCGAGGAGTCGCTGGAGTTGTTGCCGCAGGACTTGCGCGATCGGGTGGCATTGCCCGATGGCGGTGCTACGGGGCTGCCATCGCTGCGCGAAGCCCTGTTGACCGTGCACCGGCCCGCGCGCGACGCCGACGTCGGCGCATTGCTTGCCGGCCTGCACCCCGCGCAACGGCGGCTGGCGCTGGAGGAATTGCTCGCCCACCATCTCAGCCTGCGTCGTCAGCGCATGGTCCAGCAAGCACACGCCGCGCCGGCATTGCGCGCGATGCGGCTGGCCGACCAGCTGCGCGAGGCGCTGCCGTTCGCATTGACCCGCGCGCAGCAACGGGTGTTCGATGAGATCCGCGCCGACCTCGCGTTGCCCTCGCCCATGCTGCGGCTGGTGCAGGGCGACGTCGGCAGCGGCAAGACCGTGGTCGCTGCGCTCGCGGCGCTGCTCGCGATCGAGTCCGGCAAGCAGGCGGCCTTGATGGCGCCGACCGAACTGCTCGCCGAGCAGCACCTGGGCAACCTGCGCGCTTGGCTGGAGCC
>JBBRWW010000083.1:0-12727 GCA_038248955.1 Lysobacterales bacterium
AACAGCAACAGCAGCAACAGCAGCAACAGCAGCAACAGCAGCAACAGCAGCAACAGCAGCAACAGCAGCAACAGCAGCAACAGCAGCAACAGCAGTAACAGCGATAGGGTAGTAGTAGGACTGCGGCAGCTCCATATTGATGTGGAGGCTTCGCTCCCTCCCTTTCGCGCAGCGAAGGGGAGGGTTGGGGAGGGGTTGCTCACGGAGGAGATGAACCATGGACAAGTTGCACCGCAACGCACGTGCGCTCAGAAACAACCCGACCGATGCCGAACAATGCCTCTGGCGCGGCTTGCGCGGCCGCCAGCTCGAAGGCTTCCGGTTTCGCCGGCAGGTGGCGATGGGCGGCTACATCTCCGATTTCGTATGCCCGCAGGCCAGGCTCATCGTTGAACTCGATGGTGGCCAGCATCTGGACCGGATGAGGTATGACGCGCGGCGCACTGAGGTGCTCGAAGGGCTTGGGTATCGGGTGCTGCGCTATTGGAATGATGAGGTGCTGTTGAGGACGGAGGACGTGGTGGCAGATATTCATCGGCAGTTGACGGCGAGCTTTACCCCTCCCCAGCCCTCCGGCCCTGTCGGGCGTTCTTCACCGCACGAACTGCCACGGGCAGTTCGCAAGCGCGGATCATCATCCCCTTCGCTTCGCGAACGGGATGGGGCCAACAGCAACAGCGACAGCACCAGCAACAGCAACAGCACCAGCAACAGCACCAGCAACAGCACCAGCAACAGCACCAGCACCAGCAACAGCAACAGCGACAGCGACAGCGACAGCGACAGCACCAGCACCAGCACCAGCAACAGCAACAGCAACAGCAACAGCAACAGCAACAGCAACAGCAACAGCAACAGCAACAGCAACAGCGATCGGGACGGAGGCGAAACACCATGAAGATCCTGGTCACCGGCGGCGGTGGATTCCTCGGCCAGGCGCTGTGCCGCGGCCTGCGCGCGCGCGGCCATGAGGTGGTCAGCTTCAACCGCGGCCGCTACGACGCGCTCGAGGCGCTGGGCGTCGCGCAGATCCAGGGCGACCTCGCCGAGCGCGACGCCGTGGTCGCGGCGGCCGCCGGCTGCGAGGCGGTGTTCCACAACGCCGCCAAGGCCGGCGCCTGGGGCAGTTACCGCAGCTACCACCTCGCCAACGTGGTCGGCACCGACAACGTGCTCGCCGCGTGCCGCGCGCACCGCATCGGCCGGCTGGTGTACACCTCGACGCCGAGCGTGACCCACCGCGCCACGCACCCGGTCGAGGGCGGCACCGCCGAGACCGTGCCCTACGGCGAGGGTTTCAAGGCCCCGTATGCGACCACCAAGAAGCTCGCCGAGCTGGCCGTGCTGGCCGCCAACGACGCCACGCTGGCGACCGTGGCGCTGCGGCCGCGGTTGATCTGGGGCGTCGGCGACAACCAGCTGCTGCCGCGGCTGGTCGAACGCGCCAACGCCGGCCGGCTGCGCTTCGTCGGCGACGGCAACAACCGCGTCGACACGACCTATATCGACAATGCCGCGCAGGCGCACTTCGACGCGTTCGAGCACCTCGCCGCGGGCGCACCCTGCGCTGGCCGCGCGTACTTCATCAGCAACGGCGAGCCGCGCACGATGCGCGAGACGATCAACGCGCTGCTCGGCGCGGTCGGCGCGCCGCTGGTGCTCAAGACCATTCCGTTCGGCGTCGCCTACGCGGCCGGCGTGGTCTGCGAAGGCCTGTGGCACGCCTTGCCACTGCAGGGCGAGCCGCCGATGACGCGCTTCCTCGCCGAGCAGCTGGCGACCACCCACTGGTACGACATGGCGCCAGCGCGCCGCGACTTCGGCTACGTGCCGCAGGTGACGTTCGACGAGGGGCTGGCGCGCCTGAGCGCGGCGCACGCGCGTGCCACCGCAAGCTAGCGCCGGGCACGGCGCGGAATCGTGCGTGCCCGCCGCCCACGCCGGGCGCGCGCCTACCCGGGCGCAAGCGCAACGGCAGTGCGGCCGGTCTGCCCGGCACCGCGCGGGCCCCGGCCACGCCGTTTGATCGGGGTTCTGGCACCCCCGTGCCGGCCGGGGCCCGGGTGTGAGCGGACGAGCTGCCGGCCGCCGTTAGAATGCCGGCATGACCCAACGCCCCTCTCCCTTCGATTCGTTGCTCGGCGCATGGAAGCCGCTGGCCGGCCGCACCCTGGAAGCCGCGCTCAACCGCGCGCTGGCGCTGGATCCGGACACCCGCGACGGCCTGCGCGCGCTCGATGGCCGCCGCGTGGTGCTGCGCATCGCCGCGCCGCCGCTGGCGCTGCAGGTGCGCGTGGCCGGTGACCGGCTCGAGGTCGGCCCGGTCGATGAGGCCGAAGAGCCCGATCTCGGCGTCCGCGCGACCCTCGGCGGGTTGCTGTCGCAGCTGCCGTTCTTCAAGCGCGACGACGCCCCGCCGGTCGGCAAGCTGCGCATCGAGGGCGACGCCGACCTCGCGCGGCGGCTGCAGAAGCTGGCCGCGCGTTTCGACCCGGACTGGCAGCAGCCGTTCGCGGCGGTGTTCGGTGACGTGATCGGCGTGCAGGTCGCCAATGCGATCGCCGGCGGCCTGCGCCATGCGCGCGAGGCCGCCGGCGCGTTCGCAATCAATGCCGCCGAATTCGTCACCGAGGAATCGCGCGACGTGGTGGCGCGCGCCGAGCTCAACGCCTTCCATGACGACGTCGATACGCTGCGCGACGACGTCGAGCGCATGGCCGCGCGGGTCGCCCGGGTGCGTGCCGGCGCCGATGCCGATGCCGCGGCTGCCGGTTCGGGTTCGGGTTCGGCCCGCGCGACCGGCGACGGCGACGGCGACGGCGACGGCTCCGCCGGAGGATCGGCATGAAGTCCGCGCGCCGCGCCTGGCGCATCGGCCGGGTATTGCTGCGGTATCGCCTCGACGACCTGCTCAACGGCACCCCGGCCGAGCGCTGGCTGAAGCTGGCGCGGCCGTTCGTGCCGCGCGCCTCCCGCGAGATCGCGGCGATGTCGCGCGGCGCGCGCCTGCGGCTGGCGCTGCAGGAACTCGGGCCGATCTTCGTCAAGTTCGGGCAGATCCTTTCCACCCGCCGCGACCTCGTGCCGGGCGACGTGGCCGAAGAGCTGGCGCTGCTGCAGGACCGCGTCGCGCCGTTCGACGGCCAGCTCGCGCAGGCGATCGTCGAGCAGTCGCTCGGCATGCCGATCGCGCGCGCGTTCGAGCAGTTCGACACCACGCCGCTGGCATCGGCGTCGATCGCCCAGGTGCACGCCGCGATCCTGCCGGCGGCCGACGGCCGGCCGGCGCGCGAGGTCGTGGTCAAGGTGCTGCGCCCGGACATCGAACGGCAGATCGCCGGCGACATCGCGCTGCTGCAGGCGGTCGCCGCGGTGGTCGAGCGCACCCACCCGAGCGCGGACAAGATCCGTCCGCGCGAAATCGTCGCGGAAATCCAGAACACCCTGGCCGCCGAACTCGACCTGCAGCGCGAGGGCGGCAACGCCAGCGTGCTGCGGCGGTTCTGGCTCGACAGCGACGACCTGTACGTGCCCGAGGTGATCTGGTCGCACACCGCCGCACGCGCGCTGACCCTGGAGCGCGTGCGCGGCATCCCGTCGGACGACATCGCCGCGCTCGACGCCGCCGGCATCGACCGCCACGCGCTCGCGTCCAAGGGCGTGCGGGTGTTCTACACGCAGGTGTTCCGCGACAACTTCTTCCACGCCGACGCCCATGCCGGCAACATCTGGGTCGACAGCGACCCGTCGCGGCGCGCCAACCCGCGCTTCATCGCGCTCGACTTCGGGATCATGGGCCAGCTGTCCGACGAGGATCAGTACTACCTCGCCGAGAACTTCATGGCGATCTTCAACCGCGACTACCGCCGCATCGCCGAGCTGCACGTACAGGCCGGCTGGATGCCCGCGCACATCCGCATCGACGAGCTCGAGGCGGCGACGCGCTCGGTGTGCGAGCCGTACTTCACCCGGCCGCTGTCGGAGATCTCGCTGGCCGAGGTGCTGATCAAGCTGTTCCGCACCGCGCAGCGCTACGAATTGACCCTGCAACCGCAGCTCATCCTGCTGCAGAAGACCCTGCTCAACATCGAGGGCGTCGGCCGCCTGCTCGATCCGAAGCTCGACATCTGGGCGGTGGCCGAGCCGGTGCTGAAGAAGATCCTGGTGGAGCGTTACAGCCCGCAGCGGCTGCTGGGCGAGTTCCGCAAACGCCTGCCGGAGCTGGTCACCCACGCGCCGGAAATGCCGCGGCTGCTGCACGCGTGGCTGACCCAGCAGGTCGAGGGCAAGCACGAGTTGAAGATGCGCTCCGACGACATGGCGGCGCTGACCCACAGCATCGGCGACGCGCAGCGGCGCACGGTGGCGGCGATCCTGGGCGCCAGCCTGCTGATCGTGGCGGCGGTGCTGTATGGGCTGGAAGCCGGCGGGCCGCGGGTCTGGTCCATCCCGGCTGCGGCCTGGATCGCCGGCCTTGGCGGGCTGTGGGCGATGCTCGCGGCGTGGCCGCGGCGGCGCTGACCCGCGCCGTCGGGCCACCCGGGCAAAGACGCCCGCGGCGCCAGCCCGGACCCCGGCTGCGGCCGGGATCCTGATGCCGCCGCTGGCCGGCGGCTACTTGGCGGTGGCGCCCGCGGCCGAGGGTGCCGCCGCGGCCTTGGCGAAATCGCCGGCCATGTACACGCTCAGCGTTTCGGGCTTGAGGTGCTTGCGGATCGCCGCATTGACCTCGTCCACGGTCAGCGCCTGGAGCCTGGCGTCGATCGCGGCCGGGAACGCCATCGTGCGGTCCAGCGACAGGTTGCTGCGCAGCACGCCGGCCACCGCGCCATCGGACGCACGGCCCTGTTGCCGCTGGGTCAGCAGGCCCGACACCGCATCGCGCAGTTCCTCGGCGCTGATGCCGTCTGTGACCAGGCGCTGCACCTCTTCGCGCAGGCCGGCTTCCAGCCGGGAGACATTCTGCGGCGCGGCGATCGCCTGGATCGCCAGGCTGCCGGCATCGTCGCGGCCAACGCGGCTGCTGTCGGCATTGATGCCGCTGCCGACGCCGTAGGTCAGGCCCTCCTTCTGCCGCAGCCGATCCCCCAGGCGCGCCTTGAGCGGATCGCCGCCGAGCACGTAGTTGGCGACGACCAGTGCCGGGTAGTCGGCGTCGGCGTCATTGAGCGAGAGATTGCTGCGCGCCAGCACCACCGCGTTGGCCTTGTCGGGCGTCTCGAAGCGTCGGGACTCGGCCGCGACCACGGTGTAGTGGGTCGCGATCGGTGCGTACGGCCGCGCCGACGGCCAGCTGCCGAACAGCGCCTGCAGCTGCGGCTTGATCGCGTCCACGTCGAAGTCGCCGACGATCGCGATCTCGCCTTGCGTGCTGCCGTAGAAGTCGCGGTGGAACGCCCGCAGGTCGTCGAGCTTCATCGTCCTGACCAGCGCGAGCGTTTCCTCGATCGAGCGGTTGTGCAGCGGGTGGCCGACCGGCCACGGGTCGAAATGCGCGGCCAGCGCCTCGCCGGCAACCGTGCCGGGCTCTTTCCGCGCCGCTTCCAGGCCGGTGATCATCTGCACGCGCAGCTGCTCGAACTCGGACTCGGGAAACGCCGGGTTGCGCAGCAGGTCGGCGGCCAGCGCCAGCGCCGCGCCGACGGTGTCGCGGCGCGACAGCAGGTTGATGTCGGCCGACTGCAGGTCGCCGCTGACGCCGCCCTCGGTCTTCAGTGCGACCAGCCGCTGCGCGATCTGCTCACGGCTCATGCTCTTGCTGCCGAGCATCAGCATGCTGCCGGCGAGCGCACCGATGTCGCGGCCGCGCAGGCTGGTTTCGTCGCCGAAACGGAAGTTGGCGTTGACGGTCACGGTGTCGCCGCGGGTGTCCTTGGGCAACAGCGACACCTTGAGCTTGTCGCCGATGGTGTAGGTCTGGGTCCGCGCCTGGATGTTGGCCGGAGTCGGGTCGAAACTTTCGCCGGCGGCGACCGCGGCCTTGCCGACGTACCCCTTCAGCGCCTCGGCGGCGCTCGGCGCAGCGGCGATCTCGGCGCGGTCGGCGGCGTCGGTCGGCACGAACCGGCCGATGGTGCGGTTGCTGGGCTTGAAGTAGGCGCGTGCGACCCGGTTGACGTCGTCGGCGCTGACCTTGGCGATGTTGTCGCGCTGCAGGAAGTACAGGCGCCAGTCGCCATCAGCCATCGATTCGGTCAGGCCCATCGCGACCGCGTTGACGTTGGTGAACTGGGTCTCGTAGCCATTGGCGATGCGTTGCTTGGCCTGCTCGACCTCCTCGGCGGTGACCGGCTTGCCGGCCAGCTGCTCTACCTGGCGCAGCAGCTCGGCCTCGGCCTTGGCGATGTCACCGTCCTTGGGCGTGACCACCAGCAACGTGGCAAGCGCGGGGTCGTGCAGGCTCTCGGCGTTGCTGCCGGTGCCGGCGGCGAGCTTGGTTTCGACCAGCGCCTTGTGCAGGCGACCGGCCGGGGTGTTGCCGAGCACGTCGATCAACACCGCCAAGGGCGCGCTGTCAGCGTGGGTGGCGGCCGGCACGTGATAGGCAGCGCCGACGATGCGGACATCGCCGCTGCGCCGTACCGTGACCTCGCGTTCGCCGTCCTGGGTCGGTTCGACCGTGTAGGAAGCCGGCAAGGTGCGCGCCGGGCGGGCGATGCGGCCGAAGTCCTGGGCGATGCGCGCGAGCGTGCGCGCCGGTTCGATGCGCCCGGCCACCACCAGCGTCGCGTTGTCGGGCTGGTACCAGGTGCGATAGAACGCCTGCAGCCGCTCGATCGGCACGTTTTCGACGTCCGAGCGCGCGCCGATGGTGCCGTGCGAATAGTTGTGCCACAGGAACGCGGTCGAGTGGATGCGCTCGAACAGCACGCCGGCCGGGTTGTTCTCGCCGCGCTCCATCTCGTTGCGCACCACGGTCATCTCGCTGTCGAGGTCCTTGCGCGCGATCAGCGAATGGACCATGCGGTCGGCTTCCATCGCCAGCGCCCAGTCGAGCGTGTCGTCGCTGGCCGGGAACGATTCGAAGTAGTTGGTGCGGTCCAGCCAGGTCGAGGCGTTCTTCGACACGCCGCGCTTCTTCATCTCGCCGGGGATGTCGGCGTGGGTCGGGGTGCCCTTGAACATCATGTGTTCGAGCAGGTGCGCCATGCCGGTCTCGCCGTAATTCTCGTGACGCGAGCCGACGCCGTAGGTGAGGTTGACGGTGACGGTCGGCTTGCTCGCGTCGGCGAACAGCAGCACGCGCAGGCCGTTGCCCAGGGTGTATTCGCAGATGCCCTCGACGCACGGCCCGGCGCTGACGCCCTTGGGTATCGCGGCGCTGTCGGCGGCGAACGCGGCGCCACTGGCGAGGGCGAGCGAGCAGGCCAGCGCAAGCGCGCGTGGCAGTCGGGTATTGGACACAGGATTCCCCAGCGACAGATAACAACAAGATGGGCTGCACGGCAGCGGCGGCCGATCGTTTTCCCGACGATCGGCGACAATGGACGATTGTAACTGCGCGAAGTTGACCGATGCCAATGCCCGTGCCGTCCCCGTCGCCCACCCGGTCCTGCCTGGACGTGCTCCATGCCGACGACGCGCTGGCGGTGGTCAACAAGCCGGCGGGGCTGATGGTCCACGACAGCGCGCTGGCGCGCGGCGAGACCGACTTCGCCGCCGACCGCCTGCGCGGGCAGTTCGGAAAACCGATCTTTCTCGTCCACCGGCTTGACCGCGCGACCAGCGGGTGCCTGCTGCTGGCCTTCGATCGCGCAACCGCCTCGTCGCTGGGCAAGATGATGATGGCGCGCGAGGCGGGGAAGGCGGCGTTCGAAAAAGACTACTGGGCGGTGTGTCGCGGCTGGCCGGACGAAAGTTTCGTCGTCGACCACGACCTCGACGGCGGCCCAGGCAAGCCGCTCAAGAAACCGGCGGTCACCGTCTTCACCCGGCTGGCGACGACCGAGTTGGCACTGCCGTCGGCGGGGTTCGAGACCTCGCGGTATGCGCTGCTGCGCGCGCAGCCGCAGACTGGCCGCTTCCGGCAGATCCGTCGGCATCTCAAGCACGTGTTCCACCACCTGATCGGCGACACCAGCCATGGCGACGGCCGTCATAACCGCCAGTTCCGCATGCTCGGCGTGCACCGCATGCTGCTGCATGCACGGCGGTTGGCCTTCGTGCACCCGGGCACCGGCGAGCGTGTGGACGTCACCGCGCCGGTGGATGCGCAGTTCGCCCGCGCGCTGGCGTTGTTCGACGCCGCGGCGCTGGATTAGACCGGGGTCGGTTGCGCCATCATTGCCCGTTGGCGACGCTGGACGCGGGGGCGGCGGCCGCGGTCTGGTTGGCGTGCTCGATGTCCCGCTGCATCTGCTGCAGCATCGGCACCATCACCTGCTGCATCGCGGTCATCGTGTTGTGCATCAGCCGCGGCATCTTGTCGAGCAGGTTCTGGCCGGCCGGGCTGCCGTAGAAGTCGACCATCGCGGCCATGTCCTGAGCGCTGAAGGTCTGCCGGTAGATCTCGCGGTACAGCGGCTGCATCTTGTCCCACGACACCCGCGCCAGCATCCGGGCGTTGGATTGGTAGACGATGCGGTCGAGCGCCTGCTGCTGCTCCGCCGTGGGGGTCTGCCCGGCGGTGAGTTGCTGCACCATCTGCTGCTGCATCGACTGCACCTGCGGCACCATCGCCTCGGCGGTCTGCTTCGCCCGCATCACGTCCAGCAGCCGGTCGACCTCGGCGTCGCTGGCAGGCGTGGCGCCGGCGAGCGGGGTGGCCATCAGCAGCAGGGCGGCAAGTACGCATCGCTTCATCGCGGTTTCCTGGTGGTCGGCAGGTCGGCCGGCATGGGTCGGTCCGGGCTACAACGTCGCCGCTGCCGCATCGCGGCCGCCACGGCGCGCGCACTACAATCGCGGCGATGAACGACACGGCCGCCACCATCACCATCCCCGAGAACGAACTGGTCGAACGCTTCGTGCGTGCGACCGGTCCGGGCGGCCAGAACGTCAACAAGGTCTCGACCGCGGTGGAGTTGCGCTTCGATGTCGCCCGCTCGCCATCGCTGCCCGAACCGGTGCGCGCGCGCCTGCTGGCCAAGCGCGACCGCCGCATCACCGACGATGGCGTGCTCGTGCTCAGCGCGCAGCGCTTCCGGACCCAGGACCGCAACCGCCAGGACGCGCGCGAACGGCTTGCCGCCTTTGTCGACAGCGGCCTGCGGGCGCCCAAGCCGCGGGTGGCGACCAGGCCCACGCGTGGCTCCAAGGAGCGCCGTCTCGGCGCCAAGCGCGAGCGCGGTACGATCAAGCGCAACCGGGCCACGCCCGACGGGGACTGATCCACGACCCATAAGTAACGAGGCATGGCCGGTCGCGTGGCAGCGGCCCTGCTGCCAGTCCACACCCGCACCACCCAAGAGCGACGCATGACCCAAGCCGCCGATGACATCGTCCTGACCCTGCCGCCCAACGCGCCGAGCGTGCGGCGCAATGTGTTCACGCGCTGGCTGGGGCGCAGCGTGTTGCGGCTGGGCGGCTGGCACATGGCCGGGGCGTTCCCCGACATTCCCAAGCTGGTGCTGATCGCGGCGCCGCACTCATCCAACTGGGACGGCATCTGGGGTTTCGCGGTCAAGCTGGCACTGGGCCTGGATGTCAAGGTGCTCGGCAAGGACGCCCTGCTGAAGGTGCCGCTGCTGGGCCCGTTGCTGGCTCGGCTCGGGGTGATCGGGATCAACCGCAACGCGGCGCACGGCGTGGTCACGCAGATGGCCGCGATGATCCGTGACGCCGACCAGATGTGGCTCGCGATCGCCCCGGAAGGCACGCGCAAGCCCGTCGAACGCTGGAAGACCGGCTTCTGGAAGATCGCCAGCGCCGCCGACGTGCCGGTGCTGCCGGTGTATTTCCACTATCCGGACAAGGTGGTGGGGGTCGGGCCGACGTTCGCACTGAGCGACGACATGGAAGCGGATCTGGCCCGCATCCGAGCCTGGTACCGGCCCTGGCAGGGCAAGCACCACGGCACCGGGTGACTTGTGACGCGTGGCGCGGCAGCCAGGCGTCGCTGGCCCGGAATCCACGAGTTGGCATGAATTTTGCGTCGGAAAATACCTGCCGGCGCCGTTTCGCCGGCCGCAGTTGGCGCCTGTCCAGCGGGTGTCACTGCGCCACCGCCAGGACGGGGGTAGGTCATGCACAGCCGCTCGCCGGCGCCGGCACTGTTGGCGCCCATCGCCATGCACGCCGTGCGCTTCGTGCTGGGCCCCAGTGCGGTGCTGGGCACGCTCGGGTTGTTGCGCGCGCCCGATAGCACCGTTCCGACCCCGGGCGAGTGCTGGCGCGACGCGGTGGTGGACGTGGTGATTCCCGGTCATTGCCACCAGGCCACCATCGTCCATTGCCTGGCTGCGCTGCACGCGCAGACGCTGACCCCAAGGCAGGTGGTGCTGGTCGATGATGGCGGGACGGCGCGCGACGGCACCGCGGTGCTGGCGCGGGAATTCGCGATCGCCAACGGCATGCCACTGACGGTGATCGCGCGGCGCTGGTCGATCGGCCGCACGCCGACGGTCAAGCGCCAGGCACGCGAGTTCGACGGCGACGTGCTGTTCGTGCTCGATGCCGACACCGCGCTGACCTCGCCCGACTACCTGCAACGCTGCGTGCAGGAGCTCTACCAGGGGGCCGGCATCGCCAGCGCCTGCGGCATGGTGCTGCCACTGCGCGGCCGCGACCGCCGCGCGATGTCGGCGAGCGCCGCCTTCAGGCGCTGGTTGGGCAACGACGAATACCGCGATCCGCTGTCCCGTCGAGGTCGCTGGCAGCGCATCGAGCAGTGGCTGTCGGACAATTTCCGCGAATGCACGGCGCTGGTGCAGCAGCGTTTCCTGCAGCGCGGCCAGATGCGCGCGCTGGGCGGGATCGACCACCCGTCCGGAGGCGCGGTGGCGTACCGTCGGCGCTACCTGAAGGACCTGTTCGACCGCTACGAGCCCGTCCACGGCGACACCCTGACCCAGGCCGAGGATATCTTCATCGGCTTCGCGCTCGGCAACGAGGGCTACCGCAACATCCAGCTCGGCGACGTGGTCGCGCGCGCGCAGCAATCGCCGCTGTCACAGCTGCCGGCGCAGATCGCGCGCGACGCGATGGCGTACCTGCAGGGGTGTTTCCACTTTGATGCGCTGCTGCATACCCCGTTGCGCGCGCTGCGGCGGGGATGGCGACGCAGGCCGGTCACCAGCCACGAGCAGCGGCGCATCGCCGAAGCGTACCGACAGCCTTTTGGCGAGCGCCTGACCCGGGCCCAGGGGCGGCCGATCGGCTGGGTGCTGGTGTTCGCCGCGCTGGAGAAGCCGGCGCTGCCGGCGCTGCTGCTGATGCTGCTGATGTTCGGCCAGTTCGCCCTGGTGGGATGGCTGCTCGCGGCCGAGCTGGCGGTGTGGCTGGCGATGCTGGTGATGGTGTCGCCCGAACCCCGGCCGATGGCGACCCTGCGCGGACTGGCGGTGGCGCCGTTGCGTTACATGGCAATGGCCGCCGACCTCGCGGGGGTCGTGGGCTTCATGCGCGGGCGCTGGCAAATCCGCGGCGAGCGCCGTCGCCTGCGCTGAGCCTCAACGGTCGGACTGGCCGGTGGCGTAATAGTCGCTGCGTTCGAACAGCGCCGGCTGGATCAGTTCGCTGAACGCCCGCGCCTGCGGGCTGAGGTATTTGCCCTTGCGCACCACCACGCCGTAGCTGCGCGACGGGAAGTACTTGGCCAGCGAGCGCGCTGCCAGGCGCGTGCGGTCGGCCTCGGTCAAACAGATCGCGGTGACGATGCTGATGCCCAGGCCCATGGCGACGTACTGCTTGATCACCTCCCAGCCGCCAACCTCGAGTGCGACGGTGTAGGGCACCCGGTTTTGCTGGAACACCAGGTCGACCATGCGGTAGGTGGTCAGCCGCTGCGGCGGCAGGATCAATCCGAACGGCGACAGGTCCTGCAGGGTCAGGTCGGGCTTGCCCGCCAGCGGGTGGTCGAGCGGCGTGATCAGCATCGGCTCGAAGCGATACACCGGCGCGTAGCTGAGGTCGTTGGGCACGTCCAGCATCGAACCCACCGCCAGGTCGACCGCATCCGAGCGCAGCAGGTCCAGACCGCCGGCACCGGTGACGTTGTGCAGGCTCAGCCGCACCTCCGGGTGGGCGGCGCGGAACGCGGCGACGATCTTCGGCAGCAGGTACAGGATCGTCGAGCTGCCGGCCGCGACATGCAGTTCGCCCGCGTCCAGCCCCCGCAGGCGGTTGCGGAACGCGCCGTCCAGCCCGTCCAGGCCCTCGACCAGCGGCCGCGCGAGTTCGTACAGCTCGGTGCCTTCGCGGGTCAGGGTCAGGCGCCGGCCGACGCGCTCCAGCAGCCGAACGCCCATGTCCCGTTCCAGCGCCTGCAACTGCAGCGTTACCGCCGGCTGGCTCAGGAACAGCGCCTCCGCGGCGCGTGACACCGATCCCAGTCGCGCGGTCTGGCAAAACGCCCGCAGCGGCTTCAGGCGGTCACCCTTGTAGGCGAAACGGGATGGCGGAGACGCTTTTGCAGCCACGGTTTCAACCTTTTTATAAGCAGGGCAAATAATAACCATTGCTATAACTTGTTTGTCAAATACCACACGTGACCGCATGGTTGGGTCCATCACGTAATGCTGGATACCAGACAGGAGCATGGGCATGGCGGCAGGGGCATCAGGAGCGC
>JBBRWW010000084.1:0-12689 GCA_038248955.1 Lysobacterales bacterium
ACGACAGCCAGTGGTACAGCGTCACCCTCGCTGACCGCCGGGCGCTGAACTGAGCGGTCGATGACGGCGCCCGACCCCCGCCTGACCGCGCGCGATGCGACGAGCCGCGAGCCGCACAACGCGATGGCGTGGATCGTGCTGGCCGAACACGAGCTCGACGCCGGAGATGCGCGCGCGGGCGAAGCCGCCGCGCGGCGCGCGTTGCAACTGCGACCGGGCCATCCTGAAGCGCTGGCGCGGCTGGGGCGCGCGCAATGGATGCTCGGACGCCTGAACGACGCCATCGCCAGCCTGCGCGCCGCGGCGGCAGCGGCGCCGCAGCATCCGGGCATCGCGGTCTGGCTCGGCCATGCGCTGGAGGATGCCGGCGAGGCGGAAGCCGCCGCCGACGCCTATGCCCGCGCGCACGCGCTTGCACCAGATGAGCCGCAGTTGGCAGCCTACCTGCTCGCCTGGCGGCGCAAGCTGTGCGACTGGCGCGGGCTGGAGGCGCTGTCGCGGCAGGTGCTCGAGGCGGTTCGCAACGGACGCGCCGCGGTGGAGCCGTTCGCGTTCCTGAGCGAGGACGGCAGCGCCGCCGACCAGTTGCGCTGCGCGCGATTGCGGGCGGCGCAATTCGCGCCGGCGCCTCCCGCGACACCACTGGCGTCGCCAACCGCCGCCGACGTCGCGCGGGTCGGATTCCTGTCGAACGGTTTTGGTGCACACCCGACCGGGTTGCTCACGGTGGCGCTGTTCGAGGCATTGCGGCTGCAGCCGGCGGCACTCGAGGTGCACCTGTTCGCGCTCAACCACGATGACGGCAGCGCGATCCGCCGCCGTCTGCAGGCGGCCGCCCATTCGCTGCACGACGTCGCCACGCTGCCGCACGCCGAAGTCGCCGCGTGCATCCGCGCGGCACGGGTCGAGGTGCTGTTCGACCTGCGTGGCTGGGGCGGCGGTGGCGCGCCGGAAGTGCTGGCGATGCGGCCGGCGCCGATACAGGTCAACTGGCTGGCCTATCCGGGCACGTCGGGCGCGCCGTGGATCGACTACGTGCTGGCCGACCGTTTCGTGCTGCCCGAATCGATGGCGCCACATTTCAGCGAGGCCGTTGCGTGGCTGCCGCGCAGCTTCCAGCCGTCCGACACCAGCCGGGCAATCCCGCCGGCGCCATCGCGCGCCGACTGCGGACTGCCCGATCGCGGCGACGACGGTGCTGGCGTGGTGTTGTGCTGCTTCAACAACAGCTACAAGCTCAATCCGCGCAGCATGGCGCGCGCGCTGGCGGTCCTGCGCGAGGTGCCTGGCAGCGTGCTGTGGCTGCTGTCCGCTCCCGGCCAGGGCGACGCGCGCCTGAGGGCATTCGCCCAGGCCCACGGCGTCGACCCGCAGCGGCTGGTGTTCATGCCCAAGCAACCGCACGCGGACTACCTCGCCCGGCTGCGCCACGCCGACCTGTTCCTCGACACCGAGCCCTATAACGCCCATACCACGGCGTCGGACGCGCTGTGGGCCGGCTGTCCGGTGCTGACCCGGCCGGGCGGGACGTTCGCCGCCCGCGTCGCCGGCAGCCTCAACCACCACCTCGGGCTGCCGGCGATGAACGTCGACACCGACGCGGCCTTCGTCGCGCGCGCGGTCGCACTCGGCCGCGACCGGAAGGCGCTGGCTGCGCTGCGCGACCATCTGGCGCAACGCCGCGACGACAGCGGGGTGTTTGACATGGCCGGTTTCGGGCGTGATTTCGCCGCCATGGTCATCGCGATGGCGCACAGACACCGCGCGGGATTGCCGGCAATCGCGATCGACCATCGCGCATAGCTTCGGCAAATCCCAGGGAAATTCGGGGGTGGCGCCAGGCCGTTGACCGGCATTGCTGGTTTCGTCTTCGGCCCAACCCGGGCTACGCTGCCCGCCATGACCGCCGACCGCGACTTCATCCCGCTCAACCTGTGCATCCTGACCGTGTCGGATTCGCGCACGCTGGCCGACGACAGTTCCGGCGACGCGCTCGCCACCGCGGCGACCGACGCCGGTCATGTCATCGCCGAACGCGCGCTGCTGCGCGACGACCGCTATGTGCTGCGCGCGCTGGTGTCGCGCTGGATCGCCGACGACGGGGTTGATGGCGTGCTGGTCACCGGTGGCACCGGCTTCACCGGGCGCGACTCCACGCCCGAGGCGCTGCTGCCGCTGCTCGACAAGCAGATGCCGGGCTTCGGCGAGCTGTTCCGCGCGATCAGCTTCGCCGAGATCGGCACTTCGTCACTGCAGTCGCGCGCTTTCGCGGGGCTGGCCAATGGCACGTTCGTGTTCGCGCTGCCCGGTTCGACCTCCGCCTGCCGCACCGCGTGGGACGGGATCATCCGCGCCCAGCTCGACGCCCGCACCCGTCCCTGCAACCTCGCCACCCTGCGCCCGCGCTTGAAGGAAACCTGAGCCAGGCGCGATGCCCATGAGGATCGACACCATGCCGCCGCTCGCCACCACCCTGCGCCTGCTCGCGATCGCCCGCGGCCTCAATGCGGCCGACATCGCCACGGCGATCCCGCGCGCCGGCGTCGCCACCGTCAGCGCCTGGCTGCGCGGCGAGAAGTTGCCCGGCCAGGACCAGCTCGCCGCGCTCGCCCGCACCTTCGGCGTTCCCGCGGGCGCGCTGCTGTCGGAGCTGGCCAGCACCCTCGACCCGGCGCGCACACAGGGCGAACACGACCTGCTGGCGGCCTATCGCGCGCTCAATACCCGCCAGCAAGGCGCCCTGCTGGAAGTGGCGGGCGCCATGGCCGGCACCCGCCGCAGCGCGCCCCGAAAGGCCCGGTCATGAGCAAAAACTCCAGGAGCAAGCAATCGATGGGCAAACTCAAGCGCAAGGATTACGAAGCGCAACTGGAACCGATGCAGGGCGAGTTGGTGGCGATGACGCGCTGGTTGCGCTACAGCGGCAAACGCGTGGTGGTGCTGGTCGAAGGCCGCGACAGCGCTGGCAAGGGCGGCGTCATCAACGCGATCTCCGAGTTCGTCAACCCGCGCCAGTGCCACGTTGTCGCACTGCCCAAGCCCACGGAACGCGAAAGCGCCGAGTGGTATTTCCAGCGTTACGTGCCGCACTTGCCGGCGGCGGGGGAGATTTCGCTGTTCGACCGCAGCTGGTACAACCGCGCCGGCGTCGAGAAGGTGATGGGATTTGCCACCGACACGCAGGTGGAGTCGTTCCTGGAGCAGGCGCCGCTGTTCGAGAAGCTGCTGGTCGATGACGGCATCGTATTGTTCAAGTACTGGTTGTCCTGCGACCAGGACAAGCAGGAGGAGCGCTTCGCCGAGCGGCTGGCCGATCCGCTCAAGCGCTGGAAGTTCTCGCCGATCGACCTGGAGGCGCGCAAGCACTACGCCGCCTACACCAAGGCGCGCGAGACGATGCTCAAGGCCACGCATACCGCTTACGCGCCCTGGACGCTGGTGAACTTCAACGACCAGCGGCGCGGCCGCCTGACCATGATCCGCGACCTGCTCGACCGCTTGCCCGACACCGTGGTGCCGGACGTGACGGTGGATTTCGAGCCACTGGCGGGCAAGCCGCGCAAGGAGCGCTACGGCGTGCTGGAACCGATCGAGCCGTTTGGCGCCGAGTGAGTCGCGCGGTCATGCCGTCGCTTTGCGACGAGCACGGGGATCAGCGCGCGGGCGCGGCCGTTGCTGCAGGCGTCACCCGCCAGACCGCGTCGCCGACGTCATCGGCGACCAGCAACGCGCCCGCCCGATCCACGGCCACGCCGACCGGACGCCCGCGCGCGTTGCCCGCTTCGTCGACGAAGCCGGTCAGCACATCCTCGGGCAGCCCGCTCGGTCGCCCGTTGGCGAACGGCAGGAATACCACCTTGTAGCCGCTGCGCGGACGCCGGTTCCAGGAGCCATGCAGGCCGATGAAAGCGCCCCCCGCGTAGCGTGCCGGCAGCAGCTTGCCCTCGTAGAACGCCAGTCCCAACGCCGCGACGTGCGAGCCCAGTGCGTAGTCGGGTTTGATCGCGCGGGCGACCAGGTCCGGGCGTGGCGGCTGTACGCGGGTGTCGACGTGCGGGCCGTAATAGCTGTAGGGCCAGCCATAGAAACCACCGTCGCGCACCGAGGTGAGGTAATCGGGGACCAGATCGCTGCCAAGTTCGTCGCGTTCGTTGACCACCGTCCACAGCGCGCCGGTCTGCGGCTGCCAGGCCAGGCCGTTGGGGTTGCGCAGGCCGGAGGCGAACACGCGATGGGTGCCGGCGACCGGATCCACCTCGAGGATCGCGGCGCGATCGACTTCGTTCTCCATGCCGTTCTCGGCCACGTTGCTGTTGGAACCGACCGTCACGTACAGGCGCGTGCCGTCACGGCTGGCGATCACGTTCTTGGTCCAGTGGTGGTTGATCGGCCCGCCCGGCAGCGCGGTGACCGTGACCGGGGTCGCGTCGACCCGCGTCTGCCCGGCGGTGTACGGCACCCGCACGAGAGCATCGGCGTTGGCGACGTACAGGGTGTCGCCGACCAGCGCCATGCCGAACGGCGAGTTCAGCCCCTCGAGGAACACGCTGCGTACCTCGGCCACGCCGTCGCCGTTGGCATCGCGCAGCAGGGTGATGCGGTTTGCGCTGGGCACGCCCGCGCCGGCACGCTTCATCACGAACTTCATCACCGCGCCCTTGATGCCCTTGCCATCCTCGGGCTTGGGCGGCGCGTTGCTTTCAGCGACCAGCACGTCACCGTTGGGCAGCACGTACAGCCAGCGCGGATGGTCGAGCCCGGTGGCGAACGCGGCGATCGCCAGGCCACTCGCGGCGGCCGGCGCGGCGCCCGCGGGC
Organism: Lysobacterales bacterium; assembly: GCA_038248955.1. GTDB lineage: Bacteria > Pseudomonadota > Gammaproteobacteria > Xanthomonadales > Xanthomonadaceae > Lysobacter_K. The sequence continues at coordinate 4,818 of JBBRWW010000084.1, forward strand.
CAACCCTTCGCGGGGGCGATCAGCACGGTCGGGATCAGTCGCTTGTCCGGGGCCGGCAGCGTCGGGTTGGGCCCGATGCCGGCGCTGCTTGGCAGTGTCGCGTGTTCCGCGCAGCCAGCAAGACCGACGGCCGCCAGCGCCAGCGCCAGCCAGGCGAGCGTCGGTGCCGCGGATCTGGATCTTGTCTCGCCAATCGCTTGCATGATGTGCCGCCCCCGCGGAGTGCGCGTCGCCCCCGTGCGGGGACGCTAGGCAATCGTCGGTGAGCACGCCGTGTAGCGTGCGTCATGGATGACTGGATGACCGAACCGTGCTCGTGGCCGACTCCTGGGTCCAGCGCCGCGAGCCACCGGGACGACCCGCGTCGACTCAGCCGAGGTCAAAGCCGACGCGCGGAGCCTCGTCCTCATGGGCTGGCAGGCGCTCAAGCTCGTCGACGCGTGCGCGCGGCGGGCCCCGCCGCAGCCATGCCGCCAGCAGGTCGATCGCTTCCGCATCGCCGACCGCCAACACGTCGACCGCACCGTTTTGCAGGTTGCGGGCACTGCCACGCAGGCCCAGCGCCAGTGCCTGGTCACGCGCCGAGGCGCGAAACCACACACCCTGCACATTGCCGCTGACAATGAAGCGCGCCGCGCTTATGTCGCATGGTCCGCGGGGCGAGCGACCATCGCGTTCATGTCGCCGCCTTGGGGCCGCCTGCCGCCGCGATCGCGGCCTCGAGGTCGCGCGCAGTGACCGGACCGAGGATCGTCTTGGCGACCTTGCCGTCGGGCGCGATCAGGTAGGTCATCGGCAAGCCCCGCGGGGTGTCGAAATCCGCCGGCGGGTCGTAGGTGTCGACGATCGCGATCGGGTAGACGACCGGGTGGCCCTTGAGGAAATCGCGCATCGCGCCGGCATCGATCTCCTCGTACGCCAGGCCGATCACCTCGATGTGCTCGCGCATCGCGTCCAGCGCCGACAGCTCCGGCATTTCCTTGAGGCACGGTGCGCACCAGGTCGCCCAGAAATTCACCACCACCCACTTGCCCCGGTGCCCGGCCAGGTCGTAGGTGGTGCCGTCGATGGTCGACACCTTGAGCGTGGGTGACTCCGGGCTCGACGCGGGCTTGGGTACCGCCGGTGCCGGCGCGTCGGCGACGATCGCTGGCGCCGTCGTCGCCGCGGGCGCCGTGGGGGTGGGGGTCGGGGCCTCGTCCGCTCCGCGGCAGCCCCCCAGCACGCCGGCGGCAAGCACCATGGCAACAACAAGTCGTAATTGCGGCATCGGGTCAGTCCTGGGATTCGGCACGAATGGAGCTGGCGGGGCGCTTGAGCAGGTCGCGCAGCGGGATCCGAAGCGCGTCCAGCGCCGCGACCGCTGACTGCCCGAGCGAATCCTCCCGGCATGGCAACCGCACTTCGTCGATCGGGATGCGCAGCTGGCAAGCCTCGTACAACTCGGCAAGCTTCAAGGTGTCGAGATCTCGCGCAAGCATCCACTCGCCCGTTTCGGCACGGCGCACCACGTTGATGTCGCACAGCTGCGTGAGCATCTGTTGCACGAGCGAATCGGTGAGCATCGGCTCCAGCTGCTGGATGTCGTCGATGTGCAGCCCGGCGCCGCGCGCACGCGCCTCGTTGAAGCGCGCCAGCAGGCGCACCAGGCCGTAGAACTCATGGCCGAGCGGCAAGCGCATCGAGGCCGGCTGGTAGCGGAACGCCGATATCGACGAAGCCAGCGACGCCCCCAGCAACACCGCCGTCCAGCTCAAGTAGATCCACAGCAGGAAGATCGGCAGGAAGGCCAGCGTGCCGTAGATCTTCGAGTACGAGCCGAAGTTGCCCAGGTATACGCCGATGCCCCACTTCACCAGTTCGAACAGGAACGTCGCCAGCAGCGCGCCGGCGAAGGCGTGCCGCCACTGGATCGTCCGATGCGGCACCACGCGGTAGATCGCGGTGACCGCCAGCAGTTCGATGGTGATCGGCGCCAGCCGTAGCATCATCGACTGCAGCTGGTGGCCTGCCGTGGTCTCGAACACCGACATCGAGAAGAACTTCGCCGACACCGCGAGGCTGGCCGCGGCCATCATGGCGCCCAGCGTGAGCACGGTCCAGTACACCAGGAAGCGGCTGAATTTCGGCCGCGCCGACTTCACCCGCCAGATGCGGTTGAACGCCGATTCCACCCCGCTGAGGGTGATCAGCAGCGACACCACCAGGGCGACCACGCCGACGGAGGTGAGCTGGCCGGCGTTGCTGGAGAACTGCTTGAGATACGACTGCACGGAACGCGCCGAGCTCGGCACGAAGTTGGAGAACACGTAGTTGCTGAGGCGGTCGCTCCATTCGCCGAACACCGGGAATGCCGACAGCACGCCGAACACGACCAGCGACAACGGCACCAGCGCGAACACCGTCGTGAACGAAAGCGCGCCGGCCGACTCGAACAGGTTGTCGTCCAGCGAGCGCTTGGCGAGGAAGCGGAAGAAGGTGCCGGCACGGGCGCGATCGCGCAGGCGATCGATCCAGCGATTGAGGGTATCCAGTGGTTCCATCGGCCGCAGGTTACCCGATGCCCGATGAGCGTGGCGGATTGCGCTGCCCGTCGCGACTGCCGTGCGCGCGCCGCCGCTCGCCTGGTTGCGACATGCCCAGGAGGTCGTGACCGCGAATACCTGGGCGACCATCTCCCTGCCCGCATCCCGGCCGTGTCCGCCGTGCGCTGCCACGCATCCACTATCCTGTCGCCTCCGCTCCCCTTCACGAAGACCCCGATGGCCGAGATCCTGGTGCTTTACTACAGCCGCGGCGGCTCTGTCGCCCGGCTCGCGCGACAGGTCGCGCGCGGGATCGGCGAGGTCGACGGCATGCGCGCGCGCCTACGCACTGTGCCACCGGTGGCCGCCGTCACCCAGACCGCCGCGCCTCCGGTGCCGGACGAGGGGGCGCCATACGTGGAAGCGAACGACTTGCTGGAATGCACCGGACTCGCGCTCGGCAGCCCGACCCGCTTCGGCAACATGGCCGCGCCGCTCAAACACTGGCTTGACGGCCTCGGCGGCGAATGGGCCAGCGGCACGCTGGTCGGCAAGCCGGCAGCGACGTTCACGTCGACCGCGACGATGCACGGCGGCCAGGAGGCCACGCTGCTGACGATGATGGTGCCGCTGCTGCACCATGGCTGCGTGCTGGTCGGCATCCCGTACACCGAGCCGCAGCTGGGCACCACGCGTGGCGGTGGCACGCCGTATGGCGCCAGCCACGTCGCCGGGATGGACGACGATCCGCAGCTGAGCGAGGACGAGGCCCACCTGGCCCGTGCCCTCGGACGGCGACTGGCGACGATCGCCGCGAAGCTGGCGCCATGACGCCCTACACGACCCCGGGCACCACTGCGTCGCGCGTGCTGATCGCGGCGCTGGCGGCGCTGGCGGCGGTGTACGTCGCCTGGTTCGCACCAATGCCGCGCCCGTGGGTGGCGTTGCTGGTGTTCGCGCTGCCACCGGCACTGCTCGCGATCGGGCAATGGTTGCGCCGGCCCACGGCCGGCTACTGGGCGTCCGTGCTGGGGCTGTTCTGGTTCAGCCACGGCGTCATGGCCGCGTATTCGCGGCCGCAGGAGCGCTGGTTCGGCTTGGCCGAGGTCGGGTTGGCACTGCTGGTGATCTTCGCCGCGAGCGGGCCGGGCATGCGCGCGCGACTGGCGCAGAAGAAGGCCGCACGCAACGCCGGCAAGCCCTGAAAGCCCGGCAGCTCGAGGGCCCGGCCGTATAATCGCGGCCTTCCCCGAGCAGGTGAACCCCCGATGGAACAGCTGTGCATCGTCACCACCGGCGGCACGATCGACAAGATCTACTTCGACGACAAGTCCGACTACCAGGTCGGCGAGCCGCAGATCGGGCGCATCCTTGAGGAACTTGGCGTGGCGTTCCGCTACAACGTGATCCCGATCATCCGCAAGGATTCGTTGCACATCACCGCCGCCGATCGCGAATTGCTGCGCGCGACCATCGCCGCCCAGGAGGCGATCCACGTGCTGGTCACCCACGGCACCGACAGCATGGTCGAAACCGCCAAGGTGCTGTCCCGCGTCGAGGGCAAGACGATCGTACTGACTGGCGCGCTGAACCCCGCGCGCTTCCGCGGCTCGGATGCCGAGTTCAACATCGGCACCGCCGTCGGGGCGGTGCAGTCGCTGCCCCCGGGCGTCTACATCGCCATGAACGGCCGCATCTGGGATCCGGCCCAGGTGCGCAAGAACGTCGACGCGAACCGTTTCGAAGCGCTGGGCTGACCGCATCGGTTCGTGGCAAAGAAAAACCCCGGCCGAAGCCGGGGTTTTTGGTTGTTGCCTAAGGGTCACACGATCAGAACGTGACGCTCCAGCTGTTGATGTAGCCGGTGTCGCCCGCGGCGTTGTCGTTGACGCGCAACTTCCAGGTGCCGTTGAGCGCTTCGGTGGACAGGTTCAGCGTTACCGTCTTGATGATGTTGTCGGTGCTGGTGCCGGTGCGGTTGTGGATGTTGTACAGCGAGCCATCCGGCGCCACCAGGTCGACCTTCAGGTCGCCAATATAGGTGTGCACGATGTTGACCGACACCGACGCCGTGCTCGGGGCATTGCCACTGCGGCCGGATACCGTGATCGGGCTGTCCACCGTGGCGTTGTCGAGGATGTTGTAGTCGGCCGTGTTGCTGTACGTCTGCGCGGTGCCACCGCCGGCGGTGTAGTTGCCGACCAGGCTGAGGCCGGCAAACGCCGAGTAGGCCTTCAGGCGCACGTAGTACGTACCGGCGCTCGGGGCCGCGAACGTGCAGGTCTCGGCATTGCCCGAGGCGTACGGACGGCAGTCATAGACGGTATCGGTCGGCGCGCTGCCGAACTTCACGTACATGTCCGAGTCACCCGTGCCGCCCGACGTGGTGAACGTCAGGTTGGTCGAACCGGCCGGGACCACCAGGGTGTAGTTGACCGAAGTGCCGGTCGCGGCCGACTGGTTGGTCACTGCCACGCCCTTGGTCAGCGCACCACCGGTGCTGCCACCGCCACCACCACCACCGGCGCAGCTCACGCCCACCGAGGTGAATGCCGCGGTGACGTCGGCCTTGACGAAGCCCAGGTCGGTCGCTGCGGTCTCGACGCCGCAGGCGCCTGTGTTGTAGGTCGTGCTCGGGGTCCAGTACAGCGCGTTGGCGCGGGCGAAGACCTTGAACGCGTTCGGGGTGTTCCAGCCCGGCTTGGTCGCCAGCAGGTAGAACGCCTTGTTGTACACGCCCGACGAGTAATGCACGTCCATGCCGGTGGTGTAGTTGGCGGCGTTGTCGATCGAGCGACCGTCCTGCGGCGGGTTGGCCATGTAACGCAGCGCGCCGGTGGCCTTGAAGATGTCCGGACCGACCAGGAAGTCATTGGTGCCCTTCCAGTAGAACTCGGTGGCCTCGCCGCCCATGTCCGAGAACGCCTCGTTGATGCCGCCGGACTGGGCGGAGTACGTCAGGTTGGAATGCTGCTCGGTATAGCCGTGGGAAACCTCGTGGCCGGCGACGTCGACGCTGACGAGGGGGTAGAACGTGCTGGCGCCGTCGCCGAAGCTCATGTTGGTGCCGTTCCAGAACGCGTTCTCATAGCTCGCGCCGTAGTGCACGCGCATGATCAGCTGGAAGGTCAGCGCCTTGGTGCCTGTGTAGGCCTGGTACATGTTCTGGATCACGCCGCCGAAGAAGTGCGCGTCGTTGATCGGGGCATACGCGCCGTTGATGGCCTTGGTGGTGTTGCGCGGGCACGTGTAGGCGAACGCGGTGGTGCTGGTGCCGGTGCTGCCGTTGAGGTTGACCGACTTCACGTCGGTGTTGCTCATGGTGCAGGTGGTGCCGCTCTGGACGACGTCGAGGTAGCCGTACTTGCCGCCCGAACCCCACTCGTACTGGCCGGTCTTGGTGTTGCCGCCAGGTCCGGTGCCGACCGCTGCATGGGTCAGGCCTTCCCACTGCTTGAGCACGGTGCCGGTCTGGGCATCGACGATCACGAACGGCCGCGTCGGCGAGCCACCCTGGGGCGCATCGGCGAAGAACGACACGACATAGGCCATGTGCGCCTGGCCGTTGTCGTCAACGAAGACCATCAGGCGATTGCTTTCGTTCTCGGTGCGAAGCGACGCCGCGCGGCTGCCCATGCCTGCGCGCTTGGCGATGCTCAGCGCAGCCGCATGCGAAAGCTTCGGCGCGATCGCCGGAAGTTCGCTGGCCAGGTCGATGACCGTCTGGCCGAACAGGTTGCGCACGTTGCCGGCGCTGTCCTCGCTGACCACCACCTGCTCGCCGAAGATCGGCACGCCGCGGAAGGTCTGCTGGTAGCGGGTATGGCGCGTGCCGTTGCGATCGTTGGTGGTGCTCAGTACCTGCAGGTCGGATTGGGCGTCCAGCGCAAGCATCTCGGCATGCCGGTTGCTCGCGGCCGCTGCCACGCCGACCCGGGAGGCGGCAGCCCGGTACTGCGCGTTGACTTGCGCGACATCCTGGCGGTGCAGGTCGACTCGCTGGGCAGCGATGGCCGACCCGGTCGACAGCGCGAGCATCGTGGCGGCTGACAGCGCGCTCACGAGCAGTTTGCAGTTCACTTCCATACTGAAAAGACCCCCGAAAAAGTAAAGGTTGTTGCCGCAGGGCGGCGTCCGTTTTTGATTGCTTCGCTAAGGAACAGCAAACACGCGCAATGGCTACCGCTGGGGCCCGTCCGACTACCAACCCGGATGGTCATGGATGCGATTGCGCAAATTGCCGGAGCGCACCTGGGAATGTTTCCCCTACCCGGATGCATCGGCGGTTGATCGCCACGAGGGCGGGCCCTCACCAACCCGGTACGCGGCGATGAGGCATGACGGAAGGCTCCGTCGGCTTGTCGGGAACGAGTGAATGCCGGAGGCAATCCCCAATCCCTTTGGCCGAATGAATCCACACGGGGGTTCTGGACCTGTCCGCCCGATGAACCTAGGCGCGAATTATTCCTAGGACAAGGAATTTTTTTTTTCGGACCACCGGGACCTGTGCAGCCCGCGGTTATGCCCACGCGAAACCTTTGCAGTGCGCGGTTTTCGCCTGATCAGGAGTGGCTATCCGCGGTGTCAGGCACCGGCACAATTGCTGCAGTGCGCCACGGAAATCCGCAAACTCGCTGCCCTTTCTTGACCAAGTGCGACGCCAAGCGTCACTACGACCGTCACAACTCCGGTCTACCGGCAGGCGCGCGAGCGGCGCGCCGTGGTCCGCGTCAGAGCATCCCGGTCTCCAGCCGCGCCGACTCGGACATCATCTGGCGCGTCCACGGCGGGTCGAACACCAGCTCGACATCGGCTTCCACCACGGTCGGAATCATCTCGAGCTTGCTGCGCACGTCATCGACCAGGATGTCACCCATCCCGCAGGCCGGTGCGGTCAGCGTCATGCGCACTTCGACGATGCGCTGGCCGGCGTGCTCCTCGTGCGGCTTGACGACCGCCTCGTAGACCAGGCCGAGGTCGACCACGTTGATCGGGATCTCGGGGTCGAAACAGGTGCGCAATTGCTTCCACACCAGCTGCTCGACGGCCTCGTCGTCGGCGCCGGGCGCCAACTGCAGCGGCTCGAGCGGCTCCTTGCCGATCGCGTCGGCGTCCTGGCCGGCAATCCGGAACAGGTTGCCCTCGATGAACACCGTATAGCTGCCCCCGAGCGCCTGGGTGATATAGCCGATGCTGCCCGCAGGCAGGCTGACCACGTCGCCCTGGGGAACGAGGACGGCGGCGCAATCGCGCTCGAAACGGACGGGTTCACTGCTACGGGAATACATGCGGGAAATCGGCGCCGAAGGACTGGAATGAAAGGATCGGGATGCCGGATCGCGGCACG
>JBBRWW010000085.1:0-12626 GCA_038248955.1 Lysobacterales bacterium
CCATCCGGAGGAAGCCGAGCGCCTGCTGCTCGACCTTGCCGACCTGTTCCGGGCCGCCCTCGCAGGGCCACGGCAGATCTCGCTGGAGGAAGAACTGGCGCTGGCCCGCCGCTACCTGGAAATCGAGAGCCTGCGCTTCGGCGCGCGACTCACCGTCACCTGGCAACTGCCTGCCGTGATCCCGCAGGTCACGGTGCCGGCGTTGTCGATCCAGCCATTGGTCGAAAACGCGATCCGCCACGGAATCGAGCGGTTGTCCGGCGGCGGCGACGTGGGCATCAGCGTGTCGACAACGCCCGGCCATGTTGTCGTGCGGATCAGCAACCCCGTGCCGCGCAGCGATGCCATCGCATCCCATGGCCACCTGGTCGGCTTGAATGCGTCACAGGTCAGGATCGGCGCGCTGACCGATGGCCGTGGCAGCGTGCAGACCGACGTTATCGACGGCCGTTACGTCGCCACGGTGCGATTACCCCTCGCAGCAGACGCTCAGGCCACCACCCGGTAGCACGGCTTGTACTGGCCCGAAATCTTCATGCGCCGCTGCTCGACGAACGCGCGCAGCAGCTCGTCCAGCGACTGCATCATGTCGTGATCGCCGTGGATCTCGAACGGGCCGTGCTCCTCGATCCGCCGCATGCCGTCCTCCTTGACGTTGCCCGCGACGATGCCCGAAAACGCGCGCCGCAGGTCCGCCGCCAGTTCGTGCGGCTTGCGTCCGTGGTGCAGGTCCAGCGACGCCATCGCTTCGTGCGTGGGAACGAACGGCTGCTGGAACGCCAGTGGCACCTTGATCGACCAGTTGAAGTAGAAGGAATCCTGCTGCGCGATGCGGTATTCGCGCACCTTGCGGATGCCGGCCGCCATCCGCTTGGCCACCGCGTCGGGGTTGCCGATGATGATTTCGTAGCGCGAGGTGGCGGCCTCGCCCAGGGTCAGGCGCAGGAAACGGTCGATCTGCTCGAAGTACGGCGCCGAGGCGTTCGGGCCGGTCAGGATCAGCGGGAACGGCAGCTGCGCATTTTCCTCGCGCAGCAGGATGCCCAGCAGATACAGGATTTCCTCCGCGGTGCCGACGCCGCCCGGGAACACGATGATCCCGTGGCCGATGCGGACGAACGCCTCCAGGCGCTTCTCGATGTCCGGCATGATCACCAGGTGGTTGACGATCGGGTTGGGCGATTCCGCGGCGATGATGCCCGGTTCGGTCACGCCGATGTAACGCGGAGCGCGGTGGCGCTGCTTGGCATGGGCGATGGTGGCGCCCTTCATCGGGCCCTTCATCGCGCCCGGGCCGCAGCCGGTGCAGATGTCCAGGCCGCGCAGGCCGAGGTCGTAGCCGACCTGCTTGGTGTAGACGTATTCGTCGCGATTGATCGAATGCCCGCCCCAGCACACGACCAGGTTCGGCTCGGCCGGGTACAGGATGCGGGCATTGCGCAGCAGCCCGAACACCGCGTCGGTGATGCCCTCGCTGCTGTCGAGGTCGCGGCCACCTTGCGGGTCGAGTTCGATGGCGGTGTAGGCCAGGTCGCGCACCACCGCGAACAACAACTCGGCGACGCCGCGGATGATCTCGCCATCGACGAACGCCATGGCCGGCGCGTTGCGCAGGTCGATGCGCACGCCGCGATCGCGCTGCAGCACCTCGATGTCGAAGTCCGGATACAGGTCGCGGGCCGCGCGCGGGTCGTCGGACACGCTGCCGCTGGTCAGCACGGCAAGCGCGCAGCGCCGCAACAGGTCGTGCATGCCGCCGCTGGACGCATCACGCAGGCGCGCGACTTCGGCGCGTGACAGCACGTCCAGGCCGCCACTGGGATAGATGTGGGCGTCGACGGTGTGCAGGTGGGTGTCTATCAATGCAGTCATTGCTGTTCTCGATGTTCTTCGGTCGTTTTCGTCTGCCTGCGACTCTAGCGCAGCGGCGCGCACAAAAGAAAACGGCCGGGTTTCCCCGGCCGTTTTCAACTCGATGCAGCAGCGATCAGAACTTGTACTTGAAACCGACCATCAGCGACCAGCGCGACACGCCGGTGTTGCCCTTGTCGTTGTTGTTTTCCTGGATCGCCGAATTGTCGGTGTTGCCAGTGAACGAGTAAACGTACTTGCCTGCCGAGCCCGCAGGACACTGCGCGGTCGCGGCACTGCCACAAATGCCGACATAGTTGGCGACTCGACGGGTCGAGAAGAACCCGTAATCGTCGACCAAGCCCCAGTTTTTGTTGATCAGGTTGCCAACATTCATGATGTCGAACGACAGCTCGGCCTTGTGCCCGCGCATGAAGCCGGGAAGTTCCTGGCTGATGCGCACGTCGAAGTTGTTGGTCCACTGCGCGCGGAACGCATTGGCCGGTGCGACCTGTCCGCGGTAGCGCTGCAGCTCCGGATTGGCGGCGAGGAAGTTGAAGAAGCTCTGCTCCATCGCGGCACCACCGGTGAACACCACGTCGCCGGGGTTCTCCGGGACGTAGAACAGGTCGTTGGTGCCCGCGCCGTCGCCGTTGGCATCGTTGTAGAAGATATAGCTGAAAGGACGACCCGTACGGCCTTCGTAGAACAGGCCGGCGCGCGTGGCGTTGTTACCGAAGAAGTTGTGCTTCCACTGCATCGTGCCGGTGAAACGGTCACGCAATGCGTAACGGGAGTTGTACGCCACTTCCTCGTTGGCCTGGAACGCCAGCGTGTTGCCCCAGTTCGACGTGTTCTGCGAGCTGGTCAGCGGGCTGACCTCGGTGGCAACGGTGTGGGTGTAAGCCAACGACCAGCCCCACATGTCGCCCAGCGGCTTGTCGAGGCCGATCGTGAATTGCTGGCTCTTGCCCTTGTTGGTGTTGCGCATCAGGATCACGTCGCCGATGTCGCTGGGGCGGTTGGCCTTGGCGGTGGCGCCGCCGGTGCCCTGGCTGATGCCGAAGTTCTGGCCACCACTGATGCGACCATTGGCGGGGTTACGACCGGCGGCATTCCAGAAGTTCAAGCGGCCGTCCGGACCCACGGCGGTGGGTGCCGACACGTCCAGGCGCTGGAAGAAGATGCCGTCCTTGACGTCGGTGAGCAGCAACTCCGCGGAAGCCACCACGCCCCACCACGGCAGCTCGTGGTCGAACGCGAGGTTGGCCTTCCACACCGACGGCAGCTTGAGGCCCGGTTCGGCGATATCGACGTTCTGGCGCGCCGACGACGGGCCGGTGGTGGGGTAGTACGGCGGGTTGACGTTCGGGGTGAAGATCCGACCCGGGTTGCTCAGGTCGTACTCGACGTAGTTCAGGCCGGTGTTCTGGTAGGTACCGGCCAGCCACACGTTCGGAGCCGCGCCGCCGAACAGGCCGATGCCGCCACGCACCTGGGTCGGACGATCGCTGTCGAACGTATAGTTGAAGCCGAAACGCGGCTGGATCAGCTTGTCGTCGACGGTATTGGTGTTGTCGTAGCCGTACAGCGTCTGGATGCGCTGGTTGAACAGGCGCTGCTCGCTGAAGCTCGGGATGTCCACGCGAACACCGCCGGTGACGGTCAGGTTCTGGTTGACCGACCAGGTGTCCTGGAGGAACAGGCCGGTATTTTCCAGCGTGTAGTTCGCGGGAATATCGGCGATGCTGCCGCCGGTCGTTGGTCCACGCACGATGTAGCGGCTCGGAGTACCGGCGCGGAACGCCGCGAGGCTCTGGAACTCGTATACGCCGTTGAGGTTGCGGCCGAAGAAATTCAGGATGTCGTTCTTCTGGTAATCCGCACCGAACTTGACCGCATGGTCGCCGACGTACCAGGTTCCGGCGCCGAACAGGCTCGATTCCTTGGTTTCGATGATGTTGACGTGGCTGTTCTGCTCGGTGCCGAAGTACAGTGCCTGGTTGCCAAAGTTGATGCGGATCTGCGGCAGGTTGGAGAACGTGTCGCGCACCGCGGTGTAGTCGCGGTAGGAGGCCTTGAACTCGGTCGAGAAATTGTCACTCCAGTCGCTGAACAACTCCGCGACGGTGCTCTCGAACGTCTTCGGCAGTGCATACCAGGAAGAGCTCAGCGACACCTGGCTGTTGCTGATCAGCGGGAAGCGCAGCACGCTCTGCTCGAGCTTGCTGTAGCGCAACGCCGCGCGGTGGTTTTCGTTGATGTTCCAGTCGAGCTTGAGCGCGTATTCCTCGATCTCGGTCTTGTTGTTGCCGGGCAGCGACAGCGCGCCGGCGTCGAAGCCATAACCCTGGGCAATGCCCTGCGCCTCGGCGATGTTCGCGTCGGTGATCAGGCCACGCCCGTACGGGCCGTCGGCCAGGCTGACGCCGGGCGCCGTGCGGGTGTACTTCTCGTAGTTGCCGAAGAAGAACAGCTTGTCCTTGATGATCGGACCACCGAAGGTCGCGCCGTAGGTCTCTTCCTTGTCGAAACCATTGAACTTGACGCCACGCAGGTCTTCGCGCACCCAGTCCTTGTCACGCACCGTGTAGTACGCGGTGCCGTGGTACTCGTTGGTACCCGACTTGGTGACCGCGTTGATGACCGCGCCGGTACCACCATTGATGGTCGTGTCGTAGTTGGCCAGGTCGATGTTGATTTCCTGGATCGCGTCCATGGAGACCGGCTGGCGTTCGGTCGGCAGGTTGTTCGACTCCAGGCCGAACGGGTCATTGGTGCTGACGCCGTCGATCCGGATGGCGTTGTAGCGGGTGTTCTGGCCACCGGCCGAGATCGCGCCGTCTGCCTTGCTGACCTGGGAGATACGCGGGTCGAGGCGAATGTAATCCTGGATGTTCCGGTTGGCCGACGGCAGCGCCTCGATGGTTTCGCGAGTGACGTTGCTGCCCGTACCCATCTTGTTGGCGCTGAACACTTCCGAGCCGAGGCCGACAACCGCCTGCACCGACGCGAGCGTCGTGACGTCGTTGTTGAGTTGCGAATCGACCGTCGCCACCTGGTTCAGCGGCAGGTAGACTTCGTCCTGCGAGGCCGTGCCCGCGCCCGCCTTGTTGATGGTGATCGTGTACGGGCCGCCGACGCGCAGGCCGCGGGCGTTGTAGCGACCGTCTTCACCGGTGACCGCGCGGCTGACCGTGCCGGACTCCGTGTGGACGATGGTGACTTCGGCGCCCTGGACGGGCTGGCCGTCGGCACCGACGACGCGACCGCCGACACCGGCGGAGGTGCTCTGCGCGAACGCCGGAGCGGCGGCAAGGACGGCGAGCAGGCCCAGGGTGAGCTTGGACATGCGTACGCGGTTGTTATGGGTCATTACGAAGGCCTCGGTGCGGGATGTACAGACGGAACGGGGCCACCGACATCGGCCCCAGGCGTTGAAGGATTTTGATTTGCCCCAGAACCCGGCTCAAACCACAGCCCCCCGGGTTAACGACAGTTTAACAGGCTAGGACGAATGTGTTTCAATCTTGTGACGACGTCATCTGAACGACGCAACCCCGTCCATGGGTCCCCAAGACCCGGGCGGGACCCAGCGGGTGGGCGACTACGGCGTGGCGATCCGCAGGTACGTGCCGAGGCCGTCGAGGAACATCTGCACCGAAATGGCGACCAGCAGCATGCCCATCAGGCGTTCAATCGCGGTCAGCGCGCGGATCCCCATCCACTTGTAGAGCAGCGTCGCCGAAAACAGGATCGCCGCGGTCGCGCCCCAGGCGATCAGCAGCGCCAGGCTCCAGTCGCCCAGCCGCGACGCGTCGTTGCTGCCCATCAGCATCACCGCGGCCATGCCCGAGGGGCCCGCGACCAGCGGGATGGCCATCGGCACGATGAAGGGCTCACCGTCGGGAATTTCGCCCATCAGTCCTTCTGGACGCGGGAAGATCATGCGGATGCCGATCAGGAACAGTACGATGCCGCCGGCGATCGACACCGACTCCTGGCGCAGGTGCATCACTTCCAGCGCGTACTTGCCGCCCCACAGGAACGCCATCAGCACGCCCAGCGCGATCAGCAGCTCCCGCGCCAGCACCACCCGCTGGCGCGGCGGCGGCAACTTGCGCAACAGGCTGAGGAATACCGGGATGTTGCCGAGCGGATCCAGGATCAGGAACAGCAGCAGCGCGGCGGAAGTGATCGTCATCGGGTGGCCACCTTGTGTGTCTGACGCATGGGCCGCTCCTACAGCGGTGGAGACCAGATCGTGCCGCGATGGACCGCGCCGGCCGGTGACAGCAACTCCACGCATGCCGGCGCGTACATCGACGGATCAAGGGCAACGCGGTCGTTGTCTTCCACGAAGGCCTTGGCCCGCAATCCGGTCCGCATCGGGCCAGGACGCAATCCGGCAACGCGGACGGTGGACTTGGCCACCTCGGCGTGCAGCATTCCGACCAACGAGGCGAGCCCTTGCTGGGCGACGCCGTAGCCGCCCCAATAGGCCTTCCCTACCCGATCCGGATCGTCGAGCGCGAACACCAGCGCGGCATCGGGAGATTTCGCCAGCAGCGGCAGGCAGGCCTGCGACAACCACCACGGCGCGGTCAGGTTGACGTGCAGCGCGCGCGCGAACGCGGCCGGATCGGTCTGCAGCAGCGGGGTCAGGCCGCGAAATTCAGCCGCGCAATGCAGCACGCCATCGAGCCTGCCCAGCTCGCTTTCGATCCGCTGCGCCAGGTCGGCATAGTCGTCCGGCCCCGCGCCTTCCAGATCGAGCGGGTACAGCAGCGGGTCAGGCCCGGATGCGGAGAGCGCGTCGTACAGTCGATTCAACTTCGGGACCTTGCGCCCCAGCAGCACCACGGTCGCCCCGGCCTGCGCGCAGGCCAATGCCGCCGCGCCGCCCAAGCCACCGTAAGCGCCAGTGACCAGGATCACCCGGCCGGCGAGGGCAGGTTGCGACGCAGCCATCGCCTCGGGACTCACTGCCGCTGCGTTTCGCTGATCATCCGCGCCAGTTCGCCGGACTCGAGCAGCTCCATGGTGATATCGCAACCGCCGATCAGCTCGCCGTGGATGAACAGCTGCGGGAACGTCGGCCAGTTCGAGAACCGCGGCAGGTTGGCGCGCACCTCGGCGTCCTCCAGCACGTTGACGGTATGCAACTGGGTGGCGCCGGCCGCCTTCAACGCCTGCACCGAACGGCTGGAAAACCCGCACATCGGGAACTGCGCCGTGCCCTTCATGAACAACACGATCGGGTGACCGTCGACTTCGGCCTGGATCCGCTCAAGAACAGACATCGAACAACTCCTGCAATAGCGTGCCGCCGACCATGACGGCCTGACAACAACACGTGTGGATACAATGCCCATTGTAAGCCTTCCGACCCTGCCGCCGATGCCGCCGCTTGCGGCACGCACCCTGCGGCGCCCCCCGAGCCATCCCCCCAAGGAGCCTGCCCATGGCCATCGAACTGCCCGCCCTGCCCTACGACCGCGCCGCGCTCGAACCGCACATCTCCGGCGAGACCATCGACTTCCATTACGGCAAGCACCACCAGGCCTATGTCGACAACCTCAACAAGATGATCGCCGGCACGGAGTTCGCCGAACTGCCGCTGGAAGCCATCATCGGCAAGGCGCAGGGCGCGATGTTCAACAACGCCGCGCAGGTCTGGAACCACACGTTCTACTGGAACTGCCTGACCCCCAATGGGGGCGGCGAGCCCGGTGGAAAGCTCGCCGAGGCCATCGTCAAGGCGTTCGGCGACTTCGCCAAGTTCAAGGACGAGTTCAGCAAAGTCTCGATTGGCACGTTCGGGTCGGGCTGGGGCTGGCTGGTGCAGCGCCCGGATGGTTCGCTGGCATTGGCCAGCACCTCCAACGCCGCGACTCCGCTGACCGGCGATGACACCCCGCTGCTGACCTGCGACGTGTGGGAGCACGCGTATTACATCGACTACCGCAATGCGCGGCCGAAATACGTCGAATCGTTCTGGAACCTGGTCAACTGGGACTTCGTCGCTTCCAACATGAAGTAACGCTCAGGATGAATCGCGCAATGCAGGACGGCCGGCGAAAGCCGGCCGTCCTGCATTGCGGCTTCCTTTCGCCCCCGGGTCAGCGCAGGGCTTCGACCACGGGTTGGACCTGCGCCTGGCGACCCAGCGCTTCGCCGATGCGCCCCAGTGCCACGGCAAGCGCTTCGGGCGAATCCGCCCGCAGCGTCGCGTGTCCCACCTTGCGGCCAGCCCGCGACGACTTGCCATAGTCATGCCAGTGCCCACCGGGTTCGGCCATCACCGCCTGCGCATCGGGCAGCGCACCGGTCCAGTTGAGCATGCAGGCGTGACCGAGCATGCGGGTACTGCCCAGCGGCAGGCCGAGCACGGCGCGCAAGTGGTTTTCGAATTGCGAGGTTTCGGCGCCCTCGATGGTCCAATGCCCGGAGTTGTGCACGCGCGGCGCCAACTCGTTGGCGAGCAACGTGCCGCCGTGGCAGAACAACTCGAGCGCGAACACACCGACGTAGTCCAGCGCCTCGGCCAGTCGGCGCGCGTAGACGAACGCGGTGGCCGTAAGCGCGGCATCGACGCGCGCCGGTGCCAGGCTCGCCGACAGCACGCCGTCGACGTGCCAGTTCTCGGTCAGCGGCCAGGTGTTGAATTCGCCGTCACGACCGCGCACCGCGACCACCGACAACTCGCGTTCAAACGCGACGAACGCCTCGAGGATCAACCCGACCGTGCCGGCCTGCGCGCCCAGCGCCAGCCACGCCGCATCGGCATCGGCCGGCGTCTTGATCCGGAACTGGCCCTTGCCGTCGTATCCGAGCCGGCGGGTCTTGAGGATGCAGGGGCTGCCCACGGTCGCAATCGCGGCCTCGAGGGCCTCGCGACTGTCGACGACCGCGAACTCCGGCACCGGTATCCCCAGTTCGCGGAACAACCGCTTTTCGGCCATCCGGTCCTGCGCCGTCGCCAGCGCGCTCGGCGCCGGGAACACGGCCACCCGCTCGGCCAGCCAACGCGCGGCCGCGGACGGCACGTTCTCGAAATCGAACGTGGCGACATCGACCTTCGAGGCGAATTCGGCCAGCGCAGCCTCGTCGCGGTAGTCGCCCACCACCATCGGCACGAACTGGCCGGCGCACGCGTCGGCGGCGGTGTCCATCACCAGGAAGCGCAAGCCAAGCGGAGCACCCGACAGCGCCAGCATGCGCGCCAGTTGTCCGCCGCCAAGGATACCGACGGTCGTCATTGGCGCGGGTCGTCGTGGGCCAGCACGTCGTCGGTCTGTTTGCCGCGGAAGGCTTCCAGCGCGGACGCGATGGCGGGATTTCCGCTGGCCAGCATCGCCGCCGCGAACAATGCGGCATTGGTCGCGCCGGCGTTGCCGATCGCGAAGGTCGCCACGGGAATGCCGGCCGGCATCTGCACGATCGACAGCAACGAATCCATGCCGTTGAGCGCCTTGCTTTGCACCGGCACACCCAGCACCGGCAAGGCGGTCTTGGCGGCGATCATGCCAGGCAAGTGCGCCGCGCCACCGGCGCCGGCGATGATCGCGCGCAGGCCACGGGCGGCGGCGGTGGACGCGTATTCGAACAACACGTCCGGAGTACGGTGCGCGGAGACCACGCGTACTTCGTGCGGAACACCCAGCGCTTCGAGCTTCGCCACCGCGTGCTGCATCGTCTCCCAGTCGGAACGCGAGCCCATCACGACGCCGACGAGCGGCGCGGGTCCGGGAGCGGAGTGTTCGGGGACTGGCATGGGCTGGCCTCGGCGCAAAGACGTATTCTAACGCCCCGTCCCGTCGCCCTGGCACCGCCCCGTATGGATCGCAAACTGCTCGACCTCCTCGTCTGCCCCATCACGCGCCAACCGCTTTCGTTGCTGGACGGTCGCGGACTGCAGGCCCTGAACGAAGCGATCCAGGCCGGCGGCGTCCTCCGCGGCGATGGCGCCACCCAGGCCGACCGCGTCGACGAGGCGCTTGTGACCCGCGACCGCAGGACCGTGTACCGGATCGACGACGGCATCCCGGTGCTGCTCGCCGAGGAAGCTATCGGCACGGCGCAGCTTGCGGGGTTCGCGCCGGCATGATGTCGGGTTTCGCGCCGCCGCCGGACGCGGTGATCGCAGCCGACATCGCCCGCGCGCTCGCCGAGGACATCGGCACCGGCGACGTCACCGCCGCGCTGCTGCCCGACACCCCCGACAGCGCCTACCTGCTGTGCAAGCAGGACGCGATTGTCTGCGGTCGACCGTGGTTCGACGCCTGCCATCGCGCGCTCGATCCCGGTGTGCGGATCGACTGGCACTGCGCCGAGGGCGACCGCGTCGCGCCCGGCACCGTGCTCGCCACGTTGCAGGGACGGTCGCGTGCACTGGTGACGGCCGAGCGCACGTCGCTGAACTTCCTGCAGACGCTTTCCGGCACCGCGACCACGACCGCGTCCTATGTCGCCGCGGTGGCCGGCACCGGCACGACGATCCTCGACACTCGCAAGACCCTTCCCGGGCTACGCCTGGCGCAGAAATACGCGGTACGGGTCGGCGGCGGCAGCAACCACCGGATCGGCCTGTTCGATACGGTGATGCTGAAGGAAAACCACGTTCGCGCGGCGGGTTCGATCACCGCCGCCATCCGCGCCGCACGGGAGTTGCATCCGTCGCTGCCGCTGATCGTCGAGGTCGAGACGCTGGCGCAACTGGAGCAAGCGCTGCGCGAAGGCTGCGACCGGATCCTGATCGATGACTTCGACGCGGCGACGCGCCGGGACGCGGTACGCATCGCGGCCTCCCACGCGGTGGATCGGAGGATCCCGCTGGAGGTCTCCGGCGGCGTCGACCTGGACGGCATTCGCGCGATCGCCGAGGACGGCGTCGACTGCATCTCCGTTGGCGCGCTCACCAAGCACGTGATCGCCATCGACCTGTCGCTGAAGCTCGGCCCGCCGCCGCAGGGCTGACCGGCCCGGATCGGGGCGATCTTCCCTCGGCCGCGGATCAACGCAGCAGCAGGTAGGCCACGGCGCAGGCCGCAAGCACCGCCAGGTTGACCAGCGCCGGCAACAGCCAACGCCGCTTGCGTCGCGCCGGTGACCGTTGCGACGCCTCGTCTGCAATTGCTTCGGCCTGGCTGGAGGACGTCAGGCGGAAACGCACGGTGTCGAACCCGATCTCGTCCCCTGCCCGGGCGATGCCGCGGACCACGCGAGCGTCATTGATAAAGGTGCCATTGGTCGAGCCAAGGTCTTCCAGCACCACCCCATCACCGCTGGGGACCACGCGGGCGTGGATCCGCGACAGGCCAGCGTCGTCGATCTGCAGGTTGCATTCCTGCGACCGGCCGACCGTGGTGCTCGCGTGCAACGGGATATTGCGCCCGAACACGGTGCCCGACACCCCCCGCAGCACGTACTTGGGCAGGACCAGACGCACCGCGGTGACCGACGGATCGTCGTTCGCCGGCAGTGGAGTCGACCCACCCGGCGCGACATGGTCCGGGGCCGCCCGCACCGACTCCATCGCCGCCAGGCGCGCCTGTACCTGGTCGAAGGCAACGGTGTCGCCCGGACGCAGCGAGATCAGGCCCGCCACCGGTCGGCCGTTGACGCTGACGGAGGTCTGCGTCGGCACCTCGAGCATCACCCCGACGGCACTGACGTGGAGTTGGCAATGCTTCGGCAGCACGCCGGGGCGATCGATGACGATGGTGGCATCGGGCGCGGAACCGACCCTGGTGATGCCCCTGCCCAACAGTACCTGCGGGTGCTCACCACCCGGAAAAACCAGCTTCATGTCGTGCGCCATCCCTGTTGGTGGTTCCTGCGACCGAAGACCCTTGCCAGCGGCGCATTGCGGCGCCACATTGATCAGATGCCGACTGTAGTCATATTAATGATCGTTACCGCGATGGCGTTCGCGTTCTGGAGCGCCGGTCGCGCCGCCGCAGAGCGCGCCGAAGCACTGGGCCGCGACGCCTGCCGACGGGCCAGCGTGCAATTGCTCGACCAGACCGTGCATGAGACCGGCTTGGGCCTGTGCCGGCACGACAATGGCTGGCTGGGACTGGAGCGTACGTTCCGCTTCGATTATTCGATCGACGGCGACGACCGTCACGTCGGCCGACTGGTCCTGCGCGGCGACCGCCTCGTGGCCTTCAGTGGCCCGCTCGCGCCGACGGCCGGGCGATTGCAGTGACATGACGATCGTCCCACGCATCGAGGCGTCGACTACTTGACGATCCGAAGATGCCCGGCCCGACGCGGGGTCGGGTGACCAGGACCATCGTTGTCGTCGTCGTCTCCATCGGAAGGCGCCGGGGGCACCGCGCTCAACATCGCCGGCCCGGGGGACATCGAAGGGGTCCCGTCGTCGTCGATCGCCTCGTCGTCGCCGTCGGCGGTGACGGCCTCTTCGGGCAGTGCCATTCCCTGACCTGTTTCGCGCGCGTAAATTGCCAGTACGGCGCCGACCGGCACCGATACCGATTGACTGACGCCGCCAAATCGGGCGCTGAACTGGATCACGTCGTTGCCCATTTCCAGGCGCTGCACGGCCCGCTCGGCCACGTTCAGCACGATGCGTCCGTCCTTCACCGCCGAACGCGGAACCTGCACCGCGGCACCGTTGGCATCCACCAGCAGGTGGGGGGTCATGCCGTTGTCGCTGATCCACTCGTAAAGTGCCCGTAGCAGGTACGGGCGATGACTCGTCATGGGGGCGCTATCTTCACTCATGGAGGCAGTTTAACGCCGAGTGC
>JBBRWW010000086.1:0-12575 GCA_038248955.1 Lysobacterales bacterium
CAGGCGGCGATCGGTGAACACGATCAGGTCGCGGATCAGGCCGAACGCGCGCTGCAGCGTCTCGCCCGGTGCCAGCAGTGGCGCGAACTCGCCCGCGAGTTTGTCCACGGATTTTTCGCCGGCGTGGCCGAGCAGGGTGTCGAGCAATCCCATTGCGTTTCCTCTGTGTTGGACTGCCGCGACTGTACTGGCATCGCGGCCGGGCAGTGCGGTGTGAGCGGGCATCCGGCAGTACCGCGCAGGAGGCGGCGCGCACCGGCGATCGCCGGAGGTCAGCGGTCGCCGGCGGGCAGGCCGAGGATCTCGGGCAGCTTGGGCGTCACCGCCGTCGGGGTGATCCCCAGCCGTGGCAAGCCATTGTCGTCGCTGGTCGAATCGGTCTGCAGCGAGCGCCAGTTGTCGCGGCTGATCGGCTTGCCCGGCAGGTGCTCGCCGACTTCGGCCTGCAACCGGCCTAGCGATTCTGGCAACGCGATCACCAGCCGATGGCGGCCGCGCGCGCGCGCCGTCAGGTGCACGATCTGCGCGAGCGTCATCACCTCCGGACCGACCAGGTCGTAGTCCTGGCCGATGCTTGCGGCATCACCCAGGGCGCGCGCGAACGCCTCGACGACATCGCCAACCCAGACCGGCTGGAAGCGCGCGTCGGCGCGGCCGATCGGCAGCACCGGTACGAACCTCAGCAGCGCGTCGAAGCGGCAGAACAGGCCGTCGCCAGGGCCGGCGATCACCGACGGCCGCAGCAGTGTCCAGTCCAGGCCGGATGCGCGCACGCGCTGCTCGGCGCGGCCGCGCGCCTGCAGGTAATGGCTGTCACCGTCGCCGGCGTGCAGCGCGCTCATCTGCAGCAGTCGGCGCACGCCGGTGGCCTGCATCGCCGCGATCAGCGCCTCGGTGATGCCGACGAACACGTGCTCGAAGCCGCTGCCGTCGTCGCCGCGCTCATTGAGGATGCCAACCAGGTTCACCACCGCGTCGGCGTCGGCGAACGCCGCGCGCAGGAAGCCGCTATCGGCGACATCGCCTTCGCGCAGTGAAACGGCCGCGGGCGTGGCGCTGCCGGCATGCGCGGCGGCGGCGCGGGTGAGCACGGTGATGCGGTGCCCGTCCTGGCGGAGCCGGGCGACGAGATGGTGGCCGACGAACCCGGTACCACCGAGGATCACGACATGACGAGGATCCATCCTGTATCTCCTATCGGTTTGAAGGGGCAACCGCGGCCGCCGTGGCCAGCGGACAGGTAAAGCGCTTGCGCGGACCGTCGGTGCGGCCGCGCATGCGCTCGCTCAGGGTCGCCGCGTCGCCATTGAGGCGCCAATCGTAGATCACGCTGAAGGCGAGCACGCGGGCGACGTAGTCGCGGGTTTCCTTGTAGCTGATCGTCTCGATCCAGAAGTCCGGATCCATGCCCGGTCGCTGCGACTTCCAGCGGTTCAGCGGTCCCGGACCGGCGTTGTAGCCAGCGATGGCGAAGTAGGGCTGGTTGCCGTAGTCGTCCATCATCTGCCGCAGATAGGCGGTGCCCAGGATGATGTTGGTGTCGGCGTCGTACAGGCTGGCCGCGCCCGACCACGGCACGCCGATGCGGCGCGCGACCGCGGCGCCGGTGCCGGGCAGCACCTGCATCAGGCCCATCGCGTTCGCGCCGGAACGCGCCGCGGGGTTGAACACGCTCTCGGCGCGGATCTCGGCGGCGACCCAGGCCGGGTCGATGCGGTTGTTCGCGGCCTCGCGCCGGATCGTGGCGTCGTGGTGCAGCGGGAAGCGCAGGCTGTACAGACGCAGCTCGTCGGGCCTCGGGGCACCGCTGGCATCCTTGCCGAGCGCGAACACGCCGCGGTCGAACCAGCCATTGCCCTGGGCGACCTCGACCGCGATGCGGCGCTGGGCATCGTCGAAGCGCGCCATCGCGTCGTCCCACTCGCGCACCGCCCAGCCACTGCGCTCCAGTTTGAACAGTCCCATCGACCGCACGATCGCCGGATCGCGGGCGACCGCGGCTTTCGCCGCCGCGCTGTCGGCGGGCAGCCACGGGCACAGCGCGTACGGCTGGCCGACCCGGTCGGCGGCGAGGAATCCGTGGAATTCGGGAATCCTCGCCGCCTCGCGGTACAGGCGGTCGGCGACGACCCTGTCGCCGGTGCGCTCGGCCAGCCGCGCCTCGAAGTACTTCCAGCGCGAATCGTTGCGCTGTGTCGGGCCCATCCTGCGGATCGCGGCGAGTGCCGCCGGCCAGTCCGAGCGCGCGATCGCTTCGCGCGCGCGCCATTCATGCAGTCGCTCGTCGTATGCCGAGGCGGGCACGGCGGCCAGCCGGCGCGCCGAGTCCGGCTCGTACGACGCCACGGTCCACAGCGCTGCCTGGTAAAGCACGCGACCGCGGTCCTGGTCGTCGAACCCGAGCGCCGCGGCGTACTTCGGCAGCAGCGCCTCGGCGCTGGCAGGCGACGACTTGCCCAGTCGCGCCAGGCCATACGAGGCCATGCGGCGGCTGCGGTCGGTCTTCGGCCACGCCAGGGCGCGCTCGTCGACGGCCTCCAGGAACGCGGCGTAGTCCTCGGCGAGGGCGCGGTCGCTGGCCGGCAGGCCGCGCGCCGCGCTGCGCATCGCCGCTGGCAGCCCCTCGGCGGCGGCGGCGTCGATGCGCTGCCAGCGCAGCCCGTCGTCCAGGCCGCCACGCGCCGCCAGCACCGCCAGCGGCGCATCGCATTCGGGCGGTAACGACTTGCCGCTGCTGCGCCAGATCGCCTGGGCATCGGTGGTCCATTTCGCGTCGGTGCCAGCCAGTGCCTGGCGCGCGTTCAATTCGGCGCAGCGCAGGCCGATGGTCTTGACGGTCGGCTTCCACGCCGCGGTGAACGCTCGCCAGTCCTCGCGACGCGCCGTCGATGCCAGCCACAGCTCACGGAATACTTCGCCGACCGCCTGCTGGCCGTAACGGGAGAGGAACGCCTGGGCCTGTCCATTGCCCAGCGTGTCGATGCCGCGACGCAGGCTGGCGAACTCGATCCAGCCATACAGCGGGTGGGTCGCGAGGTCGGCGTACTGGCTGGCGTCGAACTGGCCGCGTTCGGCCGCGTCGATCGCCAGCCGCACGCGCGCCAGTTGCAGGTCGGCCGCGGGCGCCGGCTGGGCTGATGGCGTGGCGGCGGGCAGGGCGCCGGCGGGCTGTGCGCAGGCGACGGTGACAAACGCGGTCGCGAGCGCGGCGAGTACGATGGAAAGGGGGCGAGGCAGCATGCGCCGGACTATAGCCCAGCCCCCATGAACGTCCTGCGCGCCGGAATCGCGCGGATTTGGCCGGATTTTGCTGCTTTGGCGCATGCCTGCGGGGCGTGGTCGATGAGCTCGCCACGATGCGTCATCGCTACAAGGGGAAGCTGGGGTGACGATCGCATTGGTCCTGTTTCTGCTGCTGGGCGCCGTCGCCGGCGTGCTGGCCGGATTACTCGGCGTTGGCGGCGGACTGGTACTGGTCGCGGCACTGGCGTGGCTGCTGCCGACGGTAGGGATTCCGCGCGAGGCGGCCATGCACGCGGCGCTGGCCAGCTCGCTCGCCAGCATCGTGTTGACCGCGGCGGCGTCCGCGCGTGCGCATGCCAGCCGCGGTGGGGTGTTGTGGCCGACGGTGGCGTGGATGGCGCCGGGGTTGCTGCTGGGTGGCTGGCTGGGTAGCGGCGTCGCCGTGCGGATCGATGGCGGCGTGCTGCGCTATCTCGTTGCGGGCTACTGCGTGCTGGCGGCGGCGCAGCTGCTGTTCGGGCGTGCGCGCGCCGCCGCGGATGGCGCGGTGCCCGCGCCGCGCGGTGTGGCGATGGGCGTGGCCGGGGTGGGCATCGGCGCGGTGTCGGCCGTGGTCGGCATCGGCGGCGGCAGCATGACCGTGCCGCTGCTGGTCTGGCGCGGCATCGCGCCGGTGCGGGCGGTCGGTACCTCGTCGGCCTGTGGCGTCGCGATCGGCCTGGCCAGTGCGGTCGGCTACGCGCTGCACGCGCCGCCCGGGGCGCTGCCGCAGTACGCGATCGGCTACGTGTACCTGCCGGCGGCGGTCGGCGTGGCGATGACGTCGGTGCTGGCGGCGCCGTACGGGATGCGGCTGGCGCACCGGCTGCACGGCGACACCCTGAAGCGGGTATTCGCCGGTTTCCTGGTCGCGGTCGCGGTGAGCCTGCTAGCCGGCGGTTGACGGGCGTGCCGTTTGCGGGTTGTGCTGGCTTCACGAATTGTTTACAAACACACCACGCCGCCCGACAGGGGGTGCGGCGCGCCCAGCCCATTTCGCATCAAGGAGAGAAAGTCGATGAAAGCGTTGCGCCGCCAGACCTTGGCAAAAGCCATCCAGCTGTCCCTGTTGATCGCACTGCCCGGCCTAGCCGCCGCGCAGGAGGCCCCGACGGGCAGCGAGGCCACCACGCTCGACCGCGTCCAGGTCACCGGCACCCGCATCAGGAAGGCCGAGATCGAGGGGCAGTCCCCGGTCCAGACGCTCACCCGCGAGGACATCGAGCGCACCGGCCTGACCTCGATCGCCGACATCGTGCAGAACCTCACCGCTTCGGGCTCGGCGCTCAACACCAAGTTCAACTCGTCGGGCAACTTCGGTTTCTCGCCCAACGGCGACGGCGTCGGCGCCGGTTCGGCCCAGGTCGACCTGCGCAACCTCGGGCCCAAGCGGGTGCTGGTGCTGGTCGACGGCCTGCGCTGGGTCAACGAGTCCTCCGCCTCGGGCGTGGGCGCGGCGACCGACCTCAACACCATCCCGCTGGCGCTGGTCGAGCGCATCGAGATCCTCGAAGACGGCGCGTCGTCGCTCTACGGCTCCGACGCGATCGCCGGCGTGGTCAACATCATCACCCGCCGCAACTTCGAGGGCGGCCAGGTCACCCTGAACTACGGCCAGTACGGCGAAGGCGATGGCACCCTCCGCGGCGTCGACGCGGCGTGGGGCATGAACACCGACCGCAGCAACCTGTTCCTGGGCGCGAGCTACGTCGAGCAGGATCCGATCTACTCCCGCGATCGCGAACAGTCGAGCTTCCCGATCCCGGGCACCGGCCTGACGTTCGCCAGTTCGGCCACGCCCAACGGCCGCTTCATCTTCTTCCCCGGCGCGCCGAGCACGGTCTGCCCGCTGACCGACCTCGACGACGACCCGAGCACGCCGCCCGTGGCGTTCTGCAGCATCACCACGCCCAACGGCAGCAGCTTCGCGCCGAAGCCGAGCTACCCGAACGACTTCATCCGCTTCGGCACCGCCAACCGCTTCAATTTCTCGCAATACAACATGCTGCTGACGCCGTCCAAGCGCACCGGCGTGTTCGGCCAGTTCCGCTACTACTTCAGCGACAACGTCCACGCCTATGCCAAGGCGCTGGTCAACCGCCGCGAGTCGACCAACCAGGCCGCGCCGGAACCGTTGTTCCTTGGCCCCGATGCGGGCACCGGCAACCCGTTCGCCGACGACATCCGCATTCCCGCCACCCAGATCTACAACCCGTTCGGCCAGGACCTGATCTCCAGCGGCCCCGGCGCGAACCTGGTGCTGATCGGTCGGCGACCGGTCGAGGGCGGCCCGCGCATCTTCGACCAGAAGGTCGACACGCAGTACCTTGCCGCCGGCGTGGAAGGCAGCTTCGACGCCGGTGAACGCACCTACTTCTGGGACGTCAATGTCTCGGCCAGCAGGAACAAGGCCGAGCAGACCAACTTCGGCAGCTACAACATCCGCAACGTCAACCTCGCCCTCGGCGCTCCAGCCGTGTGCGCGGCGACCCCGGGCTGCGTGCCGCTGAACATCTTCGGCGGCCCGGGCACGATCACCCCGGCGATGCTGGCGTGGATCCAGCCGATCGTGCGCGACAACAGCGAGCAGAAGCTCAAGACCTTCAGCGCCAATATCTCCGGCGACCTGTTCGACATGTGGGCCGGCCCGCTGTCGTTCGCCGCCGGTGTCGAGCGCCGCGAGTACGACGGCTTCTACCAGCCCGATGCGCTCACCGTGGCGGGCTTCTACAACGGCGTGCCGTCGCTGCCGACGTCCGGCGCGTACGAGGTCAACGAGACGTTCGTCGAGCTCAGCGTGCCGCTGATGCGCGACAGCGCGTTTGGCAAGAGCCTCGACCTCAGCGTGGCCGGGCGCTATTCGGACTACTCCACGTTTGGTGGCCAGTTCACGCCGAAGTACGGCCTGCGCTGGCAGGTGGCCGATGAGCTGCTGCTGCGCGCGACCTTCGCCGAAGGCTTCCGCGCGCCGTCGATCGGCGAGTTGTTCGGTTCGGCCAGTCGCGCCGACCTGCAGCTCGACGATCCCTGCCTGATCGGCCTGGATGGCTCAGCGCCCAACGGCAGCCGCGCCAACTGCGCCGCGCTCGGCGTGCCGGCCGGCGCCGCGCAGTCCAACAGCCAGATTTCGGTCACCACCGGCGGCAACCCGAACCTCGATCCGGAGACCGCGCGCAGCTTCACCGCCGGCATGGTGTTCAGTCCGTCGCTTGCCAGCGGTACGGCGTGGTCGGACAAGCTCGACCTGGAGCTGACCTTCTACCGCCACTCGCTCGAGGGCGCGGTGCAGGCCATCGACGCGCAGACCCAGCTCGACCTGTGCGTGGCGACGCTGGATCCGCTGTACTGCGGCGGCATCACCCGCTCCTCGGTCGGCAGCATCAACGGCTTCAACAACCGCCTCACCAACCTGGGTTCGATCAAGACCGATGGCTGGGATGCCAACGTGTTCTGGACGCTGCCGGTCAGCGACATCGGCCAGTTCAAGGTCAGCTGGCAGAACACCATCGTCACCCGCTACGAGGCCATCGGCGCCGCCGGCCAGGTACAGCCACGCGCGGTCGGCGTGGAGGTCAACGACAGCGCGATCCCGGAGTGGACCTCCACGGCATCGCTCGACTGGAAGCGCTCCAACTGGACCGCGGCCTGGAAGGTGCGGCACATGTCCGAGCTCACCGAGCAGTGCGGCGACGCGGCGGCGTTCCCGGTGTGCGGCAACCAGGCCGCGGGCACCAATACGCTGGATGCGACCACCTACCACGATCTGCAGGTGGGCTACCGGTTCGAAATGTTCAAGGGCCTGCAGCTGACCGCCGGCGCCAACAACCTGTTCGACAAGGACCCGCCGATCTGCCTGTCGTGTTCGCTCAATGGCTACGACGCCTCGACGTACGACATCCCGGGCGGGCGCTACTTCTACGTGCGGGCCGACCTGCGGTTCTGATCGGTCGATAATGGCTGGGTAATGGCAAACGGCCGGTGGATTCCACCGGCCGTTTGCGTTTCCGCCGCCGGTGCGACCGCCAGCGCTTTCAGCGCAGGGCCACGTCCGGCACGTCCAGCTCCAGTGACAGCGCCAGGTGGTCGGAGAACGCCGCCGCCAGTGCCTGGGTGCCCGAGCAGGTGAGGCCGTCGCCGATCAGGATGTGGTCGATCGCGCGCTGCGGCCGCCAACTCGGGAACGTGTGCACTTCGCACGCCGGCGGCTGCAGCCGGGTCTGGCGGAACAGCGCCTGCATCTCCGGGCGGTCGATCGAGCAGTTGAAGTCGCCCATCAGCACCGCGTGCGGGTGGTCGTGCAGCAGTTCGGCGATGAACGACAGTTGCGAAGCGCGCGACGTCGCGCCCAGCGACAGGTGCGCGATCGCGATCAGCAGGCCGTCGTCGCCGGACCCGAATTGCGCCATCAATACGCCGCGGCCGCTGATCCGGCCCGGCAACGCGTGCTCGGTCACCTCGCGCGGTTCGAGCTTGCTCAGCAGGCCGTTGGCGCTCGACGCGACGCCACCGACGCTGCGGTTGGGCTGGTGGCTCCAGTAGTCGAAGCCGCCGCGCTGGGCGAGGTAGTGGGTCTGGTTGGTGAAGCCCGAGCGCAGGCTGCCCGGGTCGCTTTCGTTGAGGCCGACGATGTCGTAGCCGCCCGCCAGCTGGGCGATGGTGTCGAGGCTGCCGCGCTTGTTGCCGGCCGGCAGCACGTGCGACCAGCTACGCGACACGTAATCGCTGTAGCCGCGCGTGCTCGAGCCGGCCTGGATGTTGGCGCTCAGCAGCCGCAGCCGGTGGGTGTCCATGCCGGGAGCGACGTGGGCTTCAGCCACCGGTGGCGGGTGCAGCCGCGCCGGTGCGCGAGGCGCGCACGCGCGCGACCAAGTGGTCGGCGATGCGCAGGGTGTCCTCGAACGACTTGCCGATCACGCGGTACTTGCCATCCACGACCAGGGTCGGGGTCGAATCGACGCCGCTGCGGGTCAGGAACTGTTCGGCGCGCTTGAGCTTGGCGTTGACCGTGAAGCTGGCCATGGTGCTGACGAACTGCTGCGGATTCGCCCCGTACTGGGCGTAGAAGGCGGCGATCTGCTCGGGCGCCGGCAGCGGCTGCACCGGCAGGCTGTGCTCGATGTGGATCGCGCGGAACATCGCGTCGTGGGTCCGGTCGACCAGGCCCATTGCCTCGGCGGTGTAGAACGCCTTCGCGTACGGCATCCAGTAGCCGCCAAACGGCGCGGCGACCAGGGTGAACTGCACGTCGGCCGGCAGCTTCGCCTTCCACGCGTTCACCAGCGGCTCGAACTCGGCGCAATGCGGACACGTGTAGCCAAACACCTCGACCACTTCGATCTTGCCGCTGACCGGCTGGAACGGCTGGCCTCCGGCGATCTCGACGAAATCGGTGCCGGCCATCGGCGCGGGGCCGGCCGGCGCGGTGATCGGGCCGCCCGCCGAGGTGGCGGGCGACGTGGCAACGTCGCCGGGCGCCGCCGCAGTCGCGACGGCGGGCTCGGCCACCACCGGCGCTGTGGCCGGCGGGGGTGTCTCGGGCTTGTTGCACCCAGCAAGCGTAAGCAGGGCGAACAGCAACGGGGCCAGGCGCAAGGTCATGGGACACTCCAGGAAGTCAGGGTCGGGCAAGGCATCGGTGGGGGCGCCAAAAATCGCTGCGGCCAAGCATAGCGATTGGCATGCTCAGTCGGTGTGAGGCGGCGGCGTGGCACGTCCGGCATATTCCACGCCGCCGCCCGTGCGCCATCGCCGCGCGCGGTGGCCGCTCGCGGATGGGCGGTTTCAGCCGCCGGTGGCGGGCGATGCCGGCGCGCCCGCATGCGCGGCCCGCTCGCGCGCGATCAGGTGATCGGTGACCCGCAGGACGTCCTCGTAGCTCTTGCCGAGCACGCGGTATTTGCCGTCGACCACGATCGTCGGGGTGCCCTCGACGCCGCTGCGCACCATGAATTGCTTGCCCCGGTTGACCTTGGCGTCGATCGAGAAGCTGCGCATGGCGTTGACGAATTCCTGCGGGTTGGCGCCGTAGGTGCCGTAGAACTTCGCGATCGCCATCTCGTCGGGCTTGTCGCCTTCGCCGGGCATGGTGTTCGCGATGTGGATGGCGTGGATCAGCGCCTCGTGGCTCTTCTCGACCAGGCCCATCGACTCGGCCACGTAGTAGCCCTTGGCGTACGGGATCCATTGCGGCCCGAACGGCGCCGGCACATAGCTGAAGCGGACGTCGGCGGGCAGCTTGTGCTTCCAGGCGCTGACCAGCGGCTGGAAGCGCGCGCAGGCCGGGCACACGTAGCCGAACACCTCGACGACCTCGATCTTGCCATCGAGCGGCTGGTACGGCTGGCCGCCGGTGATCTCGACGTAATCGGTGCCTGCCACCGGGGCAGGGCCGATGGGCGCGACGATCGGGCCGGCCTGGGCGGGCGCAGCCTCCGGCGCGGCGGCCGGCGTTGTGGCTGTCGCTTCGGCAGGGGCAGCCACGGCCGCCACCTCGCCGGCAGCGGCCGGCTGTTCGGCCACGGGTGCCGTGGGCGCCGCGGGAGCGGGAGCTTCGGACGGCTTGCAGGCGGCAAGGGTGAGCACGGCGAACAACAACGGGGCCAGGCGCAGGGTCATGGGACTCTCCGGAAATTCAGGTCAGGCGAGAAGACGGGGCGAGCCGCGAGGCGTCGCGCATCCGTCAGCGGGACTTCTTCGCGGCGCGCTCGCGCGCGACCAGGTGGTCGGTTATGCGCAGCATGTCCTCAAAGCTGTTGCCGATCACCCGGTACTTGCCGTTGACGACGATCGACGGCGTCGCCTCGACCCCGCTGCGGATCATGAACTCGTTCGCCTGCTGGAGTTTGGCATCGATCGCCCGACTCGCCATGGCCGCGACGAACGTCCGCGGGTCGGCGCCGTAACGGGCGTAGAAAGCGGCGATTTCCTCCGGCGTCGGCTTGCTCAGCGGCAAGGAGCCGTCGACATGCAGGGCATTGAACATCGCCGCATGGGTCTTGCCGGCCAGGCCCAGCGACTGCGCAGCGAAGAACGCCCGAGCGTACGGAATCCAGTGGCCACCCATCGGCGCCGCCAGCGGGCTGAACGTCACGTCGGCCGCCTGCCTGGCCTTCCAGGCGCTGACCAACGGCTCGAAGTGGGCGCAGTGCGGGCAGGTGTAGCCGAAAACCTCGACCACCTCGATTTTGCCCTTGGCCGGTGCGTACGGCTGGCCCTCGGCGATCACCACGTAGTCGACGCCTGCCACCGGCACCGGGCCTTTCGGTGGTGCGATCGGGCTGGCGGCCCACGTGGCGAGCGGCAGCAGGGCGGCCAGCAACAGCAGGGTGCGGATCGGGGCCAGTCGCGAGGTCATCGGGAGGTTCTCGGCGTGGGGTGGGTGAAAGGTGGGCGGAACAAAAAAACGCCGGCCGTCTGGGCAACGGCCGGCGTCATTGAACTCGGTGCGGGCCATGACCCGCGCCCGCACGAATCGTTCAGGCGCCGGTCGGCGTGGCCGTGGCGGCGGTCTCCGGAGTCGCGGGTGCGGCGTCGGCCGGCGCGGGCGCTGGCGGCGCAGGCACGGCGGGAACGGGCGCCGCCGCCGGCATGCTGGTGGCCATCGACTCGCCGCCGCGCGGGTGCAGGCCCTGCAGGTAACTGGCCAGCGAGCCGATTTCCTCGTCGGTCAGCGATTTGGCGATCGCGGCCATGATCTGGAAGTGCGCCGGGTCACGCTCGGCGGTGGTGCCGGCGCGGTATTCCTCGAGGCGCCGGGTCACGTAGGCCGACTGCTGGCCGGCGACATGCGGATAGGCCGGGCCGGGATTTCCGCTGCCGCTCGGGCCGTGGCAGGCCATGCAGGCGGGGATGCCGCGTGCCGCGTCGCCGGACCGGTACAGCTGCTGCCCCACCGCGAAGAACGGCTTGCCGGTATTCGGGCCGGTCGCAATCACGGTGTCATCGGCCACGCCCGCACCAGCGACCTGGGTGGCGAAGTAGGCGCCGATGTCGCGCGCATCCTGCGCGCTCAACGCGCTGGCAAACGGCATCATCACCGCGGCCATGCCGGTATTGCGCTCGCCGCTCTTGAACAGCGCGATCTGCTTGGCGAGATAGCGCTCGGGCATACCGGCCAGGCGCGGGTACTGCGGATCGGTCGGGTTGCCGTCGAGGCCATGGCAGGCCGCGCAGGTGCCGGCCTTGGTCGCGCCGGCCTTGACGTCACCCCAGACAACCGCTTCCGGCGCGCTCGTCAGCGCCGCGGTCTCGACCGGCGCGTTGTCCGGGATCGCAGTGGTCGTGGTCTGGGCGTAGGCGACGGCGGCAACCGCGAGGGCTGCGGCGACACCGAGGATGCCTAGGACGCGGGCGTGGCTCATCAGGCGGGGCTCCGGACAACAATTAGGACGAACTGGAAAAATGGAGGCACGGGGACGGCGGGCCGGGAAGCTGCTGCCGCAACCGCGGGATTATCGTCCCCGGCCGCGGCGGGGTCAACGCGGGCCACTCAGGTTGCGTGGCCCGGCTGGCCGCGACGTCACGCCGCGGGCCGCCGATGCGGCCGGCATGCGATGCTAGCGCCATGGCCAACCTGCTCGCGCGCGCCAAGTACCTCCTGGCCGCCCACAATACCCAACAACTCCCGCCCGACGTCGGCTACGAAGTGGCCTTTGCCGGCCGCTCCAACGCCGGCAAGTCGACCGCCCTCAATGCGATCTGCCAGCAGAATGCACTCGCGCGGGTCTCCAAGACCCCCGGACGCACCCAGCAGCTGGTGTTCTTCGACATCCCGCCGACCACCGACCGCTTCCTGGTCGACCTGCCGGGCTACGGGTTCGCCAAGGTTCCCAAGGACCTGCAGGCGCATTGGCAGGCGTTCCTCGACGAATACTTCCGCACCCGCACCGCGCTCAAGGGCCTGGTGGTGGTGATGGACATCCGCCATCCGCTCAAGGACTACGACAAGCAGATGCTCGGCTATGCCGTCAGTCGCGGGCTGCCGGCGCATGCGATCCTCACCAAGGCCGACAAGCTGGGCCGCGGCGCGCAGGGCAATGCGCTGCTCGCGGTGCGCAAGGCGATGGTCGCCGAATACGGCGATTCGGTCAGCGTGCAGGTGTTTTCCGGCGAGACCAAGCTGGGCGTGGACGTGGCGCGCCACGTGGTGGGCGGCTGGCTGGGATTGTTCTAGGCGTTATTCAGCCGGTGCGTTTCCGGCGATGGCGTGCGTAACGGACGCCGCGAAGTGCCGTGCCGCGCAGGATAGCCAACGCATTGGCTTGCCTGCGGCCACCGCCGCGCAGGGTGGACCC
>JBBRWW010000087.1:0-12465 GCA_038248955.1 Lysobacterales bacterium
CAGCACCTGGCCGCGTTCGGCACCGCGCGCGGGATCCTGGTCGGCACGCAGATGCTCGCCAAGGGGCACGACCTGCCGAACCTGACCCTGGTCGCGGTGGTCGGTATCGACGAGGGCCTGTTCAGCGCCGACTTCCGCGCCCCCGAAAAGCTCGCGCAGCTGCTGATCCAGGTCGCCGGCCGTGCCGGCCGCGCCGACAAGCCCGGCGAGGTCCTGCTGCAGACCCACCACCCCGGCCACCCGCTGCTGGCGACGCTGCTCGCTGGCGGCTACGGTGCGTTCGCGCAAGCCGAACTGGTGCAGCGCGAGGAGGCTGGTTTCCCGCCCTTCGCGCACCTCGCGCTGCTGCGTGCGGAGGGCAAGCAGGCCGAGGTCGCGACCGCGTTCCTGCAGGCGGCCAAGGTCGCGCTGCGCGATGCCAGCGACGAGCTGGAAATCAGCGGACCGCTGCCGGCGCCGATGCCGCGCCGCGCGGGCTACCAGCGCGCGCAACTGGTGCTGTCGTCGCCCGACCGCCGCGGCCTGCATGGCGCCCTCGATGCCGCGCTGCCGGCCATCCATGCCGCGCCGGAATCGCGCAAGGTGCGCTGGTCGCTGGACGTCGATCCGCTCGATCTGTATTGATCCGGACTACTGCAGCCGGCCCCGCCGCGCTGGTGTGCAGCCCGCGCGCCTGCTGAGCCTGGGCCAGCCGCGGTGGTGGTGGTCCCTGCCATTGCTGGCAGGGCAGCCAAGCGCGTCAGGAATGTCCTGCGGCTGCGGTCGGTTGCCCAGTAGCGGGCCCGGCGTCCAGCAGCTTCAGCAGCGCGTTGATGTCCACGGGCTTGACGAGGTGGCCATCGAAGCCGGCGTCGCTGCTTTCGGCCCGGTCCTGCTCCTGGCCCCAGCCGGTGACCGCCACGATCCTGATGCAGGAGCCGCCCGGTTGCTGCCGGATCTCGCGACAGGCTTCGTAGCCGTTCCTGCCGGGAAGCCCGATATCGAGAAAGATCAGATCCGGACGGAACGCCGCAGCCCACTCGACGGCGGCATCGCCGTCATGGACCATCGCGGCGACGTGGCCCACCAGCTCCAGCAACGTGACGAGGGTGGCCGCCGCGTCGACGTTGTCGTCGACCACCAGCACGCGGCGAGGCGTCGATGGCGCCAGGTCCCCGCTGGGGGGCGCGGATTGCGGTAGCGATGGCTCGACGATGATCGGCAGTCGCACCATGAACTCACTGCCCTGGCCTTCGCCCGGGCTGCGCGCCGTGATCGAGCCGCCGTGCATTTCCACCAGACGATTCACCAGGGTGAGACCGATCCCCAGCCCGCCCTGGGCGCGTTGCAGCGTCGCGCCGACCTGATAGAACATCTCGAAGACCCTGGGCAGCATGTCGGGCGCCATGCCGATGCCGTCGTCCTTGACCGACACGACCAGGTCTCCGCCCCGCCGGACCGCACTCAGCCATACATGCCCGCCCCGGTCGTTGTACTTGCAGGCGTTGTTCACCAGATTGCTGAATATCTGCGCCAAGCGGATCGGATCGGCGCGCAGGTGGATCGTCTCGTCCGGCAGGTCGATGGCCAGCTGGATCCCCGCCAACTCAGCCAACGGGGCGCAGGACTCCGCCGCATGCTGGATCACCGACGCCAGCTCGACCGGTTCGGTCCGAAGCTCCAGTTTGTTGCGGGTGATCCGGCTGACATCCAGCAGGTCGTCGATCAGGCGGGTCATCTGCCGCAACTGCCGCTCCATCGTCGAACGCGCGCGTTGCAGCGTGCCGCGATCGCCATCGGCCAGCGCCATGATGTCGAGCGCGCTGCGCATCGGCGCCAGGGGATTGCGCAGCTCATGGGCCAGGGTGGCCAGGAACTCGTCCTTGTTGCGATCGGTCTCGCTCAGGTCGTCGCTCAGCCGGCGTAGTTCCTCCTCGTGGCGCTTGCGCTGGCTGATCTCGTAGATCACGCCCACAAACCGCAACGGCTCGCCGTTGGCACCGTAGAAAAACTGCCCGGCGGCGCTCACCCAGATGGTGCCGCCGGTGCGGGCATTGCGCAGTCGGTACTCGGCTACGAAGGTGTCGCCGTCGAGTTGTGCACGACTGCGTTCCTGCTGGACCCTCTCCCGGTCCTCGGGGAACAGGGCGTCTTCCCACATCGCGCGGTTGGCGCGGCGATCGGGCGTCGGCTGGTGGCCGAGCAGGGTGAAATGGCTGTCCGACCAGTGCAGGGTGTCGTTGACCAGGTCCTCGTCCCAGGTCGCCGCATCGGCGATGGACATGGCCAACTGCATGCGCTCTTCCGATGCGCGCAGGCGCTCGGCGACTTGCCGGCGTTCGGTGATGTCCTGCGAGAGGATCGACATGCCGCCGTCCGGCGTCGGCCCGGCGCGCACCGCGAACCATTTCTGCCAAGGCTCGAACGAATGTTCGTATTGGACCTCGACCGCCTGCGTCTTGGCATGTCCGAGCGCCCGCCCGGCCGGCGTCTCGCCGAATCCAGGGAATACCTCGAACACGGTCTTGCCCAGCAGCGCGTCCGGATCCAATCCCTGCTCGGAGAATGTCCGGCGCATGGACGAGTTGAAATAGGTGTAGCGCCAGTCGCGGTCCACGACCATGAAACCGTCGCCGATACTCGCCAATACGCCTTCCAGTCGCTCCTGGGTCCGGTACAGCGATTCCTCGTGGGATCGCACCGCCGCCGAGGTCTTCCACAGCACGATGCCGAGCAGTCCGATCAGCAGCAGCACCAGCATGGCCGTACCGAACGCCGGATCGAACAACCCGGCCGCTTGCCAACGCAGGCTGAGCCAACCGAGCACGACCGGCACAGCGACGAGGAACGGCAAGGTGTGCCGGACGAGCCTGGTGGCCGCGGAGTGTTCGCGCCGGGCGCTGCCCGCACCGCCATCGGCAACCATGGTCAGCCCCACGCCGAGCGCCAGCAGGACGGTCGCCGCCTGCAACGCGATGGTCGTCAGCCGGGGGAGCGAATACAGCCTATCGACCCCAAACAGGTAGCCGATCAGCGACAACATCGCGATCGCCGTGATCAGCACGCCACCGATCGTGGCCACCCACCGCCCGGCCAAGCCTTGGCTCGCGAGCACGATCGCCAATCCGAACACGGTGAATGACACGGATGCCGGCACGCCTATCCGGCCCGGCACGTAGGTGGCATTTTGACCCCACGTCCGATACAGCAGCAGCCGATCGATGCCCAGGTCGATGCCGGTCAGGTGCTGGGAGAGAATGGCGGCGGCGCCCAGACAGACCAGTCCGCCCAGCCCGATCGCAAGCCGCCGGTAGCCGAGCGCCAGACCGATCAATGCCGCGCCCCCTACCAGTGCGCCGACACCGGCGTTGGGCAACATCGAAATACCGTTGCCAAACCAGTCAGTGAGCCGGAGGATCTGGAAATCCCAGCCGATCAGCGTGACCAGCCCGCCCGCCACGGCATAGCCGCCCAAGGCGACCGCGCCCCACTTGGGCGTCCAGACAGTGTGGCGAACTGCCGCGCTCGACAATCCGGTTCTCTCTTGAAGGCGCCGGTGGATGTGCCGGCCTCGGTCGGCGCAGTCTAACGAACTATCCGCATGCAAGGGCTCCGCTTGAACACGCAGCGTTTCCCGGTCCTGCTGCGATGCCGCCGGGCATCATCCATAGCGCCCTCGTGGCCGGTATGCCTGCGGTGCCTGACAGGCTACGTAGTGCGTCTACGGCCACTCATCCGGTCAATTCACCGGTCCGCATACCCAGCGCGGTCCGGGGTCGCGATGGATCTGCCGCTCAAGTCCGAAGCTGGCCGCGCGGCTTGGGCTTGGGGGCGGGTTTGGGCGTGTCGCGGATCCAGACGATCTGGTTGTCACGCTTGACCTCGAACAGTTCGGTCGCCTCGATCAGGTCACTGAGCTTGCGGTAGCCGTAGTTGCGCGAGTCGAACGAGGCCTGGTTGCTGACCTGGCTGCCGATCACGCCCAGGTGCGCCCAGCCATCGTCGCCAGCGGCCGAATCGACCGCGCTGCGCAGCATCTGCACCAGCCGGCCGTCGGCGCGCAGGTCCTTGGCCGCCTTCGGCGCGGTGGTGGTGACCGCGCCGGCGCTGGCCGGCTGCCCGAGCGCCTCGACGTAGGTGAACGTCGAGCACGCGTTGACGAACGGTTCCGGGGTCTTCTTCTCGCCGAAGCCGTAGACCTTGACGCCGTCGGTCAGCAGCCGCATCACCAGCGGGGTGAAATCGGCATCGCTGGAAATGATCGCGAAGCCGTCGAGGTTGCGCGCGTACAACAGGTCCATCGCGTCGATCACCATCGCCATGTCCGAGGCGTTCTTGCCCTTGCTGTAGGCGAACTGCTGGATCGGCCGGATCGCGTAGGTGTGCAGCGCGGCTTCCCACTGCTTGAGGTGCGGGCTCTTCCAGTCGCCGTAGGCGCGACGCACGTTGGCCACGCCGTGGCGGGCGACCTCGGCCAGGATCACGTCGATCTTCGCCGCCGGCGCGTTGTCGGCGTCGATGAGCAGGGCGATGCGCTTGTCGGTTTCGGCCATGGTTTGCCTCCTGGCGTGGGTTGTCCGGAGCGTACCCCAGCGGCGGGGCACGGTGGCTTCGACAGGGGATCCCGCGTCCCGCACGCCGCTGGCCCCAGCATGCGCCGGGCTGTCATCCTGTTCGCCCGACCCGATCGAACAACCGGCCCGTGCCCACCTTCCTTGTCACACTCGATTTCATTGGCACGTTCGTATTTGCCATCAGCGGGGCGACGGTGGGCGTTCGCCACCGGCTGGATCTGTTCGGCGTGCTGGTGGTGTCGTTCGCGGCAGCCACGTCGGGCGGGATCGTCCGCGACGTGCTGATCGGCGCCACTCCGCCGGCGTCGCTGGCTGACTGGCGCTATCTCGCGGTGTCCTGCCTCGCGGGTCTGGTGACGTTCTACCGTCACGCCGATGTCGAACGCCTGCGCAATCCCGTGCAGCTGTTCGACGCCGCCGGGCTGGCGTTATTTGCGGTCTCGGGTGCAATGAAGGCCTTGGCGTTTGGCCTGGGGCCGGTCGCCGCCACCTTGCTGGGGATGCTCAGCGGCATCGGCGGAGGCATCGCGCGCGACATGCTGGTGGCGCGTACGCCGGTGGTGCTGCAAGCCGAGTTGTATGCCGTTGCGGCGTTGGCCGGCGCGGCCGTGGTGGTGGCCGGCCACTCGCTGCACCTGCCAGGTGCGGCCGTGATCGTCGCCGGTGCGCTGCTGTGCTTCGGCCTGCGTTACATGGCGCTGCGCCATGGCTGGCAACTGCCGGTGGCGCGTTCCCGCGAGGCATAAACACCGGCCGCGCCCGGCGTGGAAACGACGACGGCGCGGTTGCCCGCGCCGTCGTTGGTCACCTGCTGGGCAGTGCGACGCGATTACGCCGCGAACAACGCCCGCATCTTCTTCAGCGCATTGGCCTCGACCTGGCGGATGCGCTCGGCGCTGACGCCGTATTCGTTGGCCAGTTCCTGCAGCGTGATCTTGCTGTCGTCATCGAGCCAGCGACGCCGGACGATGTCGCGCGAGCGCTCGTCCAGCTCCGACAATCCTTCGCGCAGCAGCGCCAGCTGGTTGTCCTCCTCGTCCTCGCGCTCGTACATCTGCGACGGATCCTCGCCGTTCGCGCGCAGGTAGGCGGCCGGCGACGGCGGGGCATGGTCGTCGTCCTCGCCGGTGGGCGCATCGAAGCCGACGTCGCGACCCGACAGTCGCGACTCCATCTCCAGCACCTCGCGCTCGGAGACGTTGAGGTCGCGCGCGACCACGCGCACTTCCTCGGCGTTCATCCAGCCCAGGCGCTTCTTGCTGCGGCGCAGGTTGAAGAACAGCTTGCGCTGCGCCTTGGTCGTGGCGACCTTGACGATGCGCCAGTTCTTGAGGATGAACTCGTGCATCTCGGCGCGGATCCAGTGCACCGCAAAACTCACCAGACGCACGCCCTGGTCGGGATCGAAGCGCTTGACCGCCTTCATCAGGCCGATATTGCCTTCCTGGATCAGGTCGCCGATCTGCAGCCCATAGCCGTTGTAGCCACGGGCGACGTGCACCACGAAGCGCAGGTGCGAATGCACCAGCTCGCGGGCGGCATCGAGATCCTGGTCGGCCAGGTAGCGCCGCGCCAGTGCCTGCTCGTCCTCGACGCTGAGCACCGGGATGCGATGCACGGCGCCGATATAGGCGTCCAGAGAGCCGATCGGGGTCAGCCCATTGAGCGCCGCTACCGGCAGGCTGTTGGGGATCAGGGCGGTGGAAGCAATGGTCTGGGTCATGGTCGTCATCTTAACAGTCGGGCCATATGACAGAGAAAGGCCGCCAGAGTTCCATCAATGTTTCGTTTATGGAACGATCGGTCGGAACCTTCGGAAGGAGCGCAGCCTGCCGGAACACACGTCAGGGCGAGGTCAACGCGGCCAGTGACGGCAGGGTCCAGTCGATCGGCGGCTGGCCGCGCCGGGCCAGGTAGGCATTGGCCGAGGAAAAGTGCGCGCAGCCGGTGAACCCCCGGTGCGCCGAAAGCGGCGACGGATGTGGCGCCCTCAGCACGCGGTGGCGGCCGGTGTCGATCACCTTGCCCTTGGCCTGGGCGTAGCTGCCCCACAGCAGGAACACCAGGCCCTCGCGCTCCCGGTTGAGGACGTCGACGACGTGGTCGGTGAACCCCTCCCAGCCCTGGTGCTGGTGCGCGCCGGGGCGGCCGGCTTCGACCGTCAGCACCGCGTTGAGCAGCAGCACGCCGCGCCGCGCCCACGGCAGCAGACAGCCATGGCCGGGACGAGCGATGCCGAGGTCGCGCTCGAGTTCCTTGTGGATATTGAGCAGCGACGGCGGCACGTCCACGCCGGGCTGCACCGAGAAGCACAGCCCGTGCGCCTGGCCCGGCCCGTGGTACGGGTCCTGGCCGAGGATCACCACGCGGGTCGCATCGAACGCGGTCGCGTCGAACGCGGAAAAGATCTGCGCCGCCGGCGGATAGATCGTCGCCCCGGCCACCATGCGCGCGCGCAGGTAGCCCGACAGCGCGCGCATGTCGTCGCGCGCCAGGTAATCACCGATGCGCGCCTTCCACGATGGCTCGAGCTTGATGGGGTGGTCGGTCATGGTTGGTCGCTGGGCACGCGGCTGGAATGGGTCCGCCGGGTGGAGCGGCGGCAGCCGGCTGCGGGCGTCGCGATCGCCTTCAGCGACCCGAGCCGGCCCGAGGGCAGCGTGGCCAGCCGCCGCATGCGCCCATGGCGGTCATGGCAGCTTCGCCAGCCGCAACTGGAACAGGGTCTTGGTGATCAGCAGGCGCTCT
The DNA here is from genome assembly GCA_038248955.1 of Lysobacterales bacterium. GTDB lineage: Bacteria > Pseudomonadota > Gammaproteobacteria > Xanthomonadales > Xanthomonadaceae > Lysobacter_K. The sequence goes on from JBBRWW010000087.1 coordinate 7,302, forward strand.
TCGGTCGGCTTGAGCACGAGGTCGTTGGCGCCGGCACGCAGCAGTTCGCTCTGGTTTTCCGGATTGGCGTCACCGGTCATCACGAGCACCGGCAGGCGGCGCTTGCCGTAGCCGAAATCGGTGCGCACGCGCTCCAGCAGGTCGTGGCCGCTGAGCGCGCCCTTGAGGTAGACGTCGGTCAGCACCAGGTCGGCGCCGGTGTCCTCCTGGCCGCGGTGGCTCTCCAGGTATTCCAGCGCTTCCTCGACGCCGACGAAGTGCCGCACCCGGATGTCGTGGCGTTCGAGCATGCGCTTGGTCGCCAGCGCGGCCACCCGGCTGTCCTCGACGTACAGCACGCGCGCGCCGGGGATCGGCTGCGGCTGCACGTAGCCGCGGATGAACGCGGCCAAGGCGCCGTGGCCCAGTGCCTTGTCGAAATAGTCGGTGATGTCCTCGGTGAAACGGCGCGACTCCAGGTGCGCCTGGGCATCGCCGGAAACCACGATCACCGGCACGTACGCCTGCCCCGACGCCTCGCGCACCGCGCGCGCCAGCCCGATGCCGTCACCGTCGGGCAGCGCCAGCGAGGTGGTCACCAGGTTGACCGGCCCCAGCGCCAATGCGGCGCGTGCCTCGGCGATGCTGCCGCAGGACACCACCTCGACATCGGCCACCTCGCGCAGGAGCACGTCGCCGATCAACTTGCGCACCACCCGCGAGCCATCCACCACCATCACCCTCGGGGCGGCGTTGTTGAAATGGCGCAGGTCGTGGGTATTCATGCGCGGCAGTCAGGCGTCAGTGGGGCGCGTCTGGCGCAGGTAATGGCCACTCACGAAACGCGCGCCGAGCCAGCCGAGCATGCCGGCGCCGACCACCACCGCTGCCGCCTGCCGCAGGTCGAAGCCCTGCAGCACGAAGCCGCTGCCGTAGCTGCGCGCGAGTTCCGCCAGCGGCGCGCGCAGGGCAAAGTCGGCGGCAGTGAGCAGGCCCAGCGCGAGCGCGCCGGCCGCCAGGCCGTAGCTGCCGCCCAGGTACAGGAACGGTCGGCGGATGAACCCATCGGTGGCGCCGAGCAATTGCAGCACGCCGATCTCATCGCGGCGCGACTGGATGTCCAGGCGCACGGTATTGCCCACGACCAGCAGCGCGCCGAGGCCGAGCAGCGCCGCCAGCACCCACGCCAGGCGCGTGCCGAAGCGCAGCCAGCCGTCCAGGCGCCTGCGCCAGCCGGCGTCGTGCTGGACGACGTCGGCCTCGGGCAACTGCCGCAGCGATTGCGCCAGCAACGCCTCGTCGCCGGCGGGCGTCACCACCAGCAGGCTCGGCAGCGGGTTGCTTTCCAGGCTGGCCAGCGCCTCACCGAGGCCGGTGGTCTCGCGCAGTTCCTGCAGGCCCTGCGCGGGCGTGCGCAGCTCGACCTTGGCAATGTCGGCGCGCCCGCGCAGGGAATCGGCGAGCACACCGACACGCTCGGCGGCCACCTCGGGTTTCAGGAAGACGCTGATCTGGCGCGCCTGCTGCACGTCGCCGGCAAAGCGATGGACGTTGCCCAAGGCGGCGCCCAGACCGACCGGCAGCGCGATCGCCACCGCCATCACGCCCACCGTGAGCGCGGTCGCCCATGGCTTGCGGAGCATCCGGCCGAGGCTGGCGACCAGGCTGTAGGCATGGTGGTCCAGCCACGTCGCGAGCGCGGACTGCGGCTGCCCCGCCTTCGAGGGCCGCGACGTCGACCGCCGCGATGACGGCCTGCCGCGGTCGCCGGCAGCGTTGGCGGCGTCGGCGCGGGCGCTCATTGCGCCAGGTCCTGCGGGGCGATGTCGTCGACCAGCCGGCCTTCGTTCAACACCAGTACGCGCTTCTTCATGCGCCGCACCAGGGCGAGATCATGGCTTGCGACCAGCACGCTGGTGCCGCGCTCGGGCAGCGACTCGAACAACGCCATGATTTCGGCCGACAGCGTCGGGTCGAGGTTGCCGGTGGGCTCGTCGGCGACCAGCAGGTGCGGCTCGGCGACGATCGCGCGGGCAATGCCGACGCGCTGCTGCTCGCCGGCGGAAAGCTGCGTCGGCAATGCACGCGCGCGGCCGCCCAGGCCGACCTTGTCGAGCGCCACGCGCACACGCTTGGCGATGTCGCCACGGCGCAGGCCGCGCAGGAGCAGCGGCAGGCCGACGTTGTCCTCGACGCTGCGGTCGGCGAGGAGTCGATGATCCTGGAACACCACGCCGACGTCGCGGCGATGCAGGGCGACGCGCCGGCCGCGCACCTTGAGCAGGTTGCGGTCGCCGAACAGCACCGCGCCGCGGCTGGGCCGCTCGCTCAGGTGGATCAGCTTCAGGAGCGTGCTCTTGCCGGCGCCGGAATGGCCGGTGACGAACAGCATCTCGCCCGCCGCCACCTCGAAACTGACCTCGCTCAAGGCCTGGTGGCCACCGTGGTACTGCTTGCTGACGTTGTCGAAGCGCAGAACGCTCATCGATGACCCGCTGTGGAACCCAGTGCCGCAGTATCGGCGGCGGCGGCGGCGATGGCCAGCGAATGCGCGGCGGCCGGCCGCGCGAACCCTGCATCGAGACGTTCGCGCCTGCTTACCGGCATGCGCCGGTGCGCTTGCCGCGCACGCCAACCGTGGCCTCACCACGAGCTCCCCAGCTCGGACGTCCCCCTGGGTGCGAGCGCTTTGCGCGCGCCGACATGATCAAGGGCATCACGCCCATCGCGCCGATGCACGCTTCGCGGCGTCAACGCATCGGCACAAGGAGCCTTCCACCGGGCCAGCCGCGTCCCGGCGGTGCCGGCGCAGCGCGGGCCGGCCAGAGCCGGTCGCGCTACCCCCCGCTTCCCGCGTCAGTGTTGCGAACGCGGGCCGCGCGTGATCATCGACTTGATGCCCCGGCCAAGGCGACCGAGCAGACCCGGCCTGGCATCGGCCACCGCGCCCACATCTTTCGCCGGAGGCCGGGTCGCGGTGATCTGGGTGGTCTTGCCCGACGCGGCATTGCGCGCCGCGCCGGGGTTGCCCGCAGCCACTGTCGGGCCCGCGCCGGCGGGCGCGGCGACATCGGCGCCGTCGATACGACGGCCGCCACGACGTCTGCGCGGCTTGCGCGGCGCCGGTTCGCCCGCGACCGCCGGGACTACCGGTGTCGCTGCGGCGGCCGCATCACGCGTCGACGGCTCGGCAGGTGGGGCCACGGTCGTTGCGGGCAGCGGTCGCGGAGCGCCCGCAGCGGCCGCCGGCGCCCGGCGCGGCGGCGCGGAACGTGAACCCGCTTCGCTGCGCCCACCCCCGGCGCGACTGCCACCGCTGCCGGTGCGGCCGCCACCACGACGCTCCTCGTCGGCCGCCTTCTGCTCGCGCGCTTCCTTGAAGATCGCGCCAATGCTTTCCTCCTCGACCTCTTCGCCGTCGGCCGGTGCCTCGCGCGGCTTGCGCGGCAGCGGCACCAGCAGCTCGGCCTCGACCGACGCGACCGGCAGTTTCTGCTCGATGAACGCCTCGATGTCGGGCAGGCTCATCGCATAGCGCTCGCAGGCGAAGCTGATCGCGTCGCCTTCGGCGCCCAGGCGGGCGGTGCGGCCGATGCGGTGCACGTAGTCCTCGGCATCGAACGGCAGGTCATAGTTGTAGACGTGCGAGACGCCGTCGATGTGCAGGCCGCGCGCGGCGACGTCGGTCGCCACCAGGATCTCCAGGCCGCCCTTCTGGAACTTCGCCAGCAGCGACTCGCGCTTCTTCTGCGGCACGTCGCCGCTCAGCACGCCGACGCGGTAGCCCGCGCGTTCCAGGCCCCGCGCGACGCGCTCGACCCAGACCTTGGTGTTGACGAACACCATGGTGCGCGCGCCCTCGCTGCGCGACAGCAGGCCGATCAGCAGCGGCAGCTTCTCCTCGTTGGACGGGAAGTACACCAACTGGCGCACGGTCGAGTTGGTGATGAACTCGGACTCGACCACCAGCTTCTCGGGCTCGTTCATGTGCTCGTAGGCCAGCTCCAGCACCCGGTGGCTGAGCGTGGCCGAAAACAGCAGCGTCTGGCGCTCGGTGCGCACCGGCATGCGCCGCAGCAGGAAACGGATGTCCTTGATGAAGCCCAGGTCGAACATGCGGTCGGCCTCGTCGAGCACGCAGATCTCACAGGCGTGCAGGCTCACCACCTTGTGCTGCTTGACGTAGTCGATCAGCCGGCCGGGGGTGGCGATGATCACGTCGGCGCCCTGCTGCAGCAGCTCGCGCTGCTTGTCGTAGTCGACGCCGCCGTAGACCAGCGAGAACTTCAGGCCCAGCGCGCTGCCGAACTTGACCGCATCCTTGTGGATCTGGATCGCCAGCTCGCGGGTGGGGGCCAGGATCAGCGCGCGCGGATCCTCGGGCTTGCGGTCGGCCAGCGCCGGCTTGGTCAGCAGGCGGTTGATCACCGCGACCAGGAACGCGAGGGTCTTGCCGGTGCCCGTCTGCGCCTGTCCGGCGACGTCGCGCCCGGCCAGCGCCAGTGGCAGGGTCAGCGCCTGGATGGGGGTGGTGCGGGTGAATCCGGCGGCTTCCAGGCCTGCCTGAAGGCTGGGGTGCAGGTCGAACGAGGCAAAGGTGATGTCGGTAAGGGGCTTGTCGCTCATGTGGGTCTGGTGTCCGCGCGCGGGTCCGCGCTTGCGTGGGTGGCGTCGGCGAAGGCAGACTGCCGGGGTCGGTCAGGTTCGTCCTGGCCGCTGGCGCAGCGCCTTTTCAAGCCGCCGCGAAACGCCCCAGCTTAACCCAGTCCGTGCAACCCCGAGCCGCGTGCAACATCGCCGCAGCCACTGATCCACCCGCGATCCACCCGTACCCCGCCCCACCCAGGAGTCCCCCGTGAGCGAGAAAGTGATGCATGTCGGCGATGCCGATTTCGATGCTGCCGTGCTGCAGTCGTCCGAACCGGTGCTGGTCGATTTCTGGGCCGAATGGTGCGGGCCGTGCAAGATGATCGCCCCGGCGCTGGACGAACTTGCGACCGCCTACGAGGGCAAGGCCAGGATCGTCAAGGTCAACGTCGACCAAAACCGCGCCACGGCGATGAAGTACCACGTGCGCTCGATCCCGATGCTGCTGCTGTTCAAGGACGGCCAGGTCCAGGACACGCTGATCGGCGCGGTCGGCAAGGCCCAGCTCAGCGCGATGATCGACAAGGCGCTCTGACTC
>JBBRWW010000088.1:0-12434 GCA_038248955.1 Lysobacterales bacterium
CCACGCGATCGCGCTCCCCGAGGCCCAGCCAGCAGATGCGCGCCGGCAGTCCCTGGAACGCGATGCGCTCACGGGCCTGGTCGAGCCAGTGGTGCAGGGGTGCATCATCGGGGAACAGTTCCTTGACCTTGGCGTCGGTCTTATAAATATCCTCGGGATCACCCGAGAGCGCGACCCAGCGGAACGGCCCTTTGCCTTGGCAGAACAGCGGCCGGATGCAGGCGGGCACGAAGCCCGGGAATGCGAACGCATCCGTGACGCCCTGCTCGAGCGCGACCTGGCGGATGTTGTTGCCGTAGTCGATCGTCGGCACACCCATGCGGTGGAACGCGAGCATGGCCCGCACATGGATGGCGCACGCGGCGGCGGCGGCGGTGCTCAGGTGTTTGCGCTGCGTGTCATCGCCCTCGCGCGCCGCCACCCACTGCTCGACGCTCCAGCCGATCGGCAGGTAGCCATTGATCAGGTCGTGCGCGGAGGTCTGGTCGGTGACGGCGCCCGGGACCGCCGTTCCCGCTTGTGCGAGCTCCACGAATCGCGGCATGAGTTCAGCGGCATTGCCGAGCAGTCCCACCGTTACCGGCGCCGTGGCGTTGTGCACGATTGCCAATGCTTCCTCGATGGTGCGGGCCTTGTGGTCGAGGTAGCGGGTGCGCAGGCGGAAGTCGATGCGCGACTCCTGGCACTCGATGACGATGCAACTGGCACCGGCAAGCGCTGCGGCCAATGGCTGCGCGCCGCCCATGCCACCCAGGCCGGCCGTCAGGATCCACCGGTTCGACCAGTCGCCACCGTAGTGCTGCCGTCCGAGTTCCACGAACGTCTCGTAGGTGCCCTGGACGATCCCCTGTGAGCCGATATAGATCCACGAGCCGGCCGTCATCTGGCCGTACATCATCAGGCCCTTGCGATCGAGCTCGTTGAAGTGGTCCCAGGTGGCCCAGTGCGGCACCAGGTTGGAGTTGGCCAGAAGCACGCGCGGCGCATCGGCGTGGGTTCGGAACACGCCCACTGGCTTGCCGGACTGGATGAGGAGGGTCTCGTCGTCTTCCAGCGTTCGCAGCGTCTCAAGAATGCGGTCGAAGCAGTCCCAGTTGCGCGCGGCCTTGCCGATCCCGCCATAGACGACGAGGTCTTCGGGCCGCTCCGCCACTTCGGGATCGAGGTTGTTTTGCAGCATGCGGTACGCCGCTTCTGCCAGCCAGTTCTTGCAGGTGAGTGTGGTCCCGCGCGGTGCACGGACGATGCGCGGCCCGCGGGCGAAGGGGCTGATACCGGTATCCATCGAAAGCTCCATCAGAGAATTCCCATCAAGCATTGGGGCCATCGCCCACCTGAAACGCACCGATGAAGCGGTACCTGGCTGCGGGGTGGGTGAGGCGGACGAAACTGGCGACATGACCTCGCGACCATGTCCGCCGACCGAGCGCGATCAAGGGATCGCCGAAGGCCACGCCGAGTACCTTGGCCATGCGTTTGGAGGCCGCCTCGGCTTCGATCACGTGTTCAATGCGCTGCAAAGGGGCGGTGCGCATCAGGTACTGGTGTGGAATCTCGACCTGGAAGTCGATCTCGAGGTAGTCGGGCGCACACACCGGGTTGACGAAGCGGTCCTCGAGCTGCAGCGGCTTGTCGTCCGCCAGATGCAGCAACCGCGAGTGGAACAATTTGCTGGCCGCAGGCAACTCAAACTGCCGCGCCGTCGCCGGACGCGCCGAGACGGCTTCGCAGATAAGCACATCGACCGTGTGCGTCTGTCCACGCGCAACAATCTCGTCGCGAATGCTGCGGACCTCGAACATCGCCGACTCGGCTTTCGGTCCGGCCACGAATGAGCCGACGCCCTGCACGCGCGTGACCACGCCAGCATCGGTGAGCTCGCGCAACGCGCGGTTCACGGTCATGCGCGAGACCCCGAACTGGATCACGAGATCGTTTTCGCTCGGGATGCGGCTCTGCGGTGGCCAGTCACCGTCGGTGATGTGGCGCAGGATGAAATGCTTCAGCTTCAGGTACTGCGGCTTGGGTTCGTCCATTGCCTGAGCATGGCATGTCTATACAACCTGCGAAAGACACCCCGTGTGATCGACTTCCCAAACGGTAAAACACCCGTTCGGGAAGGTTGACACTCGGTTTTGGCGCGTGCTATCTGGTGGTATAGACAACTCGGAATCTGCCGCCCACCCATGTCCTGGCTCTCGCTCATGTTTCGTTGCCTGCTGATCCTGGCGTTCTGCCTGGATGGCAGTGTCGCGGCGTGGAAAGCGAGTTCCATGGCGGTGGGCATGGCGCGGCAGGTTGCAAGTGGCGGCCAAATTGGTCTTGTTCGCCGCGACTTGGCAACAGCCGCCTCCCCCGGCGAGGGCTGCCAGGAGGAACGTGGCGCGGGGCAGGGAAAAAGCCCGCATGGTGATTGCGACTGCAGCACTACTGGCTGCCAATGCCCATGTGGATTTATGACTGTCGCCGTTGCCCACACGGTTCCCTTCTCCGCGCAACATCGGCTGGATTCCGCGTCCGCGGCGCGCGAGCCGATTGCTGTCGTTCTGAGCTCGACTTCACCCGTCTTTCGACCTCCGATCGGTTGAACTTGTCCGGTTGCCTTCCACGGCGGCCTTCATTGCCTTGAGCGGCCTGGGCACGCGCTTGCGTGTACTGCGTTGCAGGCATTTTCCGACAAGATTTCATCTGCCGTTTGGGGAGTTCTCCATGTTCTGCAAGCACAACCATCTCGCATTGGCGATCGGCGCGTTGCTGTCCGCTGGTACCGCGTCCAACGCTGCCGCCCAATCCACGGTCGATGCAAAGACATCGGCCGCTGCGACCAATCTCGACGCCGTCACGGTGACCGGAAGTCATATCAAGCGTGCGGCCATTTCGGGTGTTGGCCCGGTCACCGTCATCGATGCCGAGTCCATCCAGCGTTCGGGCGCGACTTCAGTAGAGACGCTGCTGCAGCGTTTGCCGGCGTCGGCGGGATTCGCCGGAAGCCAGACCAACGCCTATTGGGCCGACAACGGCTACGGCACCACCCAGGTCAACCTGCGCGGCCTGGGCATCAATCGCACCCTGGTGCTACTCAACGGTCGACGCATCGTCAATGGCGGCACCGGTGCGAACAGTTCGGTGGATCTCAACATCATTCCGGTGGCGCTGATTTCGCGCATCGAGGTCCTCAAGGATGGTGCGTCCGCCATCTATGGTGCCGATGCCGTCGCCGGCGTGGTGAACATCATCACCAAGAAGAACTTCGAGGGCGTCGAGGCGTCGGTGCGCTACGGACAGACCTTCCAGCAGGACGGTGAAGATGGCGCAGTCGACCTGGCATGGGGCATGAGCAACGATCGCGGTTCGATCATGGCCGCGATCAACTACTCGGAAGGTGGCACGGTCAACATGGCCAGCCGCGCGCCCTGCGGCCTGGGCGAATCCGGCGGCCAGCTCGTGTGTCGCGGCAGCTCCTCGACGATCGGCGGGCGCGCAGTGCTGGCCAGCGGCCGACGGGTCAACTTCAACCAGACCCTGGGCGGCGACGGCAATTTCTATGAGACGTATTCCGGTGCCAAGCACAACTTCAACGGCAACCCGTACCTCAACGCCGTGAACCCGATCAAGCGCCTGAGTTTCAGCACGTTCGGCAACCTGTCGCTGAGCGACGACGTGCACCTGTTCACCGAATTGATGTATACCAACCGCCAGTCCGACCAGCTTGCCACCCCCGGGTCGATCGGGCTGTACCGGCCGATCAATATCGCCGCGAACCATCCGACCAATCCGACCGGCCAGAACCTGCTGCTGCAGCGCCGCCGGTTGCTGGAAGGCGGCACGCGCGAGTTCTCCCAGGACGTGAATACGTTCCGCACCGTGGTCGGACTGGAAGGCCGGTTCGGCACCGGTTGGGACTGGTCGGCCGCCGTGAACTGGGGTCGCAACACCGGCGTCGACGGTTCGTCCAACGTTGCCAACCTGGACCGCGTCGACCAGACCTTGAATACCTCCGTCTGCAGCAATGCGCCCGGCGCGGCCATTCCCTGTGCCGACTACCTGGGTTACGGGGATGTCAGCCAGCAGGTGCTGGACTACATCATGTTCACCACCCGCGACAACGGTGGCAACGAGCAGAAGAGCTTCACCGCCAACCTGAGCGGCCAGTTGTTCGAGCTGCCGGCCGGCTGGGTGGGGATGGCGACCGGTGTCGAGGTCCGCAAGGAACGCGGCTGGCGCGATCCGGACCAGTTGACCGTGCTGGGCATCGCCAACACCAACCAGCAGGACCCGATCGCCGGCGAGTACACCGCAAAGGAAGTCTTCGCCGAGTTCGCCGTACCGCTGCTGCAGGACGTATTCCTGGCCCAATCGCTGACCCTCAATGCCGCCGTGCGCTATTCGAGTTACGACCTGTTTGGCAACGACACCAACTACAAAGTTGGCCTCGACTGGCAGGTGGTGCCGTCGCTGAAGGTCCGCGCGAACTACGCCACGGCGTTCCGTATTCCGAACGTGCCTGAGTTGTTTGGTGGCATCTCGGAGGGCAACCTGACGACGACCGATCCGTGCAATGGCTACAGCAGCCAGCCGTCGTCGTCGGTGATTTTCCAGAACTGCCGCGCGTCCGGCGTCCCGGCGGGCTATACGCAACTGGGCAACACGATCCTTACCACCGGCGGCGGCAATCCCGATCTGCAGCCCGAAGACGCCAAGACCCTGACGATCGGCGCAGTGTGGACGCCGTCGTTTGTCCCGGACCTGACGCTGACCGCCGACTACTTCAACATCAAGATCGACAACGCGATCCAGCGCATCGACGGCTCTACCAAGCTGGCGACCTGCTATGACACCCCGGGATTGGCGCATCCGTTCTGCAGCAATGCCAACTTCACCCGCAACGCCCTGACCGGCGAGATCGATTTCCTGTCGGCGCAGCCGGTGAATGCGGCAACCGAGCGTGTGTCCGGCATCGACCTGGGCGCGCTGTACCAGTTCACGCTGGCCGACTGGAATGCAACGCTGAACTGGGATGTCTCGTACCTGAAGAACTACGACCTTCGTCCGTTCCTGGGTGCCGACGAAATCAACTACGCCGGCAAGATCACCGGTGGTCGTGGCAGCTACGCACAATGGCGTTCGTTCGGGTCGCTGACGATGGCACGCGGCCCATGGTCGGGCTCGTACAGCGTGCAATACATCGGCAGGGCTGATGACATCAATGCCTCTCCGGGTGACATCGGCGATCACGCGCCAAGCCTCACGTACCACAACGCCCAGCTGAAGTTCGCGGTCAGCAAGTCCATGGACGTGGCGTTCGGCGTCGACAACCTGTTCGACAGGAAGGCGCCATTCATCCAGAGCTACACCGATGCCAACACCGACACGATGACCTACGACCTGCTAGGCCGTCGCTGGAACGCAAGAGCCACCTATCGCTGGTAATCCGCTCGCGGTCCCGCCGGCCTACGCCGGCGGGAGTCGTGGTGGTTGGTGATCGCTCGCACGTTGAAATTCTCACGCAGGTATATTTTTTATGAAACCCGCATTCTGGGCCCGTCGTGCCCACAAATGGATCGCTCTCGTGGTCGGTGTCCAGGCGCTGCTGTGGATGCTCAGCGGCCTGTACATGACCGTGATCTCGATCGACGTCATCCACGGCGATCACCTCGCCCATTCCAACAACAAGGCGTTGTCGGTCTCGGCGCCGGCGATCGATCCAGGCGTACTGGCGCAGCAGTACCCAGGACTGGTTTCGTTCCGGCTCAAGCGGTTCCTGGACCGGGAGGTCTACGAGCTGCACCAGCCAGACACCATCACCCTGGTCGATGCCGGCTCCGGCACGCCCATCAGCCCGTTGAGCGACGCCATGGCGCGTCGCCTGGCACAGTCGTTGTACGTCGGCAAGGCGCCGATCAAGACGGTTGAACTGGTGACCCAGGCACCGCAGGAGGTCGCGACGCGCCCCGTACCGATGTGGCGGGTCGAGTTCGCAGACAGCAGCGAGACCACGCTCTATCTGTCGCCACAAACCGGTGAGTTGCTCGCCAAGCGCCATGATCTCTGGCGCTGGTTCGATTTCCTGTGGATGTTGCACATCATGGATTACGACGAACGCAGCGACGTCAACAACACGCTGCTGCGCGTGGCTTCGTCGGCGGGGCTGGTGTTCGCGCTAAGCGGGGTATGGCTGCTGTTCTACAGCTTCAGCAGGAAGCGACGCGCATGACGCCCTGGATTCGCAGACTGCATAAATGGGTCGGACTGATCATTGTTTTGCAGTTCGTGGTGTGGATGGGCAGTGGCCTGGTGATGAACCTGCTCGACCACGACACCGTGGAAGGCCACGACCACCAGGCCAAGCAGGCCGACGGCCCCAAGACGTGGCCAGCCGGCATGCTGTCGCCGTCGCAAGTGCTGGCAACGGCGGGGCAACCCGTTCAGATCATCGAGGCGTTCTGGCTGCGGGAGCGGCCCGTCTATCGATTGACCCACAAGTCCACCGCATGGCTCGCCGACGCCACCAATGGCCGCCCCGTCGAGGTGGATGGCGCTACAGCGGCCGCGGTCGCCGCGTCGGACTATGTCGGCGATGGCGCTGCGGGCAAGCCCGAATGGCTGGAAGTCGCGACCCTGGAAGCACGCGGACACGACGGCCCGATCTGGCGCGTACCGTTCCACGATGAGGACGCAACCACCCTGTATGTATCGGCTCAGGACGGTCGCATCCTTGAGCGCCGCAACGACCGCTGGCGGGTGTTCGATTTCGTGTGGATGCTGCACATCATGGATTACACCGGCCGGCAGGACTTCAACAACCCGCTGGTAGTCATGGCCGCGTCGGGTGGACTGTGGATCGCGTTGTCCGGATTCTGGCTGCTGGTCACCAGCTTCCGGCTCAGCGAGTTCATCCCGCCGCGCTGGCGCCGGGCGCGCGAGTTGGCGGTGTTCGATCCCGACGGCACCAGGTTGCGTTCGGTCGAGACCCACAGCGGGGACAGCGCCTACCTGGCACTGGCGCGCAACGGCCTGCAGCTGCCGTCCAACTGCGGTGGCGGACAGAGCTGTGGCCTGTGCGAGGTGCGGGTGCGCGGCGCCGCGCCGGCGCCGACCAGTGCCGACCGTGCGCACCTGTCGGAGAGCCGGCTGAAGATGGGCCATCGACTGGCCTGCAACCTCGCGGTGGATGGCGACACCGAGATCGAAGTCGCCGGCGGTGCGGGGCTTTGGACCGAGCGAACCGCGAAGGTGGAACGCATCACCGCCATCACGCCATTTCTGCGCGAAATCGTGCTCGCCGCGGATACCGCGCCGGGGGCCGAGTTCCAGCCCGGTGCCTACCTGCAGGTGCATGTTCCGGGCTACACGCTGCAACGCCACGACATTGACCATCCCGAACACCATCGCGATGCATGGGCGGCGCTGGATCTGCCGGGAACCCTGGCAAGCAAGGAACCGGTCCGTCGCTGTTATTCGTTGTCGTTCCCGGTCGAGAAGGCTGACGGTCACCTGACGTTGCTCGCGCGTTTCAGTCCCGGGCGTCAGGACAAGAAGCGCCATCCCACCGGCAAGGGCTCGACTTACCTGTACTCGCTCAAGCCGGGCGATAGCGTTCGCTTCAGCGGGCCTTTCGGTGACTTCGCACTCAAGCCGGGCGGGCGCGAGAAGATATTCATCGGCGGCGGTGCCGGCATGGCACCGTTGCGGGCGATGATCCATTCGTTGCTCGACAACGGCGCAACCGAACGAATCCACTTCTGGTACGGGGCGCGCAATCCGCGTGAAGCGCCGTATGTCGAAGAAATGGCCGAACTCGCCCGGCGACATGCGAACTTCACGTGGCATCTCGTACTTTCCGAGGAGGCCGAACATGCGGCCGGTCTCGTGAAGGGTCTGGTACACGAGGCGACCCACGAAGGATTGCTGCGTGACCATCCCGACATCCATGCGTGCGAATTCTATATCTGTGGCCCGCCGGCGATGTTGTCGGCGACCCGTCAATTATTGACGAAGCTCGGCGTCGAGGACGACCGCGTGGCCTTCGATGATTTCAAGATCTAGACCATCGCCTGTCGTGATCGGATGGGCGAGAGCATCGGACTGGCATTTCGCCATTAGCCAGGAGTTCAACAGGAAACTCCTCACCATATTGCTCCCGCTCGTTTTGCTGGCTGGCTGTTCCGCGCCTGACAGGTCCACGCCGACGACCGGCCCCTGGAGGCGACTCCCGCGGCGCAGCGCTGGCCCGTGATCAAAAAAAACCGTTCGGCACCACGCTCGGCACAGCACAGAAATGGCCGCTGAACCAAAGGGGATGGATGCGCGTTCGATGCGTATGGGATCGTGGCGCGTGGATACAATTCCCTAACAACTTCGAGGTAAAGTAGCGGCATGTCTGTCTGGTCCCTCCTGTTGCGGCTGCTGCTTACCGTTGGTCTTGTCCTCAATGGATCGGGCTACGCGGTGGCGTCTGCGCACATGCAGATGGCACAGATGACCATGGCAAGCGCGGCACCGCGACCCGCTCCAAATCTGGTGGCAACGGCCGAAACCCCATGCGCTGGACACCATCAGGGCATGTCGGCAACTGCCGACAATGCACCGGCCGATGCCGCAACGGATGCCGCATCGGTGAAGTCCGGACATCCGTCTCCCGACTGCTGCAAGTCGGGAGCCTGTCGTTGTGTCTGCGTCCATCAGGCCCAAGTCGCGGTTCCTGCCGTGGCGTTTCGGCCAGCGCTGATAGAGCACGTCGGCGGCATCCGCCCAATGAAATCGGGCCATGCCTCGCCGGCGGTCCCGCATCTGATCCGACCCCCGATCGGCTAAACGTCCCGAACGCCACCGCGTGGCGCTCCTCGCCTGCATGCCGTTTGCCTTCGTTCGCGAGGCACGCCCCGGCTGAATGGCGCACGGCCCAGCCACGGCGCCGATGCCTTCCCTGACGTTTCCACGGAGTTCTTCATGTCATCCGATTCTTTCGGCGTCCCGCCGGGCGCATTGTCCCAGCCATCGCGGCGTCGTTTCGTGCAAGGTCTCGCCGCGGGCGGCGCGGTCGCCAGCCTCGGGTTATGGCCCAGGTCCGCGTGGGCGGTGAAGTCGGCCGGCCAACCCGTCGTGCTCGCCGGCACGGAGTTTGAATTGTCCATCGGCGAGACGCCGATGAACTTCACCGGCCGCACGCGCACCGCGGTCACGGTCAACGGCTCATTGCCTGCGCCGATCCTGCGCTGGCGCGAGGGCGACACGGTGACGCTGCGCGTGGCCAACCGGCTTCCGGCCAAGTCCTTGCTTGGCCACAACACTTCGATCCACTGGCACGGCATTTTGCTGCCGGCCAACATGGATGGCGTTCCGGGGATCAGCTTCGACGGCATTCCGCACGGCGAGACCTACCAGTACCGGTTTCAGGTTCATCAGGGCGGGACCTACTGGTACCACAGCCATTCCGGATTCCAGGAACAGGCCGGGCTGTACGGCGCGATCATCATCGATCCGATCGCGCCGGAACCGTTCTCCTACGATCGCGACTACGTGGTGCTGCTCTCGGACTGGACCGATCTGGATCCAGTCGCGTTGTTTTCACGCCTCAAGAAGATGTCGGATTACGACAACTACCACAAGCGCACCGTGGGCGACTTCATGCGCGACGTCGAGAAAAGCGGGCTGTCGCCAACCATTGCCGACCGCAAGATGTGGGGGCAGATGCGAATGACACCCACCGACCTGTCCGACATCAACGCCAATACCTACACCTACCTGATGAACGGTACGACCGCACTAGGCAACTGGACCGGCCTGTTCCGCTCCGGCGAAAAGGTGCGGCTGCGCTTCATCAATGGCTCGGCGATGAGTTATTTCGACGTCCGCATCCCCGGCCTGAAGATGACCGTGGTCGCCGCGGACGGCCAATACGTGCATCCGGTGAGCGTGGATGAATTCCGGATTGCGGTCGCCGAGACCTTCGACGTGATCGTCGAACCCTCGGGCCAGGACGCCTTCACCATCTTCGCGCAGGACATGGGCCGTACCGGCTACGTCAGCGGCACGCTGGCGGTGCGCGAAGGCCTGCGTGCGCCGGTGCCGACGGTGGATCCGCGACCGATCCTGAGCATGGCCGACATGGGCATGGGGGGCATGGGCGGCGGCCACGACATGGGGGCGATGGCCGGGGGGACGATGGCCGGGATGGACCATGGTGGCCATGACATGGGGGCGATGTCCGGCGCCGGCATGGCCGGCATGGCAGGCATGCAATCGCATCCGGCAAGCGAGACCGGCAATCCGCTGGTCGACATGCAGACGATGGCACCGGTGGCGAAGCTGGACGACCCCGGGATCGGTCTGCGCGACAACGGCCGCAAGGTACTGAGTTACGCGATGCTCAAGAGCACCTTTGAAGATCCGGACGGTCGCGATCCCGGCCGCGACATCGAGTTGCACCTGACCGGGCACATGGAGAAATTCGCCTGGTCATTCAACGGCCAGAAGTTCTCCGAGGTCGAACCATTACGGCTCACCTACGGCGAACGCCTGCGGATCGTGCTGGTCAACGACACGATGATGACCCATCCGATCCACCTGCACGGCATGTGGAGCGACCTCGAGGACGAGCAGGGCAACTTCCAGGTTCGCAAGCACACCATCGACATGCCACCGGGCAGCAAGCGCAGCTACCGCGTGCGCGCCGATGCGCTCGGCGGCTGGGCCTACCACTGCCACCTGCTGTACCACATGGAAGCGGGAATGATGCGCGAAGTGAGGGTGGAGGAATGACGATGCGCAGCCGTACCAAGTCCTGCCTGAGTCCGAAGACGCTGGCGATCGCAATGGGTCTTGCGCTGATCGCGAATGCCGTCTCGGCTCAGGAGATGGACCACTCGAAGATGAACATGCCGATGCCGGAACCCGCGGTGAAGACGCCGGCTCCGGCCAAAAAAGCGGCTGCACAGGCACCGGTCAAGAAGGCGCCGCCCAAGCAAGCGCCGCTCAAGAAGCGGTCCGCCACCGCCGCGCCCAAGCCCACCATGGATCATTCAACCATGCACGGCATGGACCATTCGACGATGCCAATGCCTGCCGGCGACACGTCGATGCCGGGCATGGACCACTCGACGATGCCAATGCCAGCGGGCGACCCGTCGATGCCAGGCATGGACCACTCGACGATGCCAATGCCAGCGGGCGACTCGTCGATGCCAGGCATGGACCACGCCAGCATGACGATGGCCCCGACCGATCCGCGCGAGCCGATTCCGATGCTGACCGCGGCCGACCGTGCGGCTGCCGTCCCGCCGTCTGGCGGACACGCCGTACACGACAACAGCATCCAGACCTTCCTGTTGCTGGATCGCCTTGAAGCGTGGAATGCCAACCCAGGCACCGGCTTCGAGTGGGAGGGCCAAGGCTGGATCGGTACCGACCTCAACCGCTTGTGGCTGCGCAGCGAAGGCGGGCAGGTCGCTGGCAAACTCGAGAGCGCCGACCTTGAAGTGCTGTACGGCCACAGCGTGGCGACGTGGTGGGATGTGGTCACGGGCATACGCCACGACTTCAAGCCCGGCGCGTCGCAGGACTTTGCTGCGTTCGGCGTGATGGGTCTGGCGCCATACAAGTTCGAGGTCCAGGCAACGGCATACATTGGCCAGGGCGGCCAAACCGCCGCGAGGTTCGAGGCCGAGTACGAGACGTTGCTCACCAACCGCCTGATCCTGCAGTCGTTGGTCGAGGTCAACCTGTACGGAAAGAACGACGAGCGCCGCGGCATCGGCTCGGGTCTAAGTACGATCGAGGCGGGTCTGCGCCTGCGCTACGAGGTCACCCGCAAGTTCGCGCCGTACATCGGCGTGGTTCGCGAGCGCGCTTTCGGTCGCACTGCCGACTTGCTTCAACTGGACGGCAAAGACATCAATGACACCCGCGTTGTCGCGGGCCTGCGACTGTGGTTCTGATAAGGAAAGCATCCATGCCACTCGTGACCCGCCACTCGACGATCACCGTCGTCGTACTCGCCGTTGCTTCACTGTTGATCGTCGGCGTTTTCGTCTGGTCCGGCATCTACAACATCGGCGCCGACGACACCCACACCAAACCGGTGTACTCGATGCTGGAGATGTTGCGCGAGCGCTCCGTCACCGCGCGCGCGCGCAAGCTGCACCCACCGCCCAACCTCGACGATGCCGCGCTGATCCGCCAGGGCGCCGGCAACTACGACGCCATGTGCACCGGCTGCCATCTCGCCCCGGGCATGGGCCCGACCGAGCTGAGCAGCGGTCTGTATCCCTCCCCGCCGGATTTTTCCAAGGCCGAGGTCGGCGACCCGTCGCACCATTTCTGGGCGATCAAGCACGGCTTCAAGGCATCGGGCATGCCGGCCTGGGGCAAGAGCATGAGCGACGAATACATCTGGGGAATGGTCGCGTTCCTGCAGCGGTTGCCCACGCTCGACG
>JBBRWW010000089.1:0-12088 GCA_038248955.1 Lysobacterales bacterium
AGCTCGCTGGCCCTGCTCGGCTCGCGCGTCGTGTCGGTCAACGACAACAACACCTGCACCAGCGCGATGCCATCGGCGTAGCTGTGGTGGATGCGCGCAATCAACGCCGAACCACCGTCGTAGCGCTCGACGAGGTGGAACTGCCACAGCGGCCGGCTGTGGTTGAGCGGCGACGACGCCAACTGGCTGACGAAACGCTCCAGCGCACGCTTGCCGCCCCGCCCCGGCAACGCCACCTGCTGCACGTGCCAATCGAGTTCAAAGTCCTCGTCCGTCTGCCAGATGGCGCCGGTCGCGGTTTCCACCGCCATCTGGCTGAAGCGCGTGTAGGACAGGAACCGCTGTTTGATCACGCGCTTGAGCCCGTCCAGCGACATCGGCTCGGCGAACATCAACACGCCCGTGATCATCATCGGGTTGGTCGGTCGCTCCATGCACAGCCACGCCGTGTCGACGCGCGACATCGGGTCACGTCGTATGGGTTGGCGCGATCTTGCAGTGGCCATGCGACGCTCCAAGGTTGGTTCCGAGTGAATCACGCGGCCGCGAGCGACGTCAACGCGGCGTCAGCGCGCCATCACCCCGGTGTCAGCCGCGCTGCTGGCGGTACGCGGCGAGCGCGGCGTCGCGGCCGGTGGCGAGGTCGACGAGTGGCTGTTGCGGGTAGTCGGGAGCAAGTCGCTCCAAGGCCCCGGGGTCGCGCCACGGCGCGAAGCGCAGCGGAAGCGGCACGCCGGCCAGTTCCGGTACCCAGCGGGCGATGTAGCGTCCGTCGGGGTCGAATTTCTCCGCCTGCGTGACCGGATTGAACACCCGGAAGTACGGGGCGGCATCGGCACCGGTGCCGGCGACCCATTGCCAGCCCATCGAGTTGCTGGCCAGGTCGGCGTCCACCAGCGTGTCCCAAAACCAGTGGGCACCGTGGCGCCAGTGGTAGCGCAGGTGCTTGGTCAGGTAGCTGCCGACGATCATGCGCACGCGGTTGTGCATCCAGCCGGTGGCCCACAGTTCGCGCATCCCGGCGTCGACGATGGGCACGCCGGTGCGGCCGTGCTGCCACGCCGCCAACGCATGCGGCGCCACCCGCGCCCAGTCGAAATCATTGAAGCGCGGATTGAAGTTGAGGTCGGGCGTATGCGGGAAGTGGTGCAGGAGGTGGTGCGCGAATTCGCGCCAGCCCAGCTCCTTGATGGCGGTGTCGATGTCGTTGCCATCGGCCTGCCCGCGCCGCGCCTCCAGCGCGTGCACGATGCGCCACGGCGAGATCTCACCGAAGTGCAGGTGTGGCGACAGTCGCGAGGTGCCGACGCGGTCGGGCCGGTCGCGCTGCTGCCGGTAGCCGCGCAGGGCGCCATCGACGAACACCTCCAGCGCGGCGGTGGCACCCGCCGTGCCCGGTTCCCAGCGCTCCCAGAATCCGGTGTCCCATGCACGGGCGGGCGCCAGTTTCAGGGTCTCCAGCGCAATGCCGCCGGGTCCCTCGTCGGATGGTGGCAGCGACGGCGGCGCGTCCCAGGTTGCTGCCAATTGCCAGTCGGACAACGCCGCGCGCCAGAACGGCGTGAACACCTTGAACGGCGTGCCGGCCTTGGTCTTCACCATCCACGGTTCGACCAGCAGGCTGCCATTGAAGCTCTCCACGAGCACCCCCTGCCCGCGCAGTTCGCGCTTGATCACGCTGTCGCGCTTTTGATGCGTGGGCTCGTAGCGGCGGTTCCAGAACACCGCCTCGGCGCCGGTCGCGGCGATCAGTGTCTGCAGGGTCTGCAGGCTCGGGCCCAGGAACACGCGCAGCCGCGAGCCGCGCTGGCGAAGTTCGGCATCCAGCGACGCGAGCGACTTGTCGCGCCACGCGTCCGAAGCCCGACCGGGCCGCCACGCCCCCGCTTCGTCGGGCCCATGCACGTATACGGGGATGGGCGTGTAGCCGCCGTCCAGCGCGGCGCGCAACGCCGGGTTGTCGTCCAGTCTCAGGTCATTGCGGAACCAGACGAGTGCAGTCGGCATGGGCGGAGGGTGAGTGGAAGTCGCCGCAGTATGCCCAACACCGCGAACCCCGCGCCGCTATTGCTCGACGACGCGCACCCGTCGCGTCACCGAACAGGTCAGCTCGTAGCCGATCGTGCCGGCCGCGGCGGCAATGCGTTCGACGGGCAGGTCAGGACCCCACAGCGTGACGGACGACCCCACCCGCGCATCGGCGACCCCGCGCAGGTCGATCGTCATCAGGTCCATCGACACGCGGCCGATGACCTGCGTGGACCGGCCTCCCACCAGCACCGGGGTGCCCGCCGGCGCGGCGCGTGGATAGCCGTCGCCGTAGCCGATCGCCGCGACGCCGACGGGCATGTCCTCGGGGCACTCCCAGGTGCCGGCATAGCCGATGCGCTCGCCCTTGCGGATACGGTTGACCGCGATCAGACGGGTCGACAGGGTCATCGCGGCGCGCAGTCCGAAATCCGCCCCGGTACGACCCTCCACGACCGAGATCCCATACAGCGCGCCGCCCGGACGCACCCATTGCGCGTGCGCGTCGGGCCATCCGAGCACGGCGGCGGAATTGGCCAGCGAACGCGCGCCGTCGAGTCCGGCGGTCGCCTCGGCGAACACGCGCATCTGCTCGCGCGTCGCGTGTCCGTCGGAGGATGCGGTACCGAACTCCTCGGAGCTGGCGAAATGGTTCATAAACACGATCTCGCCAACCACGCCCGGTATGGCAACAAGGCGGGCATGCGCGCCGCGGACGTCTTCCGGCGCGAAGCCAAGCCGGTGCATGCCGGTATCGAGCTTCAGCCAACAACGGATCGGATCGCCGGCGCCGCACTGCTCGAGCATTTCCAGCTGGCTGGCATGGTGCACCGCTGTGTCCACGCCAAGTTGCCGAATCCGCTCGATGTCGGCGGGCTGGTCGAATCCCGACAGCAGCAGGATGGGTTGCGAGATCCCGGCGCTGCGCAGGCGCTCGGCATCGGACAGCGACGCCACGCCGAACGCATCGGCAGCACCCAAAGCGCGCGCCACCCGCTCGAGCCCGTGGCCGTAGCCATCGGCCTTGACCATGGCCATGACCCGGCTGTGGGGCGCAAGCGCGCGAACCCGGCTGAGGTTGTGGCGCAGCGCGTCGGCATGGATGGTTGCGGAGGTTGGGCGGGCCATGCGGCGATTCTAGCGGTGTGCGATGCGTCTGCACGATGCGCCACGTGCCGTGGGCGCTTGGAACAATACGACCGGGGCGGGGTTGCGATGGCGCGGCCGCCCCCAACGGGCAGGGCTATTCGAAAGAACCAATCGAGTCGTGACTGAGATTGTCGAAGCGCGTGTACTCGCCGAAGAACTTCAGCTTGATCGAGCCGGTCGGACCGTTTCGCTGCTTGCCGATGATGATCTCGGCCAGCCCCTGGTCCGGCGAGTTCTCCTTGTTGTAGTAGTCGTCGCGGTAAATGAACATGATCACGTCGGCGTCCTGCTCGATGGCGCCGGACTCGCGCAGGTCGGCCATCACCGGACGCTTGTCGGCGCGCGACTCCAGAGATCGGTTGAGCTGCGACAGCGCGATCACCGGGACGTTGAGTTCCTTGGCCAGGTGCTTGAGCGAGCGCGAGATCTCGGAAATCTCGGTCGCGCGGTTTTCCTTGTTGCCCGGCACCGCCATCAACTGCAGGTAGTCGATCACGATCAAGCCGACGTCGTGCTCGCGCTTGAGCCGTCGCGACTTGGCGCGCAGCACGTCGGGCGACAGGCCCGGCGTGTCGTCGATGAAGATCTTGGCATCGCGCAGCATCCGGATCGCGCCGGTGACGCGACTCCAGTCCTCGTCCTCCAGCTGGCCGTTGCGCAGCCGCTGGGCATTGACGCGGCCGTTGGACGAGATCAGGCGCAGCGCCAACTGGCTGGCGGACATTTCCATCGAGAACACGACGACCGCTTTCTTGGTCTTGATCGCCGCGTGTTCGGCGATATTGAGCGCAAGCGTCGTCTTGCCCATCGCCGGGCGCGCGGCAAGGATCAGCAGGTCGGTCGGCTGCAGGCCCGCGGTCATTTCGTCAAGCTCGGTGTAGCCGGTGGGCAGGCCGGTGACGCTGCCGCCGTTGGCATAGCGCGTCTGCAGCACGTCGAAGGCCTCCGACAACGCCTGGTTGACGGGAGTGAAGTCGGTGCGCCCGCGTGCGCCGGCTTCGGCGATCGCGAACACCTGCTGCTCGGCGCTGGACAGGATTTCGCTGCTGTCGCGGCCATCGGGCTGGAAACCGTCGTTGACGATGCCGGTGCCGACTTCGATCAGCTTTCGCAGCACCGCCTTGTCGCGCACGATCTCGGCGTAGGCGACGATGTTGGCGGCCGACGGCGTCGTGCTGGCCAGTTCGATCAGGTAGGCACCGCCGGCCACCTGCTCGACCATGCCCTGCGACTCGAACCACTCACCGAGGGTCACGGCGTCGAACGGCTTGCTCTTCTCGGCCAGTTCGCGGATGGCGCGATAGATGAGCTGGTGGTCGCGCCGGTAGAAGTCCTGCTCGGTGATCTGGTCGGCGACGCGGTCATAGGCGTCGGGCGCGAGCATCAGCCCGCCCAGCACCGCCTGCTCGGCCTCGACCGACTGCGGCGGCACGCGCAACTGGTCGATGCGATGCTCGGCCCGGGTCTCGAATCGCTTGTCGCTGCGGTCACCGCGGTGATCGCCGTGCATACCCGGACGTGCATTCATTGCGGTGGTTTCCCCTGGGACGAGATGCGCCGGCCGTCTGGCGACCGGGATGAGGCAGGTGGGCCGGGTATTGACGTCCGGTCGGAAGCCAGCAAGCCGCCTGGGCATCCTAGCCGGCACCCGGTGCCGTGCGTTGCAGATAAGTCTGTGGATATCCCCGGGATAACCACTGCTCCGGGCCGATTACGAGCGCGCGCCTGGCGTGTCATCGCACGGGGGCGTCGCGCCCGCTGCGACGGCGCAGTGGCCGATGCCTTCAAGACCCCTGCCCGGGTGGCGGAAACACGAAAGGCGCCTTTCGGCGCCTTTCGCTTGACGATCGCCTCGATCCGATGGATCAGGCGGCTTCGCCCACCACGATCACCTTGACGGTGGCCTCGATGTCGGCGTGCAGGTGGATCAGCACGTCGTATTCGCCGGTACGGCGCAGCGGACCCTCGCTCAGCACGACTTCCGACTTCTCGACCTTCTGGCCGATCTTGGTCAGTGCATCGGCGATGTCGCGCGGGCTGATCGAGCCGTAGAGCTTGCCTTCGGCGGCGGCATTCGCGGTCAACGTGACCTCGACGCCGTCGAGCGCGGCCTTGCGGGCCTCGGCGCCTTCCAGCGTAGCGACGGCCTTGGCTTCATAGTCGGCGCGACGGGCCTCGAAATCAGCCAGGCTGGCGGCGGTGGCCGGGACGGCCTTGCCCTGCGGGACGAGGAAGTTGCGGCCGTAGCCCGGCTTGACGTCGACCTTGTCGCCGAGCTTGCCGAGGTTCTGCACGTTTTGGGTAAGGATCAATTGCATGGTGGTGCTCCAAATTCGTTAGCGACGCGACGCGCCGCAACTGGTGGCTGTCCGAATGATCAGCGTCCGATGGGTCCGGCTGCCGCTACCGCGAACCGATCGAGGGACCTGCCATGTCCGCGTTGGCGGAAGCAGGCCCCTGACGGGTGCGCCGGATGACGGTCGGCCGGAACGGCCGGAATTACGAGCTGTGGTTGTCGGTATACGGGATCAGGGCAAGGAAACGCGCGCGCTTGATGCACGTCGCCAGCTGGCGCTGGTACTTCGCCTTGGTGCCGGTCACGCGGCTGGGGACGATCTTGCCGGTCTCACCGACATTCTGCCGCAGGGTGTTGAGATCCTTGTAATCGATCTCCTTGACGCCTTCGGCGGTGAACTTGCAGAACTTGCGGCGGCGGAAAAACTTGGACATGGGGGCGTTCCTTATGCGGCTTCGACGGTGTCGTCGGTGGCGGAGTCGGCGGCGGAATCATCGGTGGCCGGGGCGGTGCCTTCCTCGTCACGGCGGCGGCGTTCGCCACGCTCGCCACGCTCGGGCTTGTCGGCCTTCTCGTCCTTGAACTTCATGATCAGCGACTGCTCGGTCTCGGCCTCGTCACGCTTCATGACCAGGTGGCGCAGCACCGCATCGTTGAAGCGGAACCCGTCGACCAGCTCGTTGAGCGTGGCGATGCCGCACTCGATGTTGAGCAGCACGTAATGGGCCTTGACCAGGTTCGCGATCGGGTACGCCAGCTGGCGGCGGCCCCAGTCCTCGAGACGGTGGATCTTGCCTTCGCCGCCCTCGATCAGCCCCTTGTAGCGCTCGATCATGGCCGGCACCTGCTCGCTCTGGTCCGGATGGACCAGGAACACGACTTCGTAATGACGCATTGTGTAGTTCCTTATGGATGTCGCCCGCAGCCTGTCGCCGCGGGTCGGGGTAGCCCCCCGCCACCCCATTCACTGGAATGCTGGGCGCGGTAGGGCAAGGTCCCGGCCGGCTCGGCGTGAAGCACCGAGGCCGTGGGAGCCGGAAAGTATGGCAGGTCCAAGGGCTTGGGGGCAAACGCGAGCCCCTGCCCGGCAGACGCCCGGCTCAGGAGGCGGCTGGCATGCCTTTCTCGGCCTCGATCCAGGCATCGATGCGCATTTCAAGGGCCTGCAGGGGCACCGAGCCGGTCGCGAGCACTGCATCGTTGAACGCGCGCAGGTCGAACCGGTTGCCCAGCGCCGCCTTGGCCCTGGCACGCAATCCGGAAATCCGGAGCTGGCCGACCTTGTAGGCCAGCGCCTGCCCCGGCGTGCCGATGTAGCGGTCGACCTCGTTGACGATGTCCTGGTCGGTCTTGGCGGCGTTGTCCTTGAAATACGCGATCGCGCGCTCGCGCGACCAGCCCTTGGCGTGCATCCCGGTGTCGACCACAAGCCGCACCGCGCGCCACATCTCGTAGGTCAACTGCCCGAACCGGTCGTAGGGGTCGTCATACAGCCCCATGTCATAGCCCAGCTGCTCGGCATACAGGCCCCAGCCCTCGCTGTAGGCAACGAAGTACGCGGTGCGGCGGAACATCGGCCGTTCCGGCAATTCCAGGCTGCGGGCGAACTGGAAGTGATGGCCCGGCACCGCCTCGTGCAGCGACAGCGGCAGCATTTCCCAAGTCGGACGGACCTCGGGCTTGAACAGGTTGACGTAGTAGAAGCCGGCGCGGCTGCCGTCCACGGCGCCGGGCTGGTAATAGGCAGTGGTGGTGTCGGGCGCGATGTTGTCGGGGATCGGTCGCACGCCGTAGGGCTGGCGCGGGATCGTGTGGAACACCTTCACCAGCTCCGGGTCGATGCGCTTGGCCAGCGCACGGTAGGCCTGCAGCAGGGCATCGGGGCTCTTGATGAAAAATTTCGGGTCGCTGCGCAGGTAGGTGAAGAACTCCGGCAGCGAGCCGTTGAATCCTGCCTCGACCTTGACCTTCTCCATCTCGCCACGGATCCGCGCGACTTCCTTCAAGCCGATCTGGTGGATCTGCTCGACGCTGAGGTCGGTGGTCGTGTAGTACCCGGCGAGGAATTCGTAATACGCCTTGCCCTCGGGCAGGTCGGCCGCGGCGATGCCCGCGCGGGTCCTGGGCAGGTACTCGTCGTTGAAGAACGTGGCGAAGGCGCGATAGGCCGGAACGACCTTGTCGGCGATGACCCGCTGGGCGTCAGCCTGCAGGCCGGCGCGTTCGGCTGGCGGCACGTCGGCCGGGAACTTCGTGAACGGACGATAGAACGCGCTGGTGGTGGGGTCGGCGACGATCTGCGCGGCGATCTGCGCCGGCACGCGCTGCATCAGCACCCGCGGCGGCACCTGCCCGGCCTTCAAGCCCTCGCGCATGAGTTCAGTGGTCTGTTCGATCACGCCGGGAAGCGCAGCCAGCCGCGCCAGCCAGTCGCGGTAGTCCTTGACGCTGGCGAACGGCAGCACCTCGGCGATGCCGTCCGCGGTCTGGATGCCGCCCTGGTGGCCGACCGGCTGCAGGTATTCGCGGAACTTCTGCCGCTCGATGCCGTGGGCCAATTGCCACTCGTACGTGTCGTAATCCAGTTGCGAGTCGCTCGACAGCGCCTTGCGCCCTATCGCATGCAACTGCACCAGCGCGGCGCGGTCGGCCGCTTCGCGCTGCGCGATCGCCGCAAGGCTGCGGTCGGTCCAGCGGTCGTTGAAGCGCCTGTCGCCGTTGTAAGTGGCGTTCTCGGGGTTTTCCTGCAGGCCTCGCTCCCACTCCGCAGCGAAGTAAGCGGTGAGCCGGGTATCGGCGTCGACACCCTGCGCGCGTAGCGGCCCGACGAGGGTGAGCATGGCCGCGCCTGCGGCGGCCAGGAGGAGCGATCGAAACATGCGGAATCCCCAGGTAAGCGTCCGCCGAGTCTAGCTCGCGCCGCCGCGCGGACGAATCCGGCAGCGGCCAACGAGCGGGAAACTCCCTTACGAGGTGCTCAGGCCGCGTCGGCGTCGGTGGTGAAGCTCTCGCCGCAACCGCACTCGGCGCTCGCATTGGGGTTGTTGAACACGAACTGCTCGCCCAGCCGCTGCTTGACCAGGTCGATCCGGGTACCGTCGACCAGAGGCAGGCTGATGGCATCGACATAGATGCGCACGCCTTCCTGCTCGAACACGCTGTCTCCGTCGCGCTGGTCCTTGGCGAGGTCGGCGACGTGTTGCCAGCCAGAGCAGCCGGCCTTGCTGACGCCGAAACGCAGCCCCAGTGCGTCCGGGGCTTCGGTGAGGTAGTGCTGGACGCGCGCCTGGGCGGCGGCGGTAAGGGTGACGGCCATGCGAGGCTCCTGCGTGATGGCGGCGCGCTGGGCACCGGCGGCAGCGGCCGCAAACGATGTGGCGCTGAAGTAATGTCGTGCTGGAGTATAGCGGCGGCGGTTCGCCGCTCCGGTTAAACTCCCGCCTCTCCCATATCGGCCCGCACAGGCAAGGAATCAAGGCATGACGGTGGTCAGCGTCGAGCACGCGCTCGCAGGCAAGATGCCCGCAGGTGGCGAAGTCACGGTCCGCGGCTGGGTACGCACCCGCCGCGATTCAAAGGCCGGGCTGAGCTTCGTCAATGTCAGCGATGGCTCCTGCTTCGCGCCGATCCAGGTCGTGGTGCCCAATACCCTGCCCAACTACGAGGCCGAGGTGAAGCGCCTGACGGCGGGCTGCTCGGTGATCGCCAGCGGCACGCTGGTGCAGTCGCAGGGACAGGGGCAGGCGTTCGAGATCCAGGCCTCCACGCTGCAGGTCGTGGGCTGGGTCGACGATCCGGAAACCTACCCGATCCAGCCCAAGGCGCACTCGCTGGAGTTCCTGCGCGAGGTCGCGCACCTGCGCCCGCGCACCAACCTGTTCGGCGCGGTCACCCGCATCCGCCACTGCCTGGCGCAGGCCGTGCACCGGTTCTTCCATGAGCGTGGATACTTCTGGATCAGCACCCCGATCGTGACCACGTCCGATGCCGAGGGCGCGGGCCAGATGTTCCGGGTGTCGACGCTGGACCTGGCCAACCTGCCGCGCGACAAGGCCGGCGCGGTGGATTTCAGCCGCGACTTCTTCGGCAAGGAGACGTTCCTGACGGTGTCCGGGCAACTCAATGTCGAGGCCTACTGCCTCGCGCTCAGCAAGGTCTATACCTTCGGGCCGACGTTCCGCGCCGAGAACAGCAACACCACCCGCCACCTCGCCGAGTTCTGGATGGTCGAACCGGAGATCGCATTCGCCGACCTGCTGGAAAACGCCCAGGTCGCCGAGGACTTCCTCAAGTACCTGTTCCGCGCGGTGCTCGACGAGCGCGGCGACGACCTCGCGTTCATCGCGCAGCGCGTGCAGCCCGACGCGATCACCCGCCTGGAGGCGTTCATCAATGCGCCATTCGAGCGCATTGACTACACCGACGCCGTCACCCTGCTGCAGAACTCCGGGCAGAAGTTCGAGTTCCCGGTCGAATGGGGCCTGGACCTGCAGACCGAGCACGAACGCTGGCTGGTCGAGCAGCACGTCGGCCGCCCGGTGGTGGTGCTCAACTACCCCGAGCACATCAAGGCGTTCTACATGCGCCTCAACGACGACGGCAAGACGGTCGCGGCGATGGACGTGCTGGCGCCCGGCATCGGCGAGATCATCGGCGGCAGCCAGCGTGAAGAAAGGCTCGACGTGCTCGACTCGCGCATGGCGCAGTTCGGCCTGGACCCGGTGCATTACGGCTGGTATCGCGACTTCCGCCGCTACGGCACCGTGCCGCACGCCGGCTTCGGCCTCGGCTTCGAACGCCTGGTGGTCTATGTCTGCGGCCTGAGCAACATCCGCGACGCGATCGCCTACCCGCGCGCGCCGGGTAGTGCCGAGTACTAAAAAGAAGCACGTTGATCGTCCCAACCCCATCGAGATTCCGCCCCGTGATCCTGTTCTTCGCCCTGCTGTTCGTCGCCACTGCCATCGCCGGCGCCACCGCGTTCATCATCTTCTGGCCGCTGGCGCTGGTGCACATCCGCGACCGCCATCCGGTCTTGCAGCAGGAGCTTGGGCCGGGCGCGTTCGCCAAGCCCTCCGCCCTGGCGTGGTTGCTGCGTCGCGACTATCGCCGGGCCAACGACCGCAACCTCGACGGCCTGGCGACGCCGGCGTTCGTATCGCTGATAACGATCATCGGCGGACTGGCCTGCGCCGGCGTGCTATGGGCATTGTCGACAGTGGTGGCATGGTGAGCGGCACCGACAACCAGTGGTGGCTGGCCACGCTGGGCCTGACGGTGATCTGGGCGCAGTTGCGGATCAATGATGCCGGTACTGCGGTCGTGTTCGACAGCGATGGCAACCTCCTGCCGTACGACAGCGAGGACAGTGCCCGCGCCGCATTGATGGACGCCGAGTTCGTGGCCCTGGATGGCCTCGACGAGGACGAGGCCGCCGAACGCGGGTTCGCGCTGGAGCAGCTCCAGCCCCCGCAGGGCGACGATGAGGCGCTGCGCGCGCAGATGGTGCAGAAGCTGCCTGGCCGTCGTTGACCCGATGCACGTGCCCGCCGCCTTCATCGAATCGGACCTGAGCGCGCTCGACCGACTGATCGCCGCGGACAGCTTCATTACCCTGCTCACGGTCGACGACGGCACCCCGCAGGTGAGCCATCTGCCGGTGCTGTATCGCCGCGACGGCGAGCGGGTTGAATTGCGTGGCCATTGGGCGCGCCCGAACCCCCAGGCCCGCCACGCCGGGCCGGCCATGGCGATCGTGCATGGGCCCAATGCCTATGTTTCGCCCTCTTGGTACCCGGACAGGGAAGCCCAGTCGCGGGTGCCGACGTGGAACTACGCCGTGGCGCACCTGGATGGCCGGTTGGACACGTTCGACGACGAGCCTTCGCTGGCCGACCTGGTCGGCCAGCTCAGCCGGCAGCACGAAGCGGCCGTGGGCGGCGACTGGCAGTTCGAGCCTGGGCGCGAGGACCAGCGCAGCCAGCTGCGCGGCATCATCGGCTTCCGTTTTCTCGCCGAGCGCATCACGCTGAAGTTCAAGTTCAACCAGAACCATCCCACTGCCAACCGCGTCGCCGTTGCCGATCATCTCGACACGCTCGGCAACGATCGCCACCGGGCCGTGGCCGCGCTGATGCGCGACCGGCTCGGCTGACGCACAACCGCCGGAGACCCGCATGAATCTCGACCTGACCGGAAAGCACGCGCTCGTTTGCGGAGGCAGCCAGGGCATCGGCCTGGCGACCGCACAGACACTGGCGTCGCTGGGTGCGGATGTCACGCTGCTCGCCCGCCGCGCGGACCTGCTGCCGTCGCTGGCCGGTGCCCTGCCCTGCGTCCATCCGGCGCAAGCGCATGGCTGGATCGCCGCCGATGCCACCCAGACCGACGCGTTGCGTGCCCAGGTGGAAGCCCTGGTCGCCGGCAAGCCCGTGCACATCCTCATCAACAACAGCGGCGGCCCGGCCCCAGGCCCCGTCCACGGCACCGAGGTGGCCGCCTTCGAAGCCGCGTTCCGACAGCATCTGATCGCCAACCACGTGCTGGCCGGCGCGGTGATCCCGGGCATGCAGCGCGATGGCTACGGCCGCATTGTCAATGTCATCTCGACCTCGG
>JBBRWW010000090.1:0-12063 GCA_038248955.1 Lysobacterales bacterium
CCCGCGCCAGTACTCGTTGTCGGCGCGCTACGACTTCTGACCGGTTCCCCGAAGACGGTCGGAATGGACGGCGGGCTTCGGCCCGCCGTTTTTTTTTCGTGGCCGCTGGTCGTTGAAGCGAAGTCGCGACACTGCGACGCGTACCTGCCGCGACGTGCTCGTGGCATGTTCGCGACTCCGGCATTTCGTTATGCTCGGGCATCGGGAAAAGGGCGGGCGATGGCCGGTACGACGCGCACATGTTGAGTTTTGCGGCGGTCGCGCTGGCGGGCGTGCTGTGGCTCGCCTTGATGTTCGGCGCGGCGCTGTACGCCGAACGCCGGCCGGGACTGCTGGCGCGCCATTGGCACCATGTCTATGCGCTTTCGCTGGCGGTGCACTGCACGTCGTGGACGTTCTACGGCACGGTCACCCAGGCATCGCGATATGGTTGGGCGCTGCCGCCGACGTTTCTCGGCGCGATCGTGCTGTACGCACTGGCGATGGGTTTCATGATGCGGCTCGTGCGCCTGGCGCGCGAGACCAATGCAACGTCGTTGGCGGACCTGATCGCGACGCGGCTGGGCAAGGATGCGTGGCTCGCGGCCACGGTGACGCTGGTCGCGGCGCTGGGCCTGATTCCCTACATCGCGCTGCAGTTGAAGGCCGTGGCGATGAGTTTCACGATGCTCACCACGCGCAGCAGCGACGGCGTGGTCCTGCCGGCGTGGCAGGACAGCGCGCTCTATGTCGCGCTGGCGATGGCGTTGTTCGCGATGCTGTTCGGCACCCGCCGCGCCAGCGCCGCCGAGCACAATCGCGGCCTGGTGCTGGCGATGGCCTTCGAATCGGTGTTCAAGCTCGCTGCGATGCTGGCGCTGGGTGCGTTCGTCTGGTGGGGGCTGGACGCGTTGCCGGTTGCCGGCGCGCGGCCGGTCGCGGAGGCGTTGCCGACGCCGGCCGGCGGGTTCGTGCCGCTGGTGCTGCTGGGCGCATTCGCGATGTTCATCCTGCCCCACCAGTTCCATGTCGCCGTGGTCGAGTGCCGCGACGAACGCCACGTGCGCACCGCGCGCTGGCTGTTTCCGCTGTACCTGGTGCTGATCGCGCTGCCGGTGTTGCCACTGGCGAAGGCCGGCGACGCGCTGCTCGCCGGGCGGGTGCCGTCGGACCTGTATGTGCTTGCCCTGCCGCTCGCGCAGGGCCACCACGGGCTGGCGCTGTTCGCGTTCCTGGGCGGACTCAGTGCCGCCACCGGCATGGTCGTGGTCAGCACCCTGACC
This sequence comes from Lysobacterales bacterium, assembly GCA_038248955.1. Lineage (GTDB taxonomy): Bacteria > Pseudomonadota > Gammaproteobacteria > Xanthomonadales > Xanthomonadaceae > Lysobacter_K. The sequence continues at coordinate 1,263 of JBBRWW010000090.1, forward strand.
CTGAGCCTGATGATCGGCAACCACTGGTTCGCGCCGGGCCTGCTGCGCGGGGCGTGGTCGCGCAACGACGGCAGCGACCTGCGTGGCCGCGTGCTGGCGCTGCGCCGGGTCGGCATCGTCGCGATCATGCTGCTGGCGTGGGCCTACAGCCGCTTGATCGCCGGCAGCGAGGCGTTGGCCGACGTCGGCGCGGTGTCGTTCTCGGCGCTGGCGACGCTGGTGCCGGCGTTGGCATTCGCGGTGTGGCGGCCGCAGACGCCGCCGCGCGCGGCGGTGGCCGGGGTGCTGGCGGGCTTCGTCGCATGGGCGTGGGTGCTGCTGTTGCCGCTGGTGATGCAGGTGCGCGACCTGTCACCGGCGTGGCTGGCGGGCGGGCCCTTCGGCTGGGACTGGCTGTCGCCGGAAGGGCTGTTCGGCCTGACCGGGTGGACGCGGCTCGGACGGGCGGTCGGTGCCAGCCTCTTCGTCGGCACCCTCGTCACGGTGCTGGTCGCGCTGGTGCGTGGCGAGGCGCCGCGGCGTGCGCGCCGCGGCCTGGATGCGCAGACCCTGCGCGACGCCGGACTGCGCTTCCTGCCACCCGAGCGCGTCACCGAACTGCTGCTCGACGCACCGGCCGTGGGCGCGGTGCCGGCGCAGGCCGAGGCGCGCCTGGAGCGCGAACTGGCGGCGGTGCTCGGTTCGGCCTCGGCGCGCGTGCTGCTCGATGCGGCGCGCCGCGAAGCCGGCCACCTCGACACCGTCGCCGCGATCGTCGGCGAGGCCTCGGCCGACCTGCGCTTCAACCAGCGCGTGCTCGAAGCGGCGCTGCAGAACATGACCCAGGGCATCAGCGTGGTCGATGCGCAATTGCGCCTGGTGGCCTGGAACCGCCGCTACGCCGAGCTGTTCGGCTTCCCCGAGGGCCTGCTGCAGGTCGGCAAGCCGATCGCCGACGTCGCGCGCTGGGCGCTGCAGCGCCTGCCGCCGCAGGGCGACCCCGACCAGGCGCTGGAGCGCCGGCTCGCGTACATGCGCGCCGGCACCCGGCACCTGTCAGAGCGCGTACTGCCCGACGGCAGCATCATCGAGATCCGTGGCAACCCGATGCCCGGCGGCGGTTTCGTCGCCACGTTCACCGATGTCACGCAGTTCCGCCGTGCCGAGGCGGCACTGATCCAGTCCAACGAAACGCTCGAGCAGCGTGTCGCCGCGCGTACCGAGGACCTGGAAATCGCCAAGGGCGCAGCGGAGCACGCCAACGATGCCAAGAGCCGCTTCCTGGCCGCGATCGGCCACGACCTGATGCAACCGCTGCATGCCGCGCAGTTGTTCGCCGATGCCCTTTCGCAGCAGGTCGACGTGCGGCAACGCGAGGCGGTCGCGCAGATCAGCGGCGCGCTGGATTCGACCGGCGACCTGCTGACCGGGCTGCTCGACATGTCGCGGCTGGAAGGCGGCGGGCTGGTGCCGCAGGCGCGCGAATTTCCGCTGGCCGACGTGCTGGAGCCGCTGGCATCGGAGTTCGGCGCGATTGCCGCGGCGCGCGGCTTGCGCCTGCGCTTCGTCGGTTGCGCCGGGTGGGTGGACAGCGACCCGCAACTGCTGCGCCGGGTGCTGCAGAACTTCCTCGCCAACGCCGTGCGCTACACCGCCGATGGCAGCGTGCTGCTGGGCGTTCGCCGCGACGCGGGCGACTTGCGCATCGAGGTGCATGACACCGGCCCTGGCATCGCCCTGGAGCAACAGGGGGTGATCTTCGAGGAATTCCGCCGCGGCGAGAATGCCGCGGGGCAGGGGCTGGGCCTGGGCCTGTCGATCGCCGATCGCATCGCCCGACTGCTGCATGCGCCCATCAAGCTGCGCAGCCGACCGGGTGGTGGCTCGGCGTTTTCGGTGACGCTGCCATCGGTGGCGGCGGTGCGCCCGGCGCCCACGCCGGTTGCGGTGCGGCGGGGGGTCGCCGGGACGCGGGTGCTGCTGGTCGACAACGACCCGCAGGCCCTGGCGGCGCTGGCGCGCGTGCTGGCGGGCTGGGGATGCGACGTCGCCACCGCTGTCGACGACGCGTCCGCGCATGCGGCGCTGCGGGAGCAGGATGCGGCGCTGTGGTTGTTCGACTACCACCTCGACGACGGCGACACCGGCGCCGCGCTGGCGACCCGGCTGGGCGAACGCTTCGGCGCGAGGCCGGCGGTGATCCTCAGCGCCGATACCGGCGAGGCGGTGCGTCGCGCGGTGCACGAGGCCGGCCTGCCGCTGTTGGGCAAGCCGCTCAAGCCGCTGGCGTTGAAGTCGGTGCTTGACCGGCTGCTGGCCGCCCGCGATGTCCGGGCGGCCGATGCGCCGCGGCTGGTCGAGGCGGTCCAGGACGGTTGCGCGACGTAAGCGCGCCCACGCGATCGCCCGGGAGCGACCGGTCCCGGACTGTCGCGCCCATCGGGCGTCCTGCGGAATCCTGCGCTTGGCAGGAACGGGTGCAGGCACGGACGGCAGCGAATACCGCTTCGCGCCAGCAAGACGTCAACGGTGTCGCGTCACTGCGCCAGTTGCCGCGCCGGATCGATCAGTTCCAGTTCGCGCAGCACCACGCCGGCCTGGGTGCGGTTGCGCACGCCGAGCCGTTCGAAGATCGCCGACAGGTGCGCCTTGACGGTGCGTTCCTGCACGTCGAGGCGGTCGGCGATCTGCTTGTTCAACAAGCCCTTGGCGACCAGCGTCAGGACGCGGAACTGCTGCGGCGACAGGCTCGCCAGGCGCGCGGCCAGTTCGGCGTCGGCGCTGGAGCTGTGCGTGCGCGCCACCGACGCCTTCAGCGACGCCGGCAGCCATTGCTCGCACGCCAGCACCGCGCGGATGGCTTCGCGCAATTCGTCCAGGCCGGCGCTCTTGGGCAGGAAGCCGGCCGCGCCATGGTCCAGCGCGCGCCGCACCACGCGCGGATCGTCGTTGGCCGACACCACCACCACCGCGACGCCGGGATACTGCGCCCGGATCGCTGCCAGCCCGGCCAGGCCGTGGTTGCCGGGCATGTGCAGGTCCAGCAGCACCAGGTCGATGCCGGACTCGCGATCCAGGGCGGCGAGCACGCTGTCGAGGCTGTCGGCCTCGAAGATCTGGGTGTCGGCCACGGCATCGGCCGCCGCCTGGCGCAGCGCCGCGCGGAACAGGGGATGGTCGTCGGCGATCAGTAGCGAGGGCATGGGATGCGGCGACCTGGGGCACACGATGTGTCGGCCTAGCCTAGCAAGCGCGTCGCCGCGCGTGCGGCCCGCGCGCCTGTACCAAAGTACGATGGGCCGCGCGCCCGTGCTTGCTAGGCTGGCGCCATGGCCAGATTCCCGATTGCGTTTTGCATCCACATGGCGGCCGCGACCGTTGCCGTCCTCGCCCTCGCCGGGTGCGCCGCCCCCGGTACGCGTGTCGACCAGGAGCCCTCGCCCATGTTCAGCGCGCTGCGCATCACCGAGCATCGCGGCAGCGATGACCTGCTCACGGCCGGCCTCGGTGCCGACGGCTTGCGCGCGGCCGCGGCCCCCGCCTTCGCTGAGCCTGAACATCCGACGTCAGCTGAGTTGCGCCGGCGCGCGCTGTGGAGCAACTGGCGCGGCATCGCCGACCTCGCGCCCGGCGGCGGCTACGGCGACGTCTACGGCAGCACCGCGAACGTGCCGGGGCGCGAGTTCCATGCGCTGGCGATGGTGCCCGGCGCGAGCCAGCCGCATCGCGTGCTGGTACAGGTGCCCGATGCCTTCGACACCGGCAAGCGCTGCGTCGTGGTGACCGCGTCATCGGGTTCGCGCGGCATCTACGGCTCGATCTCGGTAGCCGGTGCCTGGGGCCTGCCGAAGGGGTGCGCGGTCGCGTACACCGACAAGGGCGCGGGCAGCGACTATTTCGACCTCGACACCGGGCAGGGCGCGCGCGCCGACGGCACGTTGGGTTCGCGCGTCGACGGGTTGGCGTTCGCCCCCGACAGCACCGCCACAGCAGGCGTCGCCTTCAAGCACGCCCATTCGCGCGACAATCCGGAGGCCGACTGGGGCCGCCACGTCAAGCAGGCCGCGCAGTTTGCGTTGCAGTCGCTGGACGGTGCGTTTCCCGATGCCGCGCCCTTCACGTTCGCCAACACCCGCGTGATCGCGGTGGGCATCTCCAATGGCGGCGGCGCGGTGCTGCGCGCGGCCGAACTGGACGGCAACCCAACCGATGCCGGCTGGCTCGATGCCGTCGTCGCCGGTGAGCCCAATGTCACCGTTGCCGGCGCGCGGCCGCTGTACGACTACGCCACCGAGGCGGCACTGCTTATGCCGTGCGCGCTGCTCGATCCCGCTCTGGCGCCGTTGCCGCAGCCGCCGATGACCGCGCAGGCGGCGCCGTTGTGGGCGATGCGCTGCGCGACGCTGAAGGCGGCCGGGCTGGTCGGGGGCGGCGACGTGGCCGCGCAGGCCTTGTCCGCGCATGCGCAGTTGCGCGCCACCGGCTGGACCGACGAGGCGCTGCGCGCCGGCGCGCTGGTGGCTGGCTTCGACGTGTGGCGCGCGGTCGCGGTGACGTACGCGTCGACCTACGGCCGCTATGGCGCCGGGGAGCATCCCTGCGGTTACGGCTTCGCGGCCTTGAACGCCGACTTCAGCCCGCGCCCGGCCACCGCCACCGAGCGCGCCGGGTGGTGGGCCGATGGCAGCGGTATCCCGCCAGGTGCCGGTGTCGGCATCGTCGATCACCGCATCACCGTGCCTGACGCGTCGTTCGGCGGGCTGCAATGCCTGCGCGCGCTGTGGACCGGCGAGGGCGCCGATGCCACGCGTGTGCGCCAGGGCGTCGCCGCAGTCACCGCCGGGCTGCCGCGCGTCGGCCTGCCGGTGGTGGTGATCCATGGCCTCGACGACGGCCTGATCCCACCGGCCTTCAGCAGCGCGCCGTATGTCGCCACGGCGCGGTCTGCCGGCCGCGACGTGCGCTACTGGCAGGTGCGGCACGTGCAGCACTTCGACGGATTCCTCGGCTTGCCGGACTATGCGGCCCGCTACCTGCCGTTGTTGCCCTACGTGTATAGCGCGCTCGATCGCGTCGACGCGTACCTCGATGGCGCGGCCGCACTGCCCGCCGACGAGGTGATCGCGACCACGCCGCGTGGCGCCGGAGTCCCGCTGGCCGCCTCGCACCTGGCGATCCCGAAGTAGCCCGATCGCGCCGCACCCGCCGCCGCGCGCGGTCGATGCGGCGCGTTGTGCTTGCCGGCGTCACGCTCGCGCTGGCACGCTGGTGGCTCCTGAACTCGCGGATCACCGGCCCATGTCCACCCAGCGCCCCAAGCCGCGCCACTTTTCCATGCTCCGCGAATTCCACCTCGCGGACTGGTTCACCCTCGCCAACGCATTTTGCGGCACCGGCGCGGTTTTCGCGGCGATGCGCTTCCTGCAGGAAGGCGTGGTGCGCGACCTCATGATCGGCATGGCGCTGATCCCGCTCGCCTTCATCTTCGATGCGCTCGACGGCCGCGTCGCGCGCTGGCGCAAGTCCGCCTCGACGCTGGGCCGCGAGCTCGACTCACTGTCGGACATCATCTCGTTTGGCGTGGCACCGGCGGCACTGGCCTATGCCTGTGGCATGCAGGGCGGCTGGGACTGGGTGGTGCTCAGCTACTTCGTCGGTTGCGGGGTCAGCCGCCTGGCGCGCTACAACGTCACCGCCGAACAGTTGTCGGGCGAGGACCACAAGGTCAAGTATTTCGAAGGCACGCCAATCCCGACCAGCCTTGCGCTGGTGATCGTGCTTGGCGTCGCCGCGTGGCAGGGTGCGCTCGGCGCCGACCTATGGCTGGGCATGGTCAAGCTCGGCCCATGGCAGTTCCACCCGCTGGTACTGATGTTCCTGGTCTCGGGTTCGCTGATGATCAGCAAGACGCTGCACATCCCCAAGCCGTAGCGCGTGTCGCCCAGCTGCAACCGGGCGGCAACCGCGCGTTGCTATCATCGCGGCAACTATTTGGAGGGTGCGATGGCCAATCACGGATTCGGGTCGGGCTGGTTTGGCGGTGCTGACGGCGGCGCAGCTGGCGGACCGTTCGGAATGGGCGGGCCCTTCGGCATGGGTGGGAATCCTGCCGCTGGCTTTGGCACGGGCGGCATGGGCGCGGGCGACCTCGAAGCGCTGGCGCGCCAGTACTGGAGCGCTTGGGGCGACCAGCTGCGCGCCGCAGGTGCGCCGGCGCCACCGTCCGCTCCCGGCTTGAACGAGGCGATCGGCTGGTGGACGCAACTGGCTCGCGGCGGCCGCGCCGAAAGCAACGACATGCTCGACCGCTTCAACACCCAGGCGCGTGGCTGGTTCGCGCAGATGCAGCAGGTGTCGAGCCAGTTCTCCGGCACGGACACCGCTGCCGCCGACGTCGCCCGTGTGTGGAAGCAGGCGCTGGGCGACAACCCGTTCGCGGGCGTGCTGCAGGGCATGCAGGGTCCCGGCCAGCAGGGCATCGAACAATGGTTCCAGCAGGTCGCGCCGTACCTGCAGTCGATGCAGCAAGGCGGCAAGGGCCTGCTCGGCCTGCCGACCTTCGGGCTCACCCGTGAACACCAGCAGCGCTGGCAGGAACTCGCGCAGGCGCAGCTCGACCAGCAGGAGCACAGCAAGGCCTACCAGGCGCTGCTGGCCGAAGCCGGCAAGGATGCATTCGCGCGCTTCGAGGACAAGCTGGCCCAACACAGCGAACCCGGCCGCCAGCTCGGCAGCGCGCGCGCGCTGTTCGACCTGTGGATCGATGCCGCCGAGGACGCCTACGCCGAGATCGCGCTGTCGTCCAGGTTCCGCGAGGTCTACGGCAAGCACGCCAATGCCGAGATGCGGGTCCGCGCTGCGATCCAGCGCGAGATCGAGGAAACCTGCGGCCTGTTCGGCATCCCGGGTCGCACCGAGGTCGATGGCGCGCACCGCAAGATCGCGCAGCTGGAACGCGAACTGCGCCGACTGCGCGATGCGCTGGAACTCGGCACGCCCGCCGCCGCGGCGCCTCGGGCACCGGCCCGGTCGCCGCCAGCGACGGCGTCCGGCGCCGCCGCCCAGCCGGCGGTTGCCAAGCGCGCGCCGGCGAAACGTGTGCCGGTCAAGCGTGCGCCCGCCAAATCGCCCAAAGCCAGCCCACGCGTCAAGCGTGCTGCTGCCAAGCCGGCCGCCAAGCCGCTGAAGGCGGCAAGCAAGCGTGCCGCCGCCGCGCCGCGAGCCAAGGCGCCCGCCGCCAGACGCAAGCCGGCCGCCCAGCCGCTGAAGGCGGCTGCGAGCCGCGCCCCGGCCACCAAGCGCGCCCCGGCGACCGCCGCCAAGCGCACGCGCTGATCAAGAGGACCACCCCCGATGACCGGACCCCTGAACTTCACCGCCGAGAGCCTCGCCCAGGAAGCCCGCAGCACCCAGGCCAAGCTGCAGGCTGGACTGGCCACGCTGCAGTCGGTCGGCGATGTCAGTTACGGCGCGACCGCCAAGGACGAGGTCTGGCGCGACGGCAAGGTCGTGCTGTACCGCTTCCGCGGCGACACGATCCCCGGCGGCCGCAAGCCCACCGCAAGCGTGCCGCTGCTGATCTGCTACGCGCTGGTCAACCGGCCCTACATGGTCGACCTGCAGGACGACAAGTCGATCGTTCGCGGCCTGCTCGCGCGCGGCGAGGATGTCTACCTGCTCGACTGGGGCTACCCCGACCGCTCCGACCGCTACCTCGACCTGGAGGACTACATCCAGCGTTTCCTCGGCGGCGCGGTGGACCACCTGCGTCGCGCCCATGGCCTCGACGCCGTCAACCTGCTCGGCATCTGCCAGGGTGGCGCGTTCTCGCTGTGCTACGCCGCGCTCAACCCGGGCAAGGTGCGCAACCTCGTCACCATGGTCACGCCGGTCGACTACCACACCCACGACAACATGCTGTCGAACTGGACGCGCGACATCGACGTCGACCTGATGGTGGACACGATGGGCAACATCTCCGCCGACACCATGAACTGGAGCTACCTCACCCTCAAGCCGTGGCGCCTGTTGGTGCAGAAATACGTGGGCATGGTCGACATCCTCGACGACAGGGGGGCGCTCGAGGATTTCCTGCGCATGGAGAACTGGATCTTCGATTCGCCCGACCAGGCCGGCGAGGCGTTCCGCCAGTTCATCAAGCAGTTCTTCCAGGGCAATGGCTTCGTCAACGGCGGCATCGACATCGGCGGACGCGCGGTGCATCTGGGCGATGTCGACATCCCGGTGCTCAACGTCTTCGCCGAGCAGGACCACCTGGTGCCACCGTCGTCGTCGAAGGCCCTGCGTGGCCTGGTCGGCACGGACGACTACAGCGAGCTGTCGTTCCGCGGCGGGCACATCGGCATCTACGTCTCCAGTCGCGCCCAGCGCGAAGTGCCGCAGGCGATCCACGACTGGCTTGCGCCGCGCTCGCGCTGATGCCTCGTCGCGCGCTCGCGCTGCTGTTGGGCCTGCTGGCCGCCGCCTTGATCGTCGCCACCGCGCGCGCGGCGCCGCCGCCGACGGCCGCGCGCGAAATCGACGAGCTGATCGCCGCGCTGGGCGATTCGGGCTGCGAGTTCCAACGCAACTTCAGCTGGTACCCGGCGACAAAGGCCGAGGCCCACCTGCGCAGGAAGTACGAGTGGTTGCGCCAACGCGACCTGGTCGACAGCGCCGAACAGTTCATCGAGCGCGCCGGCAGCCAAAGCAGCCTCAGCGGCCGTGCCTACAAGGTGCGCTGTACAGGCCAACCCACGGTCACATCGGCGGCATGGTTGCGCGCCCGGCTGGCGCGGGTAAGGCGCGCGCTGCCGTCACGGTGACGCCGCTATCATTTCGGCCTGCCACTGCACATCGAGTCGAAGCCATGAACGCTCCCCGATCCTTCGCACGCTCCCGGCACGACCGCATGCTCGCCGGCGTCTGCGGCGGCATCGCCCGGCGCTTTGGCTGGAACTCGACGCTGGTGCGGGTTCTGTTCGTCATCGTTTCGCTGGCTTCGGCCGCCTTCCCAGGGATCCTGGTGTACTTGATCCTGTGGCTGCTGATGCCCGAAGAGGGCAACTGAGTCCATGCTGCGCGGCGCCGCCCGGGTCATTGGCATGGCGTGGGCGCTGCCCAATACCGCGCTGGGGCTGGTCGCGGGCGGGCTGGGCCTCGCGTTCGGCGCGCACGCGCACCTGCGCCGCCGCGATCTCGCCATCGTGTTTCACGACTGGCCCTGGGGGCCGGGCGGAGCGATCACGTTCGGCAACGTGATCCTGCATACCGGCGATAGCCTCGACGCCCCGTGCGTGACCTACGCCCATCGCGCCGGCCATGGCGAACAGCCGCCCATCACCCTGGCCGACCACGAGCGGGCGCACGTCTACCAGTACATGGCGCTGGGCCCGCTGTTCCTGCCGCTGTACCTCGCGTGCGGGGGCATCAGTGTGCGCAACCGCTTCGAGCGCGCGGCCGACCGCTACGCGATGACCGGACGCGGCTGGTGGCCGTGGGTCGATTGAACGTGCCTGCCGCCCGCGAATATTTGCGGATTCGTAACGACGTTTCGACCGGGAATTAATGGCGCCGCCCATATCCTCCCCTCGTCGGAAGGAGAAAGCAGACGAACGAAAGTTCCAGGCAGCGATCCACCGACAGAAGGCTCGGCGACAGGAGGATTCCTCCTCCTCGGAACCGGGCCTTCTCCATGTGCGCGGGTCATTGCCGGGGCGCGCCACGCCGAGGAATCACGCGAGGGTGTCGCACAACGACAAAGGCCCCGCGTTCGCGGGGCCTTTGTCGTGAGACTTGGTGCCGAAGGGGGGACTCGAACCCCCACGCTTTTAAAGGCGGCGGATTTTGAGTCCGCTGCGTCTACCGATTCCGCCACTTCGGCAGCGGGCCGGCAGTATAGCCGAAGGCCGGCCGGTTCAGCAGTCGCCGCGGCCGGAATAATGTCGAAGCTGCCGCAGGCTCGATGTTCAGCAGCTGGCGTCATCCGTGCACAGGACCTTGGCCTGGCGCGCGAACCACTCGCCGTCGTGCGGGACGAACATCGAGCAGCCGCCCATCGGCGCCTTGTAGATGTGCAGGGTCACCGCGACCGTGTCGTCGCTGGCATTGCGGATGGTGTGGTACTCGTGCGGCGGGATCAGGCTGCCGGCGCTGCCGGGACCGGCCTGCATGCCGCCGGCGGCGCGGAACCGGAAGCGGTCGTCCTGGTGTTCCAGCAACTCGTACTGGGTGATCTCGAGGCGGCCGTCCCAGACTCCCTCCACGCACCACAGGCCGCAGTGGTCGTGGACCGGCGTGCCCTGGCCCGGGCCCCAGGTCATCGCCACGACGCTGTAGCCCAGCCCGGGGCTGCGGTAGAGCTCGCGGCGCGCGTAATGGTCGTCGATCGGCTCGAACACGCAGGCGGGCAACTGCACGTCGGGGTCCCTGATCAGCGCACACAGGGCATTGCGCAGCGCTGCGGTGATGGCGTGCTCGTCACCGGCGGAGATCGCCTGGTCGAGCGCGGCGACCAGCTTGTCGTGGCCGGGGAAGTCGATGTTGGGGCCCGCGATGTCGGCGGCCAGCGTTTCGGAAGCAAGGAGGTCGGGCAGGGCATCTGACGAGTTCATGGTCTTGAGTCTACGCCTGCGGGTTTCCGGGAGGGCTTTGCGAATTCGCGTCGCGGTGGCGACGCCATGGGAATGCAGGAAATTCAGAGCTCGGCAAGGAAACCGGCGATCGCCGGGCCGAAGCGCGCGATGTCGACCAGGAACGCGTCGTGGCCCTGGGGGGATTCCAGCGGCAGGAAGCGCGCGTCGGCGCCGCCGTCGCGCAGGCC
>JBBRWW010000091.1:0-11955 GCA_038248955.1 Lysobacterales bacterium
CACTGAGGACGGCGCGCGGCCGGCGACGCGGCCATCGCCAGCTACCGCGGTTTCAGCCCGACGGGATGTCGGCGGCCTCGGTGTCGGTGGCCTTGGGGTCGTGCCAGTCGTGGTCGCCCGCCATGATGCGGCGCGCCGCGGCCGGCCCCCAGCTGCCCGGCTCGTAGATCTCCACGGGCGTGGCATGCGTGAGCGCGGGGTCGATCACGCGCCATGCCGCCTCGACGCTGTCGCCGCTGGTGAACAGCGCGGGGTCGCCGCGCAGGGCATCGTGCAGCAGGCGCTCGTAGGGCAACGTCCCGCTCGCCGCCTCATGACGGGCGATGAGTTCCACCTGCTCGCCCAGCATCGCGTCGCCATGCTGCTTGACGCGCGCGCCCAGCGAGATCGTCACCTGGGGGCTGAGGCGGAAACGGAAATAGTCGGCACCGGGCGCGGGCGCGGCATCGAACACCGTGAGCGGCGGGCGCTTGAGTTTCACCAGCACCTCGGTCGCGGTGACGGGCAGGCACTTGCCGGCGCGGATGTGGAACGGCACGCTCGCCCAGCGCCAGGTATCGATATGCAGGCGCATCGCCGCAAAGGTCTCGACCTGCGAGTCCGGCGCGACGCCTTTTTCGTCGCGGTAGCCGCGGAACTGTCCGCGCACCACGCAAGAGGGGTCCAGCGGTTGCATCGCCCGGAACAGCCGCAGTTTCTCCGCGCGCACGCCGCCCTGGCCCTGCCCCACCGGGGCATCCATCGCCAGCAGCGCGACGACCTGCAGCATGTGGTTCTGGACCACGTCGCGGATTGCGCCGACCTCCTCGTAGAACGAGCCGCGGCCCTGCACCCCGAATTCCTCGGCCATGGTGATCTGCACGCTGTCGACATAGGTGCGGTTCCACAGCGGTTCCAGGAAGGTGTTGGCGAAGCGGAAATACAGCAGGTTCTGCACCGCCTCCTTGCCCAGGTAATGGTCGATGCGGAAGATCGACGTCTCCGGGAACACCTCGTGGACCGTGCGGTTGAGCGCCAGTGCCGAGGCAAGGTCGCGGCCGAACGGTTTCTCCACGACGATGCGCGCGCCGTCGCCGGCGCAGCCCACGTCGGCCAGCCCGCGCACCACGGCGCCGAACATGCTGGGCGGGATCGCGAGGTAGTGCAGCGGGCGGGTGGCGCTGCCCAGCGCCTGCTTCAGGCGCTGGTAGGTGCCCGGATCCTGGTAGTCGCCGTCGACATAGCGCAGTTGCGCCGACAGGGCGGCGAACGCGTCCTCATCGACGCCGCCGTTGTGCTCCAGGCTGTCGCGCGCGCGTTCGCGCAGTTTGTCCAGCGTCCAGCCCGCGCGCGCCATGCCGATGATCGGCATGTCGAGGTCGCCCGAGCGCACCAGGGCCTGCAGGGCCGGGAAGATCTTCTTGTGCGCCAGGTCGCCGGTGGCGCCGAAGAAGACGAAGGCATCGGAACGGGGCTCGGTCACGGGGGCGCTCCTGGGTCGACGGTCAGGATGCCGCGGTGATCGTGAAGATGTCGGGATGCGCCGTGGCGTATTCCAGCGCGTATTCGAGTTCGCCCGGCGATTGGGCGTGGACCTGCAGCAGCGGCTCGCCGGCAACGACCTTGTCGCCGATCCGCAGCCGGCAATCGATGCCCGCGGCAGCGCTGCGCGGGGCACCGGCGAGCTTGGCGATGTTCGCCAGGCGGCGGTTGTCGACGCCGCCGACCACGCCGCTGGCGGTGGCCAGCACCGGTTGCGAATGCGCGGACATGGCCGGCTCGCTGAAACCGCCCTGCGCCTCGCAGATGGCGAGGAACTTGCGCAGCGCCGCGCCGCTGTCCAGCAGTGCGGTCGCCGTGGCGCGGCCCTGGCCCTGGCCTGGGAACGCGCCCGCGCCCGGTGCGATGTCCAGCAGCGCGGCGGCGATGTCCAGGGAGCGTTCGCGCAGGTCGGGCGGCGCCTGCATCTCGCCGCGCAGCACGCGCAGCACGTCGCGCGCCTCCAGCGCCGGGCCGATCCCGTAGCCGACCGGTTGCCGCCCATCCGTACGCAGCACCGAGAGGGTCAGGCCCAGCGCGCGCGCGGTCACCAGCAGGCGCGCCTCGAGCGCATCGGCGGCCTCGTCCGAACGCACCTTGGCGGTTGGCCCGACCGGGATGTCGATCAGCACGTGCGAGGAACCGGCGGCGGCCTTCTTCGACAGCACACTGGCGACCAGCTGCCCATCGCTGTCGAAATCCAGCGGCCGTCCGACCCGGATCAGCACGTCGTCGGCCGGGCTCAGGCGCACGTTGCCGCCCCACACGACGCAGCCGTTTTCCTGTTCCACCACGCGCCGCATCGCGGCCAGGTCCAGGGTCACCGGCGCCATGACTTCCATCGTGTCGGCGGTACCGGCCGGCGAGGTGATTGCCCGCGACGAGGTCTTGGGGATCCGGTGCCCGGCGGCGGCGATGATGGCGACCACGATCGGCGTGGTGCGGTTGCCCGGCAGCCCGCCGACGCAGTGCTTGTCGAGCACCGGCCCGCCGCCCCACTCGATGCGCTGGCCCACCGCGACCATCGCCCGGGTCAGGCCGATGGTCTCGTCGTGGTCCAGCCGGCCGCCGGCGCAGGCGGTCACGAGCGCGGCGAGTTCGATATCCGACAGGCGGTTGTCGACGGTGTCGCGCATCAGGCCCAGGAAGTCAGCCTCGTCGAGGCGATGGCCAAACACCTTGGCTCGCAGCGCCGGCGCCGACGCCGGTGCGTCGGGATGGCTGAAGACCGCCCACGCGTCCGCGCCGGGTTGCAGCGCGTTCCACGCCGCTTCCGACAGCGCGGCGATATCCAGCCCGAAGCGGTCGTCGGTGACCACGTTGAGGGTGGCGACCAGTTCGCGGCCGCCGCACTGCACCAGCACCCGGGTCAGCGCGCTGAAGCCTTCCGCCCGGCAGACGTCGCAATCGCGGTGCATGTAGACGACGGGCTGCTGGTAGGTGTCGACGCCGGCGCGCACCAGCCGCAGACGGTTGTGACCCCCGTTCATCGATGCGCCGCCGTCGTCACGCGTGGCCGGCAGCCCGCCATGCCCGCCTGGCGGCGGTGCATTGCGCCGAACGGCCGTTGCCGGCCGCGGTAGAGTGATGCTTCGATTCCCGCCTGGTCGCAGTGCATGAATGGCTTTCCACCTGTGGGTGATCCGGACGCGTGCGCCAGTGTCTGCTCGTCGGCGTCCACGGTCGAGGCATTGAATCGCGAATGTTTCTGCCTCGGTGTCGACCAGGCGGCATTGCATGCCGCGTTGACGGCGGTGCTCGGCGCGCACGGCCTGCCCGCGGCGATGGCGCAGTCGCACCCGCACCTGTTTTCGGCGCGGCCGGTATTCGTGGCGCGGCGCCAGATCGACCAGGTCGCGCAGGTGGTGGCCGCCGTCGAGGAGGTGACCGCCTTGCCGGCCTATCGGGCCGCCGTACTGGCGTGGGCCCCGGAGATTGCCCGGTTTGATCCGGGCTCGCCGGGCGGGTTGCTGGGGCTGGATTTCCATCTCGCGCCTGACGGGCCGCGGCTGATCGAGATCAACACCAACCCCGGCGGGGTGCTGCTCAATGCGCTGCTCGGCCAGGCGCAACGGGTGTGCATGCCGGACCTGACGCTGCCCGCCGCCGACGCCAGCCAGGTCGAGGCAGCCGTACTGGCGGCGCTGCTCACCGAGTGGCGACTGCAACGCGGCGACGCGGCACTGGGCTTCGTGGCGATCGTCGACGAGTCGCCGCAGCAGCAGTACCTGTACCCGGAATTCGAGCTGTTCCGCGCACTGCTGCAGCGCCACGGCTACGGCGCCGCGATCTGCGCCCCCGCCGACCTGGTGCACCGGGACGGTCGCCTGTGGTGCGGCGATGCGCCGGTCGACCTGGTCTACAACCGGCTGACCGACTTCGCCTTGCAGCAATCGCCCCACGACGCGCTGCGCGCCGCGTACCTGGCCGGGGAGGTGGCGCTGAGCCCGCATCCGCGTGCCCACGCGCTATATGCCGACAAGCGCAACCTGGGCGTGCTCGGGGATCCGGGTTTCCTGCGGGCATCGGGTGCCAGCGCCTCCGCCGTGGCGGCCTTGGTGGCGGCGGTTCCGCACACCACGCTGGTGACGCCGGATAACCGCGAGGCGCTGTGGGCGGGTCGCCGGCAGCTGTTCTTCAAGCCCGCCGCGGGGTTTGGCAGCAAGGCCAGCTATCGCGGCGACAAGCTGACCCGGCGGGTATGGGACGAAATGGGCGCTGGTGTGTACGTCGCCCAGCAGATCGTCGTGCCCAGCGAGCGCCACGTGGGGTCGGGTGCCGCTCCGCTGAAGGTCGACCTGCGCTGCTATGCGTATCGCGGCGAGGTGCTGCTGTATGCCGCGCGCGTGTACCAGGGCCAGACCACCAATTTCCGCACGCCCGGCGGTGGTTTCGCCCCGGTGCTGACGACGCACGGCGACGGTCCGGTGGACCTGCCGACCGCGTAGCGGTAGTGGCCGCTTGCACCCCGAAACGCCGGATGCGCGATGGGCCGGGCATCCGGCGCGGCCGACCCCCTGTCCCTTGGTACACCGGCGACCACCGACCGGGGGCGCGCCCGGTATGTAATCCTTTGACCTGGAATTGGACCCGGCAGCGTGATGGCAAACCCCCCTGACGTGGCATCCGAGCGGCGACTGGCGCGCTTTGCCGGGCGCATCGGGCTTGCCGTCGCAGCGATCGGCGCGGCCGTGCTGTGGGGATGGGCGTTCGACATCACGGCGTTGAAAAGCGTGGTTCCAGGCCTCGTGAACATGGCCGCCAACACGGCCGCGGCGTTTCTTCTGGCGGGCGTCGCGTTGTGGCTGCGGGCGCGGCCGGATGGGGTGGCGGAGGCGCCCATGCGCGCGTGGGCAGGGCGCTTGGCGGCGGCGATAGTGGCCGGCATCGGGCTGCTGACCCTCATCGAGTTCGCCTTCGGCCTTGACCTGGGCATTGACCAGGGGCTGTTCGCGGCCACTGCGCCGCCGCATGTGGTGCCCTATCCAGGGCGGATGGCGCTGATGAGTTCGGTGAACTTCAGCCTGCTCGGCGCGGCACTGCTGCTGCTGGATGTCGAGACGCGGCGCCGCTTGCGCCCGAGCAACTGGCTGGCGCTGCTGATCGCGGGCAATTCCGTCCTGGCGCTGCTGGGCTATCTCTACGGGGTCGACGCGCTGTATCGGGTCGCCTTGCTGACCGCCGTGTCGCTGCATACCGCCATCGCGTTCCTGGCGATCTGCGTCGGTGTCGCCTGCGCGCGCCCCGGCGCGCGCTTCGTGCGCCAGGTCGCCGGGGGCAGCGAGGCGGCGCTGGTCAACCGCCACCTGCTGCCGGCGGGAATCCTGATTCCCCCTGCGGTCGGCTGGCTGTGCCTGCAGGGCGTGGACGCCGGCTGGTACCCCGCCAACTTCGGCATCGCGGTTTTCGCGATCGGCAACGTCGCGGTTTTCGTGTCGCTGGCATGGTGGAGCGCACGCGCGCTGCAGCGCATCCACAACCAGCGCAATGCGGCGTCGCAGACCAGCGCCATGCAGTTGGCGATCCTCAACAGCGCCGATTTAACGGTGATCGCCACCGATACGCACGGCTTGATCCGATCGGTCAACGCCGGGGTGGAGAAGATGCTCGGCTACAGCGCCGCGGACCTGGTCGGCAAGCTGACCCCTGCAGTGCTGCACGACGCCGACGAGGTCACCCGCCGCGCGCTGGCGCTCACGCGGGAACTGGGGCGCGAAGTGGAACCGGGGTTCGACGCGCTGGTGGCCAAGGCGCGCCGGGGTGGCGGCGACGAGAACGACTGGACCTACATCCGCAAGGACGGCAGCCGATTCCCGGTGCGCCTGTCGGTCACCCCGTTGACCGATGCCGACGGCGATCTGACCGGGTTCCTGGGCATCGGCAAGGACGTCAGCGCGCAGAAGATCGCCGAGGAAGCGCTGCGCGGGAGCGAGCAGCGGATGCGGCTGATCGCCGAAAACCTGCCCGCGGTGGTGGGGTACGTTGATCGCGACGAGCGTTATCGGTTTGCCAATTCCATGCTCGCCACGCGCATCGGCATGGACACCGCCGCGCTGATCGGGCGGACGATCCGGGAGGTCCGCGGCGAGCGGATCTACGCCACCATCGCCGACCCCATCGCACGCGCGCTGCGAGGCGAACACGTCACGTTCGAGGGCAGGGGCCCGGAGACCGACGGTGAACATTTCTATCGCTCGGTGTACGTGCCCGACGTCGGCCCCGAGGGTGACGCGCGCGGCTTCTACGCGATGATGTTCGACATCACCGACCTGACGACCAGCAAGCTGAAACTGGCCGCCAGCGAGGCGCGCTTGCGGCTGATCACCGACAACCTGCCGGTGTACATTTCGTATATCGACCACGAGCGGCGGTTCCGCTTCAACAACGCCCCGTACGCGCAGTTCCTCGGCTGCCCGCTGCAGGAGATCACTGGCCAGCGGGTCGAGGATGTTGCCAGCGCGGGCAGCTACGCGTTGATCCAACCACACCTGGACGAGGCATTCGCCGGCGTGCCGGTGACGTTCGAATTCGCCTTGCCCGAAGCCGGGAGGGCCTACCGTGGCACCTACATTCCCGACATCGACGGGGCCGGCACGGTGGTCGGGGTGTATGGCCTGATCAATGACGTCAGCGAGCAGAAGGCCGTCGAGAACACGTTGCGGCAGATGGCGCAGTTCGACGGGCTCACCGGCCTGGCGAACCGCAGTCGCTACGTCGACAAACTGTCCGACGCGATCGCGCGCAGCGAGCGCACGGGGCAGCCGCTGGCGCTGATCTTCCTGGATCTGGATGACTTCAAGTCGGTGAACGACACCCTCGGCCACCAGGGCGGCGACCTCGCGCTGCAGGAGTTCGCCAGGCGCCTGACGGACAGCGTCCGCCCCACCGACACCGTGGCGCGCCTGGCGGGCGACGAGTTCGTGGTGATCATCGAGATGCTCAACGACGCGAGTGGCGCGGCTGTGGTGGCGACCAAGATCGCCGCCGCGATGCAGGTACCGTTCGTGATCTTCGGCCAGCAGCGGCAGTTCTCGGCCAGCATGGGCGTGGCCGTGCGGGGCCGTGGCGAGACCGATGCCGAAGCGTTGCTGCGGCGCGCCGATACGGCGCTGTATGCCGCCAAGGCCGCTGGCCGGGGCCGTTTCGTCGTCGCCCAATAGACAGCCGACCCGACCGCCCACCCGACCAGCGCGCACGCGGCAAGCACCGCAGCCAGGGCGGTATGCTGGCGCGTACCCGCTGCCCACTCCTTGCCGATGCGCTATGCCGCCTATGCCGCCAGCCTGATCCTCGCCGCCGTTGCGCTGGCGATGAGTTTCATCCACCGGGAGTGGCTGTGGGCCTTGGCGTTCTTCGGCGCGCTGGCGGCGCTGGGAACCTGGGACGTCGTGCAGAAGCGCAGCACGCTGCGCCGCAATTTTCCGCTGCTCGCGCACTTGCGTTACGGGCTGGAGTCGATCGGTCCGGAAATGCGCCAGTACTTCATCGAGGCCGATACCGCCGAGGTGCCGTTCTCCCGCCAGGAGCGCGCACTGGTTTACCAGCGCGCGAAGTCCGTCAACGACACGCGCCCGTTCGGCACCCAGCAGGATGTCTACGCGGTCGACTACGCCTGGATCAACCATTCGCTGTCGCCAGCCCCGCCGGGCTCGCACGACTTCCGCCTGCGCATCGGCGACAACACCGCGCAGCCGTATTCGGCCAGCGTGTTCAACATCTCGGCGATGAGCTTTGGCGCGCTGTCGGCGAATGCGATCCGCGCCCTCAATGAAGGCGCCCGCCGAGGCGGCTTCTACCACGACACCGGCGAGGGTTCGATCTCGGCCTACCACCGCGAGAACGGTGGCGACCTGGTGTGGGAAATCGGTTCGGGCTACTTCGGCTGCCGCCACGACAACGGCAGCTTCAATGCCGAGCGCTTCGCCGCCAACGCCCGCGACCCGCAAGTGAAAATGATCGAGATCAAGCTGTCGCAGGGCGCCAAGCCCGGCCATGGCGGGATGCTGCCGGCGGCGAAGGTCAGCGCCGAGATCGCGGCCGCGCGCGGCGTGCCGGTGGGGGTGGACTGCCTGTCGCCGTCGCACCACGGCGCATTCGACTCGCCGCGCGGGCTGCTTGATTTCGTCGCGCGGCTGCGCGAGCTGTCGGGCGGCAAGCCAACCGGCTTCAAGCTCGCGATCGGCCACCCCTGGGAGTGGTTCGGCATCGCCAAGGCCATGGCCGAGAGCGGGGTGCTGCCGGACTTCATCGTCGTCGACGGCGCCGAAGGCGGCACCGGCGCGGCGCCGGCGGAATTCATCGACCACGTTGGCGTGCCGATGCACGAGGCGCTGATGCTGGTGCACAACACCCTGGTCGGACTGGAGCTGCGCGACTCGATCCGGATCGGCGCGGCCGGGCGCATCACCAGCGCGTTCGACATCGCCCGCACCTTGGCGCTGGGCGCGGACTGGTGCAACGCGGCGCGTGGCTACATGTTTGCGCTGGGTTGCATCCAGGCGCAGAGCTGCCACACCGACCGCTGCCCGAGCGGGGTTGCCACCCAGGACCCGTCACGCTGGAAGGCCCTGGACGTACCCGACAAGGCCACCCGCGTGCAGGGCTTCCACGCCAACACCCTGAAGGCGCTGCGCGACCTGTTGTGCGCGGCCGGCCTGGACCACCCGTCGCAGCTCGGCCCCGAGCACATCCTGCAGCGCGTCTCGCCGTACGAGGTGCGTTCGTTGGCGGCGCTGTACCGCTTCCTGCAGCCGGGCGACCTGGTCGGCAGGATTCCCGACCACGCGGTGTTCCAGGCGTTCTGGGCGCAGTCGAGCAGCGAGTCGTTCGCAGCGCCCGCCAAGGTGCGCGCGCTGCGCGACAGCCGCTCCTACTGATCGGCGTCTACCCAGCCTCGCCGGTGGGCGGGCCGTCGAGCAGCTCCAGCACGCGTTCGGCCGGTCGGGCGATGATGGCGCGCTGGCCGTGGACGAACACCGGGCGCTCGATCAGGCGCGGATGCGCCGCCATCGCCGCGATCAGTTGCGCGTCGGTGAGGGCGGGATCGGCGAGTCCCAGTGCCGCGTACTCCGCCTCGCCGCTGCGCAGCAGGCCGCGCGCCGGCAGCCCCAGCTGGCGGAGCAGGGTACTCAGCTCGGCCACGTCCGGCGGCGCGTCGAGGTAGGCGACGATCCGCGGCGACACACCGCGCGAGTACAGCATCTCCAGCGCTGCACGGGACTTGCTGCACTGCGGATTGTGGAACAGGACGTCATCGCTCATCGCGGCGGCTCAACGAGAAAGGCCCGCCATTATCACCGACCGCTAACGACCGCTTCACCCGGCGAGGACGGCCGCTGCGCCAATTTGGCCGCGTCCCGCAACTCTGAGGTGACCCATGGCCAGGCCCATCTGGACCGGTGCGCTGTCGTTCGGCTTGCTCAACATCCCGATCCAGCTGATGCCCGGCGAACGGCGCACCGACATTTCCTTCCGCATGCTCGATTCGCGCACCCGCGATCCGGTGCGCTACGAGCGGGTCAATGCCGAGACCGGCGAGGAAGTGCCGTGGAAGGACATCGTCAAGGCGTACGAGTACGACAAGGGCAGCTACGTCGTGCTGGAGGCGTCGGATCTCGCCGCCGCCGCCTCGGAGCACCGGGAAATGATCGCGCTGGAAGCGTTCGTCGACCGCGCCGCGATCTCGCCGGCCTACCTCGAGAAACCCTACCTGCTGGTGCCGGGCAAGAAGGCCGAGAAGGGCTACGTGCTGCTGCGCGAGGTGTTGACGAAGTCCGGGCGCGTCGGCATTGGCCGCGTGGTGATCCGGACGCGCGAATACCTGTCGATGGTGGTGCCCGAGGGCGACGCGCTGATGTTGATCCTGATGCGCTTCCCGCAGGAACTGGTCGACACGGACGAGTACAAGATCCCCGAAGGCGGCGCGGCGAAGTGGAAGATCAGCGCCAAGGAAATGCAGATGGCGCAGACCCTGCTGGAGTCGATGGCTGGGGAGTGGAATCCGGCTGACTACCGCGATGAATTCCGCGAGCGGCTCACGGCCGTGATCAACAAGCGGATCAAGGACAAAGGCGCGACCACCACGATCGATGACGACGAGGCGGCCGAGCCGGAAGCAGCGGAGGTCGCGACCAATGTCGTCGATTTCATGGCGCTGCTGCAGCAGAGCCTGGAGAAGAAGCAGGGCAAGGCCGCCAAGGGCCACGCCGTGGCAGGTGCTGGCGGCAAGGCGGCGAAGAAAGCTGCGCGCGCGCCGGCGAAGAAACCGGCCAAGCCCGGCAAGGCCAGCCGCCGGGCCTGACCAATGGCGCTGCAGGAATACCACCGCAAGCGCAGGTTCGAAGCGACACCGGAGCCGCGCGGCACGCCGCAGCACCGCACGGTCCGCAAGGCACAGGCGCCGCGCTTTGTCGTGCAACTCCACCACGCCCGCGCGCGCCACTACGATTTCCGCCTCGAGGTCGACGGCGTGCTGCACAGCTGGGCGGTGCCGAAGGGCCCTTCGCTGCGCGCGGGCGAGAAGCGTCTGGCGGTCGAGGTCGAGGACCATCCGCTGTCGTACGGCAGCTTCGAGGGCACGATTCCCGAGGGTCAGTACGGCGCGGGCCACGTCGCGATATTCGACAATGGCACCTGGCAACCTGAGGGTGACCCCGGCGACGCGATCGGGCGCGGCAAGCTCGATTTCGAGCTGCGCGGCCAGCGCCTGAAGGGCCGCTGGACGCTGCTGCGGACCGGCCCGTCGGCGGGCAAGGCGCAGTGGTTGCTGTTCAAGCGCAGCGATGCCCATGCCGCCGACCTCGATGCCGATGACCTGCTCGACGGCGTGCCCGCGCCGCCGGCCAATGCGCCAGGCGCATCCACCGCCAAGGGCCTGAGCATCCGCGCCAGCCGGGCCTCCACCAGCCCGGGGACGCGTGCGTCGGCTGCCAACGCGCCCTCCAAGTCCTCGCGAAAAACGGCTGGCACCGTCGCAAAGAAAAAATCGCCAGCCGCCTCCAGCCAGCGCGGCGGTCCGTCAGCGCAGCCAACCCCGGCGGCACTGCGCAAGCGCGCGCATGAATTGGCGGGCGGGCGACGTGCGTCGAGTGGCGAATTCGTGGCGCCGATGCTGACCACCGCAGCGAAGTCGGCGCCCATCGGCGAGCACTGGCTGCACGAATGGAAGTGGGACGGTTACCGGCTTGTTGCCCAGGGCGGATCGGTGCCGCAGCTGTGGTCGCGCAACGGTTTGCCATGGAACGAGCGCCTGCCGGAACTGGTGCAGGCGCTGGCCCGGTTGCCACTTCCGGCGCTGCTCGACGGCGAGTTGATCGCGGTCGACGAACGTGGCTACAGCGACTTCAATGCGCTCCAGCGCGCCCTCGAGACCGGCGAGACGGCGCAGCTGCGCTATGCGGTGTTCGACCTGCTGCACCTGGACGGATGGGACCTGATGAAGGCCGCGCTGGGCGAGCGCAAGCAGCTGCTCGAGTCATTGCTGCGCGGCGCCGACCCACGCCTGTTCTACAGCGGCCATGTGGTCGGCCATGGCCCGGAGGTCTTTGCCGCGTCGCGCGCACAAGGCATGGAAGGGATCATCAGCAAGCAGGTCGATTCGGCCTACGGCAGCGGACGCTCGGCCCAATGGCTGAAGATCAAGGCGGTGGTGACGCGCGAGTTCGTGATCGTCGGCTACACCCAGCCCAAGGGCAGCCGCGAAGGCCTCGGCGCGCTGCTGCTCGCGCACGAGCAGGAGGGCCGCTGGGTGTACGTCGGGCGCGTCGGTTCGGGTCTCGACGATGCGCTGCTGCGCGACCTGCCGCACCGGCTGGCGAAGAGTCGAACGTCGTCGCCGACCGCGACGCTGCCGCCGCACGCGCGGCCGCCAGCGGACGTGCAATGGGTCAGGCCGACGCTCGTGGTGGAGGTGGTGTTCCGCGGCTGGGGCAAGCAGGG
>JBBRWW010000092.1:0-11928 GCA_038248955.1 Lysobacterales bacterium
GCTGGACGAGCCGACAACCCACCGCCTTGTGCGTCGGCGAGCGCCCGAAGCGGCTGTGCCGCGAAGGGCTGGACGAAAAGTGACCCGCTTACAAGCCACCGGATCGTCTTCCCCACCCCGTTCGCCCGAAGCGTAGCGCAGTCGAAGGGCCGCGCCAGACCATCTCTGGAGGGATGCGGATGCGCCGCAGGCGGTCCTTCGACTTCGGCCCTACGGGCCTACGCTCAGGACGAACGGAAAACCGGTGACCGGTGATTCGGGCAAGGGCCGAAGACCTCGAAGTTTCAAAACCTCGAAACCCCGAAACCTCAAAGCCCTCAAGCCCTCAAGCCCTCAAGCCCTCAAAGCCCTCAAAGCCCTCAAGCCCTCACGACATCAAGGCCTCAAGGCCTCACGACCTCAAGTCCCCAAGACCCCAAGACCTCAAAGTCTCGAAGCCCTCGAGTCCACAAGCCCTCCAAACCGACCACTGGTCCGTGTAATCCCGCCTCAACCCTTCAGCGGCGACGCCTGGTTGAGGAACTTGCGCGGGTTGACGACGCGCCCGTTCTCCCAGACCTCGAAGTGCACGTGAGCGCCGGTCGATCGACCCGTCGATCCGGCCTTCGCAATCTCCTGTCCCGCGCGGACCAGCTCCCCGACCCGGCGGACCAGCCGCGAATTGTGGGCATAGCGGGTCACATAGCCATTGCCGTGGTCGACCTCGACCACATTGCCGTATCCCGAGCGCACGCCCGCGTAGCTGACAACGCCGTCGGCCACGGCCAACACCGGGTCGCCGACGTCGGCCTCGAAATCGATGCCCTTGTGGAACTGGCTGCCGCCGACGATCGGGTCGGCGCGGCCGCCAAAGCCCGAGGTGATGTAGCTGTTGGCGATCGGCTCGCGCGAGGGCACGGCGTTCATGTCCAGCTGGCGGTTGAACAACAGCGATTCCAGCACCGACAGCTGCTGGCCCGATGTGGCGAACTGGCCGCCAAGCCGGGCGAGACCGGAATCGAGCTCGGCCTTGGGCATGTCCTGGACTGGGCCGGCACCACCGACGCCGACCGGCTTGTCGAAGTCGAACTCGCCGTCCTGCAGCTGGCCGATGCGGGTCAGTCGCTCGCCGAGGGCGTTGAGGCGGTTGGCCTGCGCCTGGAGTTCGCCGAGGCGCGCTGCCAATGCGTTCACTTCGCGCTGGGAATCGCGTCGGGTGGTGTCGAGTTGGACCTGTTGCTCGCTCACCTGGCTGCGCAGCAGCGCATTGTTGCCGACGGTCGCGCCGGCGCCGACGGCAACGCCGCCGCCCAGCAACAGCACGATGGCCATGCCCGGACGCTTTGCCCCGAAGCGGCCGGCATGGCGCAATATCGTCGCCAGCGCTTCGCGTGATTTGTTTACGATCAATTGATAGGTCATGAGTTCGATGTCTGATTCCAAGTTTCGGCCACCCCCGCGTCGCCCCTCGTCCCCGCAAGCCGCGCTGGATGCGCTACTGGCGGAGCCCGCTGGCGACCCGATCCGGCGAGCCTTCTGGCTCGACGAACTGGACCGGCAATTTCGTCCCTACCTGCCTTCGTCACTGGCTGCGCACGCGCGGCTGGCTAACTTTGAAAAAGGTCGGCTCGTGTTTGTCGTCGATGCTCCGGTGTGGCGGGCCCGATTGCGGCTCGCGGCGCCGGAACTGCTCGACGTGGCCCGGTCCATCGGGCTTGATGCGGTGGAACTCGTCGTCAAGACGGCGCTGGCTCCGGTCCCTGCACCCGTGCAGGCCATCCGGAAAACCACCCCGATTTCGCCGCTAGCGCAGCAAGCCTTGCAGGCCGCCTTGGCATCCTTGAAGGATCCCGATCCCACGTAGAACCGCACGCGGAGCGGAGGACGCCAACTGATGTCGGTGGAGGTTGGCGAGTTCCTTGCCAGCACCCGCTTCGATCGAGTCGGGGCATGCTACCGGCGTAAACCCTTGAATTTGTTAAGGGTCCGGAAATTTTTTGGAAGTTCCACGTTAGAAAAACGTTAAACCTTCACGAATAATTCACTCTCGTGACTGGGGGCACGTTTGTTCGGGAACCATCGCGGGCCACCCGAAAGCGTGGCTCCCGGCGGCTTGCCGGCTCAGATGACCGCCGGGGTTCCGTAGGCCAGGGGCACCGGATCGAGGGCGCTGAACGTCACCTCTTCCCACGCTGTACGCTCCGCCAGCAGGGCGCGAACGAGCTGGTTGTTGAGCGCGTGGCCGGATTTGAAGCCCTCGAACGCGCCGATGATCGGGTGCCCGGCCAGATACAGGTCGCCGACCGCATCGAGGATCTTGTGGCGTACGAACTCGTCGGCGTAGCGCAGGCCGTCGTCGTTGAGCACCCGGAATTCGTCGAGCACGATCGCGTTGTCCATCGAGCCACCGAGGCCCAGGTTGCGCTCGCGCATGTACTCGAGGTCGCGCATGAACCCGAACGTCCGGGCGCGACTGACTTCCTGGACGTACGACGCGGTGGAGAACTCGACCTGGGCCCGCGATTGCGCCGCCGGGATCGCCGGATGGTCGAATTGCACCGTGAAACCGACGCGGAAACCATCGTGCGGCATCAGCCGCGCGAATTTGTCGCCATCGCGGACCTCCACCGGCCGCAGGATGCGGATGAAACGCTTGGGCGCGTCCTGCTCGGCGAAGCCGGCGGACTGCAGCAGGAACACGAAGGGACCGGCCGAGCCGTCCATGATCGGCACTTCCGGCGCCGACAGATCGATGTAGCAGTTGTCGACACCGAGCCCGGCGAGCGCCGACATCAGGTGCTCGACGGTCATGACCTTGCCCGCGCCGCGGCCCAGTCCCGTGCACAGCACCGTCTCGGTGACGAGCTCGGCGCGCGCCGGGATCTCGGCAACGGGGTCGAGGTCGACGCGGCGGAACACGATGCCCGCGTCCGCCGGGGCCGGGCGCAGGGTGAGAAAGACCTTATCGCCGCTGTGCAGGCCCACGCCGGTGGCGCGGATCACGTTCTTGAGGGTGCGTTGACGCAGCATCACATGGGGGACCGGGTTTGACCTGGTAGGAGGTTGGTGTTGGAACGGTGCTTGCAAGCGGCCGGAACAGTGAATCGAGCGTCGAATCGATGGAATCAGGACCAGCCATCGAATCAACGAGCAGGCAGATGCGGCGGCTCGTTCCCGTCTGAACGGCTGGCAAGGTTAGCACGCAAGTTGCTGAACCTGAACGGAAACAACGTACTGTCCCGTCGCTGGGACGGGTGGCGGGAAAACGGGCCGGCCGGCTCACCGAGGTGAGGCCGACCGGCCTAAATGCCGCGGGCAACAAGGGCCCGGGCGAGAGGTCGGACGTCCGGAGCCGGGCAAGCCCGGCTCTACAACAGTTACAACGCCGGCACTTGCCGGTTTCAGTCGGCCTGGCGGCGCAGGAACGCCGGGATGTCCAGATAGCTGCTGTCCGCGGGGAAATCGGCGGTGGCCGGAGCCGCGCTGGCCTCGCTCGAGCGCAGGCTGCCGCGCAGGCTGCCGCCGAAGCTCGGCGCGGAAACGGCGTCCTCCATCGGGAACTCCGGCTGGCCGGTGGTGGCATTGCGCACCAGTTGCACGTGACTGACCGCCGCCCGCGGCGCCTCGCGGTCCCGAACCGACTGCTTGGCGGCGACGCGGTTCAGGCCGGTGGCCACCACGGTCACGCGGACCTCGTCCTGCATGTCGGGATCCAGCACGGTGCCGATGACCACGGTCGCGTCCTCGGCGGCGAATGCCTCGATCGTGCGACCCACCTCGTCGAACTCGGCCATGGTGAAGTCCGGACCGGCGGTGATGTTGACCAGGATGCCGTTGGCACCGGAAAGGTTCACGTCGTCGAGCAGCGGATTCTGGATCGCGGCCTCGGCGGCGGCCTGCGCACGGTCGTCACCCTTGGCGGCGCCGGTACCCATCATGGCCAGGCCCATCTCGGACATCACGGTGCGCACGTCGGCGAAGTCGACGTTGATCAGGCCCGGGCGCACGATCAGGTCGGCGATGCCCTGCACGGCGCCGAGCAGCACGTCGTTGGCGGCGCGGAAGGCCTGGATCATGGTGGCATTGCGGCCCAGCACCGTGATCAGCTTCTCATTCGGGATCGTGATCAGCGAGTCGCAATGCTGGCTGAGTTCCTCGATGCCCTTGAGCGCGACCTGCATGCGCCGGCGGCCTTCGAACGGGAACGGCTTGGTGACCACGGCGACGGTCAGGATGCCCATTTCCTTGGCCAACTGCGCGACGACGGGCGCCGCGCCGGTGCCGGTGCCGCCGCCCATGCCGGCGGTGATGAAGACCATGTCGGCGCCCTGCAGTGCGTCCATGATCCGCTCGCGGTCCTCCAGGGCCGCCTGGCGACCCACCTCGGGGTTCGCGCCGGCACCCAGGCCCTTGGTGACGTTGCTGCCGAGCTGCAGCTGCAGCTTCGCGCCACAGTTCTTGATCGCCTGCGAGTCGGTGTTGGCGGTGATGAACTCCACCCCGTCGACATTGCCGCTGACCATATGCGCGACCGCGTTGCCGCCGCCGCCGCCCACGCCAATCACTTTGATGATTGCGTTCGGGGCCATGTTCTCAACCAGTTCGAAGTGCGCCATGTCCGTGTCCTCTATGTTGTTTTTGTATGTCGCTGATTGGGGGCTGTCGTGTTGCGGTACCGCGGAACCTGCCGTCGCCTCGCCTGCCATTGCCCCGGACCCCGCGCCCGGACCAATCCACCTGCTACGGGAACCGGCGCCGGCGGTTCCGGCTCGATCCCTTTGAAACCACCGCGGGTCAAAATTCGCCGCGGTACCAGTTCTTGAGCTTGCTGAGAAAGCTGCCCGCGCGACCGGCGGACAGCGCCGGCCGGCGCGGGTTCTCGATCTGGCTGCCCATCAGCAGCAGGCCGACGCCGGTCGCATGCACCGGATTGCCGACCACCTCGCCCAGCCCGGTCACGTGCTGCGGGATGCCCACGCGCACCGGCATCTGCAGCATTTCCTCGGCGAGCTCAACC
Source organism: Lysobacterales bacterium (assembly GCA_038248955.1). GTDB lineage: Bacteria > Pseudomonadota > Gammaproteobacteria > Xanthomonadales > Xanthomonadaceae > Lysobacter_K. The sequence goes on from JBBRWW010000092.1 coordinate 4,997, forward strand.
ACGCCTTCCATCTTCGCGGCGCCGCCGGTCAGGACCATGCCGGCGCGCACGTGCTGTTCGAAACCGCTGCGGCGCAGCTCGGCCTGGATCATCTCGAAGATCTCCTCGTAGCGCGCCTGCACTGCCTGCGCCAGCGAGTGGCGCGGCATGCGCCGCGGCGCGCGGTCGCCGACCGACGGCACCTGGATGCTTTCTTCGGCAGTCGCCATCTGCGCCAGCGCGCAGGCATAGCGGACCTTGATCTGCTCGGCCTCGGGCGTCGGCGTGCGCAGCATGTGGGCAATGTCCTCGGTGACCTTGTCGCCGGCGATCGGCAGGCTCGCGCTGTGCGCGATCGCGCCCTGCACGAACACCGCGATGTCGGTGGTGCCGGCACCGATGTCGACCAGCACCACGCCGAGCTCGCGCTCGTCGCTGGTCAGTACCGCGTGGCTGGACGCGAGCACGCCGAGGATCAGGTCATCGATCTGCAGGCCGCAGCGCTGCACGCACTTGCTGATGTTGGCCGCCGCCGACTGCGCGCAGACGACCAGGTGCGCGTGGACTTCCAGGCGCACGCCGCTCATCCCGACCGGGTTGCGGATGCCTTCCTGCGAGTCGTCGAGCACGTAGTCGCGCGGAATCGCATGCAGGATCTTCTGGTCGGCGGGGATCGCCACGGCCTTGGCCGCGTCAAGCACGCGGTCAAGATCCGTGAAGCTCACTTCGCCATCGCGAATGGGCGCGATGCCCTGCGAGTTCCGGCACTGGATGTGGCTGCCGGAGATCGACGCGTAGACCGATCGGATCTCGCAGCCGGCCATCAGCTCGGCCTCCTCGATCGCGCGCTGGATCGACTGCACGGTGGATTCGATGTCGACCACCACGCCACGCCGCAGCCCGCGCGATTCGTGGGAGCCAATGCCGATCACCTCGATCGGATTGCCGGGCGAGTATTCGCCCACCAGTGCCACCACCTTGGAGGTGCCGATGTCGAGGCCGACGATCAGCGACTTGTCGCCTTTGCGATTCATGACTTTCCTTGAACTTGCTGCAGGGCCGCCACGGGCGCCGCGAGCGGCGTCCACGACAGCGCGAAACCGTTGGTGTAGCGGAGGTCGGCGCGTGCCAGCACCTGCGCCTGCTGGGTCAGCAGTTGCGGCAGCAGGCGCACGAAGCGGCTGAGACGCGCGCGCGCCTCGCTGCGGCCGACCACGACGCTGGCGCCGTTGCCCAGGCCGATCCTCCAGCTGCCGCGTGGATCGAGTTCCACCACCTGCACGTCCATGCCGATCGGCGAGAACAGCGCGCGCGACTCGTTGTAGAGCGCGACGACTTCGGTGATCCCCGATTCCGGACCGGCGAACCGCGGCAGGCCCGGCGGCACAACGATGCCCTTGGCCGGGAACAGGCGCCCATGCTCGGACAGCAGCCGGTCCTGGCCCCAGCGCGCGAAGGGCCGGTGCTCGACCACGCGCACTTCCAGCACGTCGGGCCAGCGCTTGCGTACCTCGGCGGACTCGACCCAGGGCAACCTGGCAACCGCCGCCTGGGCGTCTTCCAGTCGCACGGCGAAGAACCCGCGCCGCGCATAGGGCATCAGCGCCTGCCGCAACTGCACGGCGTCGACGCGCTCGAACTGGCCGGTGGCGCGCAGCCTGGTCAGCGGCCATTGGGCCGCGCCGATCCAGCCGTTGAGCACCGCCACCACCGGCAGCGCGACCAGCGCCACCGCGAGCAGCCAACCGAACAGGCGCAGCATCGCGTTCAACGCCTGGCCTCCGGCAACGAGGTCTCGAGGATCCGCCAGCACAACTCGTCGAACGCGATGCCCAGCGCGGCCGCGGATTTCGGCAACAGCGAATGCGAGGTCATGCCCGGCGCGGTGTTGGCCTCCAGCAGCCAGTTGCGGCCCTGCGCGTCGCGCATGAAATCGACCCGCGCCCAGCCCTTGAGGTCGAGCGCGGCGTAAGCCTGCTCGGCCTGCTCGCGCGCCTGCGCCTCGCCGGCCGCGTCCAGACCAGGGCAGACATAACGCGTGTCGTCGGCGACGTACTTGGCGTGGTAGTCGTAGTACTCACCGGCGGGGACGATGTGGACGCTGGCCAGCGCCCGGCCATCGAGCACGCCGATGGTGTACTCGCCGCCGACGCCGTTACCGGCCTGGATCAACTGCTCCATCAGCAGTTCGCCCGGATAGCGCGCCGCCAGCGCCACCGCGGCGTCCAGGTCGGCGTCGCTGACCACGCGCGACGCGCCAACACTGGAGCCTTCGCACGACGGTTTGATGAACACCGGCAGGCCCAGTTCCCGGGCGGCCGCGTGCACGTCGTCACCGGGCGCCAGGCGCAGATAACGCGGCGTCGGCAGGCCGACGCTCAGCCATACCTGCTTGCTGCGGATCTTGTCGAGCGCGAGCGCGGAACCGAGCACGCCCGAACCGGTGTACGGAACCCGCAGCACGTCCAGCAGTCCCTGCAACACGCCGCTCTCGCCGTCGCCGCCGTGCAGGATGTTGAACACACGGTCGATGCGGACGCCCGGGTCCTCGCGGCCGACCAGTACGGCCTGCAACAGCGCTTCGCTGCCGTCGATCGCGAACGCATCGATCCCGCGCGAGCGCAGCGCGTCGAGCACATTGCGGCCGGAATCCAGCGACACTTCGCGCTCGGAGCTGCTGCCGCCCATCAGCACGGCGACGCGGCCGAACGCGGACGGATCGGTCACGCGCGTTGGTGCGATGGCGCCCTCGGTGGCTGTTGACGCCGTGTCGTGCGCGCTCACGCCCGGTCTCCGTCAAAGCCGTGGATGGCGATGTGCTGCGCGGCATGGCCGATGTCGCCGGCGCCCATCATCAGCAGCAGATCGCCATCGGCCAGCACGTCGGCGAGCACGCCGGCGAGATCGCCCGCACCGCCGACCACGACCGGATCGATGCGACCGCGCGCGCGGATCGCGCGAGCCAGCGACTTCGCGTCGGCGCCGGCGATCGGCGCCTCGCCCGCGGCATAGACCTCGGTCAGCACCAGCGCGTCGGCCGACGACAGCACCGCGGCGAAATCATCGAACAGGTCGCGGGTACGGCTGTAGCGGTGTGGCTGGAACGCGACCACCAGGCGATGGTCAGGCCAACCGCCACGCGCGGCCTCGAATACCGCCGCGAGTTCCTTGGGGTGGTGGCCGTAGTCGTCGACCACCGTGACCAGCCCCCCCGCGGCCAGCGGCACCTGCGCGAGCAGATTGAAGCGCCGCCCGATGCCGGCGAAACCCTCGAGCGCCCGCGCGATCACTGCGGGATCGACCCCGAGCTGCCACGCCACGGCGGCCGCGGCCAGCGCGTTCTGCACGTTGTGGCGGCCGGGCAACGCGAGCGTCACCGGGCAGCGAGCGCCGTCGGGCAGGCACAGGGTGAAACGCATGCGCGCACCGACCTGGCTGACGTCTTCGGCGCGCACGTCGGCGTGCGCGTCGAAGCCATACGTCATCACGTGGCGCGAGGTCTTCGCCGCCAGCGCCGCGACTTCGGGATCATCAATGCACAGCACGGCCAGGCCATAGAACGGCAGCCGGTGCAGGAACTCGTCGAAGGCGGCCTGCACGTTGGCGAAATCGCCGCCGTAGTTCTCGAGGTGGTCGGCATCGATGTTGGTGACGATGGCGATCTGCGGGTTCAGGCGCAGGAAGCTGCCGTCGCTCTCGTCGGCTTCGGCCACCAGCCATTGGCCGCTGCCCAGGCGCGCGTTGGCGCCGGCGGCCAGCAGTTGCCCGCCGATGACGAAGGTCGGGTCCAGCCCGCCCTCGCCCAGCACGCTGGCCAGCAGCGACGTGGTCGTGGTCTTGCCGTGGGTGCCGGCCACGGCGATGCCGCGGCGGAAGCGCATCAACTCAGCCAGCATCTCCGCGCGCGGCACCACCGGGATGCGCTGCGAACGGGCTTCCATCAACTCGGGGTTGTCGGCCTTGATCGCGCTCGATACCACCACGCAATCGGCGCCCAGGACATTGGCGGCGGAATGGCCGCGCTGCACGCTTATGCCCAGCGACGCGAGGCGGCGGGTCACGGCGTTGTCGGCGTTGTCCGAACCCGATACCTGGTAACCAAGCGTGCACATCACCTCGGCGATGCCGCTCATGCCGACGCCGCCGATGCCGACGAAGTGCACGCGCGTGACATAGCCGTCCAGGCCCGCCTTGGCGAGGTCGCTGTTGTCCTGCAGGCGGCGGCGCACGGTGGACGTCATGCCTGCGGCTCCCTCGACGAGGTGTTCAATGCGGAGGCTTCCAGGACGATCTGGGCGACACGCTGGGCGGCATCGGGCTTTGCCAGCGCGCGCGCGGCCTGCGCCATGCGCAGCAGGTCGCCGCGGTGGTTGAGGACTTCGAGCGTCGCGCCCAGGTGTTGGGCCAGGTCGGCGTCCTGCGGCAGCAGGTGCGCGGCGCCGCGATCGACGAGGTAGCGGGCGTTCTTGGTCTGGTGGTCGTCAACGGCCTGCGGGAATGGCACCAGCACGCTGGCGACGCCGACCGCGCAGAGCTCGGCCAGGGTCAACGCGCCGGCGCGGCAGACCACGACATCGGCCCATGCATAGGCGGCGCCCATGTCGGCGATGAACGGCTCCACCGACGCATCGACGCCGGCGTCGGCATACGCGGCCACGGCCTCGTCGCGCAGCTTCTCGCCGCACTGATGGCGCACGTCGCAGAGGACGACTCCGCGCCACGCCGACAGCGCCTTGGGCACCGCGTCGTTGAGCGCGCGCGCACCCTGGCTGCCACCGAGCACGAGCAACCGCAGCGGTCCGTCGCGACCGGCGAAACGCGCTACCGGCGGCGCGATCGCGGCGATCTCGGCGCGCACGGGGTTGCCGACCACCTCTTCGCCCGCGTCAGCGAACGTGTCCGGGAACCCGGTCAGGACGCGCCCGGCGAATTTGGCCAGCACGCGGTTGGTCATGCCCGGGGCGCGGTTCTGCTCATGCACCACCAGCGGCACGCCGGCCAGGCGCGCCGCGAGTCCGCCGGGGCCTGCGGCGAAACCGCCGAAACTGATCACCGCGCGTGGCTGCCGCTGGCGCAGGACGCGCCGCGCCGCACGCACCGCCGACCAGACCTTGAATGGCGCGCCGAGCAGGGTCCAAGCGCCCTTGCCGCGCACACCGCGCACCGCGATCGTGTCGATCGCTATGCCGTGCTGCGGGACGAGGCGCGTTTCCATGCCGCCCTCGGCGCCCAGCCAGGTGACCGGCACGTCGCGCTCGCGCAGCGCCTTGGCAACGGCCAGGCCCGGAAAGATGTGCCCGCCGGTGCCACCGGCGAGAATCATCACCGGGCGCGGGTCGGCGGCGGGCGGGCGGGTGACGGCCGCGCTCATCCGAGCCTCCCAAGCGTGGGCTCGGCGCGCTGGCGCAAGCGACTGGTGCCGCGCGCGGCGTCGCTGGACCGGCCCGACGGCGTCGTCGGCGGCAGCGGGTTGCTGGTCGAAGGCACGCCGATCGAGGGCAGCGCCGCATCGCCGCGCAGGCGCGCGACCTGGCGCTGGGCGCGGTCGAGTTCGTACGACACCCGCAGCAGCAGGCCCACCGCGGCGCAGGTCATCAAGACGCTGGAGCCGCCCGACGAGATCAGTGGCAGCGTCAGGCCCTTGGTCGGCAGCAGGCCGAGGTTCACGCCGATCGACACGAAGCTCTGCAAGCCGATCCACAGCGCCACCCCGAACGCGCAGTAGCCGGAGAAATGGCGACGCATCTCGACGCACTGCAGCCCGAGCCAGAACGCGCGACCCACCAGTCCGACGTACAGCGCGATCACCACGCACACGCCGACGAAGCCGAGTTCCTCGGCCAGCACCGCCAGGATGAAGTCGGTGTGCGCTTCGGGCAGGTATGACAATTTCTGCACCGATGCGCCCAGGCCGACGCCAAACCATTCGCCGCGGCCGACCGCCATCAGCGAGTTCGTCAACTGATAGCCGGTGTTGAACGGATCGGCCCAGGGATCCACGAACGAGGTCAGGCGGCTGACGCGGTAGGGCTCGGCGATCGCGATGAACGCCAGCGCCGGCAACAGCACCAGCACCGGCCCGAACATCCGCGGCATGTTGACGCCGCCCAGCACCAGCATGCCGGCGGTGATGGCCAGCAGCAGCGACGATGAACCGAAGTCCGGTTGCAGCAGCAGCAGGCCGACCAGCAGCACCGCCACGCCCAGCGGCTTGAGCATCGCCGGCCAGGTCGCGCTGATGTCCTCGCTGTAGCGCTTGAGGTAGCTGGCGAGCCAGATGATGTAGAGCAGCTTGACCGCCTCGACCGCCTGGAAACTCGAAATCCCCAGGTTGATCCAGCGGCGCGCGCCGTTCACGCTGCGGCCGATGCCGGGCACGAACACCAGCAACAGCAGCACCACGCACACCAGCAGCAACCACTGGTTCTTCTGTTCGATGGTCTTGAGCTCGGTGCGCATCAACCACAGTGCCAGCACGACGCCGCCGGCGAGGAACATGAGGTGGCGGCTGAGGTAGTAGAACGGGCCGACATGGTTCGCTTCGCCGATGGCGATCGCGCTTGAGCCCACCATCACCACGCCCAGGCACGCCAGCGCGCACGCAGTACCGAGCAGCCACGGATCGAAGTGGCCGACGATCGCGTCCAGCCGGGTCGCCTGTTGCGTGGAATGGCGGGCGGTCGGGTCCATCAGCGCACCTTCAACGTCGCCAGGCCCACGAGCACGAGGATCACCGAGATGATCCAGAAGCGCACGATCACGCGCGGCTCGGGCCAGCCCTTGAGCTCGAAGTGGTGGTGGATCGGCGCCATCCGGAACACCCGCTTGCCGGTGAGCTTGAACGACGCCACCTGGATCATCACCGACAGCGTTTCGATCACGAAGATGCCGCCCATGATCACCAGCACCAGCTCCTGGCGCACGATCACCGCGACCGTGCCGAGCACCGCGCC
>JBBRWW010000093.1:0-11775 GCA_038248955.1 Lysobacterales bacterium
GGCGTCGGCGGTTGTCCCTACGCCAGCGGCGCCAGCGGGAACGTCGCCAGCGAGGACGTCGTCTACCTGCTGCATGGCCTGGGCATCCGTACCGGCATCGACCTGCCGGCGCTGGCGGACACCGGCCGTTGGCTGACGCGGCTGCTGGGACGCGAAACCGGCAGCAAGGTCGGCAAGGCGCTCCCGGTGTCATGACCGCCAAGCCGCCCGCGTCGCATCCGCCACTTCCCGCCGCCCCGACGGGCCAGGCGCAGGAAACCGCAGCGACGCTGGCGGCGTTGGATGCGGCCCTGGGCGACGCCGACCTGCCCGCCGCAACCCGCGCGCTGCTGGAACGGGCGCGCGACGCGCTGCAAACCAGCAGCAGCGACGCCGAAGCCGCGTCGCTGCGCTACCACGCACTGTTCGACGCGGTGCCCGACCCGGTCAGCATCATCGACGCCGAGGGCATCGTGCTCGACCTCAACAAGGCCAGCATCGCGGCCTACCGGCGCCCCCGTGAGGAGATCGTCGGGCAGCCGATCCACGTACTCAACCCGGACCTGCCGCGCGACCACCTCACCCCGGTGTGGGAGACGCTCAACCGCGGCGAGACCTACGTCATCGAAGTCACCAACATGCGCGCCGATGGCACGCGCTTCCCGGTCGAGGTGCATTCGGCCGGGTTCGATCACGGCGGTCGCCGCTGCATCGTCGCCGTCGCGCGCGACCTCAGTGGCCGCCGCGACGCGGAACTGCGCTACCGCCTGCTGATGGAAACGATCGACCAGGGCGTGCTGGTGCGCGACGCCAATGGCCGAGTGGTTCACGCCAATGCCGCCGCGATGCGGCTGTTCGGCATCCTGGCGGGCGATTCGCTCGACCAGGCGCTGCATTCCAGCCACTGGCTGGTCGTGGACGAACACGGACAGGAACTGCCCGAACACCAGCGCCCGGGCGCGCGTGCGCTGCGCACCGGACACGTCGTTGCCAGCACGGTGCTCGGGTTCTACCACCTGCAGCGGCGCGAACTCACCTGGCTGTCGGTAACCGCCGTGCCCCACTACGCACCCGGCAGTGATCGACCCCAGCAGGTGCTGTCGTTGTTCACCGACGTCACCTCGCTCAAGCGCGACAGCGCGCTGTTCGAACGCGCGCAGACGCTCGCCCACATCGGCGGATGGGAATGGGACACCGGACGCAACCGGCTCTACCTGACCGCGGAAGCCCAGCGCATCCTCGACCAGCCCACGCCGCCGGAAACCATGGACGACCTGCTGTCCTGCCTGCGCGAAGGCGACCGTCGCCGCCTGCGCAAGGGCCTGGACGAAGCCATTTCGGCCGGCCAGCACCTCGATCTGGAGTTGCAGGGCACGCGCGCGGACGGCCACACGTTCTGGGCACGCGTGATCGGCGCGGTCGAGGTCGGCGACCTCATGAGCTCGCGCCTGACCGGCACCCTGCAGGACATCACCCACCGCAAGCAGGACGACGAGACCCTGCGCGTGCAGGCGCGCACGGATCCGCTGACCGGCCTGCTCAACCGAGACGCGCTGCTCGTTGAAATGGAGACGCGCCTCGACGACCCGACCCAGTCCTCGCTCGCGGTGCTGTACATCGATCTCGACCGCTTCAAGGTCGTCAATGACGTGCTCGGGCATGCCGCCGGCGACCGGCTGCTGGCGTCGGCCGCGCGGCGGATCCAGCTCGCCGTCGGCAGCGAGGGCCTGATCGCACGTTTCGGCGGCGACGAGTTCCTCGTCGTGTGCAATACCGGCGACGACCCGGCGCGTCCGCCGCGGCTGGCCGACGCGATCCTGGCGATCTTCGGCGACAGTTTCCGGGTCGATGGCGAGGAGTTCAGCATCACCGCCAGCATTGGCATCGCGCAGTCCCCCGCCGATGGCGACCGCCCGCTGGCGCTCACCCAGGCGGCCGACGTGGCGATGTACGACAGCAAGCGCCGCGGCCGCAACGGCTGGCAGGTGTTCACGCCAGCGCTGGCCGCGCAGCAGTCGCAACGGCTGCAACTGGAGAACCAGCTGCGCCGGGCCGTCAGCAACGACGAATTCCACCTGGTCTACCAGCCACAGGTCGACCTGGTCACCGGCGTCACGGTCGCGGCCGAAGCCCTGATCCGCTGGCGCAACAAAGCGCTGGGCGAGATGCGCCCGGACCACTTCATCGGCCATGCCGAGTCCACCGGCGACATCGTCGGCATCGGCGGCTGGGTGTTGCGCGAAGCCTGCCAGCAGGTGCGCCGATGGCGCGATCGCGGCATGCAACTGCAGCGCATCGCGGTCAACGTGTCGTACCGGCAGTTCCTCGGCGAAGATCTGTCGCGCAACGTCCGCGCCGCCCTCGACGAGTTCAAGCTGCCGGGCAGCGCATTGGAACTGGAATTCACCGAACGCGTGCTGATCGAGGACGTGCCCGACACGCTGCGCACGTTCGCCGAACTGCGCGCCATGGGCGTGACCCTGAGCATCGATGATTTCGGCGAAGGCTACAGCGCGCTCAACTACCTGCGGCGTCTGCCGATCCACGGCCTCAAGCTCAGTCAGTTGTTCGTGCAGGGGGTGCCGGAAAACCACTCCGACGTCGCCGTGTGCCAGGCCGTCACCGGCATCGCCCGCAGCCTCGGACTGGCGCTGGTGGCCGAGGGCGTGGAGACCGAACTGCAGCGGCAATTCCTGCTCGGGCTCGGGGTCACCATCGGGCAGGGATTCCTGTTCGCGCCGGGACTGCTTCCGGACGAACTCGAACGACGCTACGGCCGCGACGCGGCGAGGACAGCATGACCGGTGAATTTCAACCTGGCGCGGGGCGAGACGCCCGATCCGACACGGACGGCGCCCCTTCCAGTCCGATGTCGATCCGTCCGATCGAGGCGCGCGACGACGCGAGCATGGCGGCGATCATCCGCGAGGTGATGCCGGAGTTCGGCGCGGGCGGCGACGGCTTCGCAATCAACGACCCCGAAGTCGACTGGATGCACCGCGCCTACAGCGCGCCACGCCACGCCTACTTCGTGGTCGAGCACGGAGGCCGGGTGTTCGGCGGCGGTGGCGTCGCTCCGCTGGCAGCCGCCGGCGACGATGTCTGTGAGTTGCGCAAGATGTATTTCCTGCCGCAGGCACGTGGCCTCGGCGCGGGACGGGCAATGATGGCGCGTTGCCTCGATGCCGCCCGATCGTTCGGGTTCACGTCTTGCTATCTCGAAACCCTGCACGGCATGGATGCCGCGGTGAAGCTCTACGAGCGCACCGGCTTCCAACCACTGTTAGCGCCGATGGGCGACACCGGCCACGGCGGCTGCAACCGCTTCTACCTGCTGCCGCTGGACTGATCGCCCCGCTCGGCGCGGTGCGGCGCGGTGCCGGGTGACGCCGACGCCAACGCCAACGCCATCAATACAAGCCTGCCAAGGGCCGCCAGCGACAACAGGCCGGTCACGACATTGGTTTGGAACAGGTGGGTCAGAACAGGCCCGGCTGGCGCCCGACGTCATTGCCGGCGGTGTAATCCAGCCGCCCTTCCACGATCCGAGCCGCCGGCGTGTAGGGGTGCAACTCGCTTCGACCGGGCGCGAGCAGGTGGACCACGTCCCAACCGCGCGTCTTGAAGTCGTCGGCGATCAGGCTGCGATGGCATTGCCACCACAACGCCTCGGCGCACATCACCGCGGTGGGCTGTGCCTGCGCGAGGTGTGCCAGGCGGCTGGTGGCATCCTGGTAGGCCTCGGTATCCATGTAGTCGGCGTAACCGCGGAAATTGGTGTTGCGCCACGCCAGATTGGCGGTGTCCGATCGTGGCGTGCGCCGGCCCCCGAGTTCGGGCGCCGGCAGGTAGGCGATGCCGGCCGCAGGCAATGCGCGCGCCATCGATTCGCCTGAATACTGCGGGTGGCGACGCGAACCGGCGTAACGCCGCACGTCGACCAGCGCGGTGATGCCGGCGTCGGCCAGCATCTGGACGAACTCCTCCCATGACCGGGTCGAGTGCCCGATGGTCCACAACGTCGGCACGGCAGGTCGTGGCGTCTGTGTCATGCCCGGATCCTGCTCCCGGGCAGGTGAAAGCACGTTGACGCCGCCCCCGCTAGGCTGCGCCGACTCGTGGAGACCCCTATGCCCAGCTCCGACTCCAGCCTGGCCCGCAGCGCGCGCATCCTCGGGTTCCTGTTCAAATACCGTAATTCGGGCGTATTCAGCGGCCTCGATCTCGACGCCGCGACCCTCGCGTCGGGAACCGACCTTTCGACCGACGGCAAGCCCGAGGAATTCGTCCGGGACCTCGAAGCGCTCGGGCCGACCTTCATCAAGATCGGCCAGGGACTTTCCACGCGCGCGGATATGGTGCCACCGGACTACCTGGCGGCCCTGGAGCGGATGCAGGACGACGTGGCCCCGGTTGGGTTCGACGAAATCCGCACGGTCATTGAAGGCGAGTTGGGCGTGCGCCTGGGCAAGGTGTTCGATACGTTCGACGAGACCCCCCTGGGTTGTGCCTCGCTGGCGCAGGTCCATCGCGCGACGCTGCGCGACGGCCGGGTGGTGGCGGTCAAGGTGCAGCGCGCGGGAATCGAGGACACCATCCGCAACGATCTCGCTGCGCTCGCCAGCCTGGCCCGCAAGGTCGACGACCACACCGACATCGGCCGGCGCCTGCGTTTTTCCGACTGGGTGCAGGAGTTCCGCAAGACGCTGCTGGCCGAACTGGACTACCGCGTCGAGGCCGAGAACCTCGACCGATTCAACGAACACTTCGCAGGCTATCCCGAGCTGTTCGTGCCGACCCCGCTGTGGGACCTGACCCGGCCGCGGGTGCTGACGATGGAACTGATCGCCGGCACCAAGGCGACCGACCTCGGCGGCGTGCGGCGCACCGAGCAGAAACTGGGTCATCTCGCGTCGGCGCTGATGCGCGGCTACCTCGACCAGGTGTTCGTGCATGGCGAAATCCACGCCGATCCGCACCCGGGCAACCTGCTGGTGACCGACGATGGCCGGCTGGCGTTGCTCGACCTCGGCATGGTCGCCCACGTGCCGCCCAAGCAGCGCGAACGGCTGCTGAAGCTGCTGTTCGCCGCCGTGGACGGGCGCGGCGAGGAAGTTGCCCGCGAATCGATCGCAATGGGAACCCGGCTGGAGGATTTCGACGAGGAGCGCTTCACGCGCGATGTCGGCCAGATGGTGGCGCGCTACGCGGCACGTTCCGGCGCGCGGTCGGTGGGCGAGGGACGGATGATGCTGGACCTGGTGCGCCACGCCACCGCCTGCGGGCTGCGGACACCGGCGGAACTCACCTTGCTCGGCAAGACCCTTCTCAACCTGGAAAGCGTGTGCGCGGCGCTGGATCCGGAGCTCGACGTCAAGCAGGTCGTGGAGGACCACCTCGATCAGGTGATGCGACAGCGCCTGCGCAAGGCGTTCTCGCCGGCCAACCTGGCCAGCGAACTCATGGAGGTGCAACTGCTGGTTCGGGAGGCGCCGCGCAAACTGACCGACATCCTCGCGCTGCTCGCCGAGAACCGACTGCAGGTGAAGGTGACCGGGCTGGAGGAATCGCACCTCATGGAAAACCTGCAGAAAATCGCCAACCGCATCAGCACCGGGGTGATCGTCGCCGCCCTGATCATGGCCTCGGCGATGTTGATGCGCGTGGAGGTCGGCACGCGCCTGTTCGGCTACCCGGCGCTGGCCATGGTGCTGTTCCTGGTCGCGACGGCGCTCGGACTGGGGATCGTTGCCAGCGCACTGTTGAGCGATCGCCGCAGCAAGCCCCAGGAAACCCATGGCCCGCGATGACGCGCCATTGACCGCAGCGAACGGTCCCCCCGGCCTGGCCCATCCGGCGACCGCCGTGGAAACGACTGCCGTGCTGCCGCGCGGCTGCGCCAACGTCCTGCTGTATGACGCCGACGGTGCCGATCGTGATGCTGCGCTGGAACAGATCGATATCGGCCGCCTGCGGGACCAGCAACTGCTCTGGATCGACGTGGACTGCAACGACGATGCACTCATCGACCGGATCGGCACGCGCCTGGGCCTGCCCACCGATGCCATCGCCGCGCTTCAGCAACTGGACAGCACGCCGTCGCTGAGCAACCACGGAAACTGCTTCCACGTCCAAGTGCTGGCCGTCAGCCACGAGGGTGGACTCAAGTTCAATGGGACGGTGTTGGGCATCGTGGCTGGGGCCAACTTCGTGTTCAGCGTCCACCACCGGCCAGTGGCCTTCATAGCCGAGGTGCGCGAGCGCGAGCATGGAGCGAGCGAACTGGGGGCATTGAGCGCTGAAAGCTTTACCGCCTCGCTGCTGGACTGGCAGCTGTCCACCTATTTCGACGCGGCGTCCGATTTCGAGGCCGCGGTGGAACGCCTGGAGGTCGACATCCTGTCCAACAAGGGACGTGACTGCCTGGAGGAACTGCGCAACCTGCGCCGGGGCGCGTCGCGCCTGCGGCGGATGCTGGCCCCGCACCGGAACGTGTTTGCCGGCCTGGCGCGGCCGGATTTCCGTCCACGAAGCGCCGGCGAGGCTCACGTCCACTACCAGAACCTCGACACGCACTACGAGCGCGCGATGGACGTGGTCCAGAACACCCGGGACCTGGTCATCGGCAGCTTCGAGCTTTTCACCAGCCAGACCGCGCTGCGCGCCAACGACGCCATGCGGGTGTTGACGTTCGTCACCGCGCTGATTGGCACGCTCGCCGTGGTGGCGGGCATCCTCGGCATGAACTTCGAGATGCCTTTCTTCAAGTCGGCGGATCGAGGCTTCTGGGAGACCATCGCCGGCATGGGTGTGCTCTCGGTGCTTTCTGTCGTGCTGGCGAGGCGCTGGCGCTGGCTCTAGGTACCGGCGAGGAACAGCACTGCGCGGGAAACCGTTCGCGTCCGGTAAAATAGCCGATCACCCGCGAGACCTTTCTGCGCATGTCCTCTGCCTTCGGCACCGAAACCGTGCTGGACGTCCGTCACTGGACGGACGACTACTTCAGTTTCACCACCACCCGCGACGACGGCTTCCGGTTCGACAACGGCCAGTTCGTGATGATCGGGCTGGAAGTCGAGCAGCCCGACGGCACGCGGCGGCCGCTCATGCGCGCGTACTCGATCGCCAGCGCCAACTGGGAAGAGCAGCTGGAGTTCTTCAGCATCAAGGTGCCGGGCGGCCCGCTGACCTCGCGGCTGAAGTCGATCCGACCCGGCGACCACCTCCTGATCGGCCGCAAGCCGACCGGCACGCTGCTGATCCAGGACCTGCATCCGGGCCGCAACCTGTACCTGCTGGGCACCGGCACCGGCTTCGCGCCGTGGCTGTCGGTGATCAAGGACCCGGAGACCTACGAGCGCTTTGAACGGGTGATCCTGACCCACGGCGTTCGCCGTGCGTCCGACCTGGCCTACCGCGACTACATCGTCAACGAACTGCCGCGGCACGAGTTCCTGGGCGAACAGATCACCGCCCAGCTGAAGTACTACCCGGCGGTGTCGCGCGAGGCCTTCGCGTTCGACGGCCGCGACCAGCACGGCCGCCTGACCGGGTTGATGGCCAGCGGCCAGATGCAGCGGCAGCTAGGCCTGGAGCCGCTGGATCCGGAGTTCGATCGGGCGATGATCTGCGGCAGCCCGCAGATGCTGGCGGACTTCCGCGCGCTGCTCGATGGTCGGGGCTTCAACGCCGCGCCGCGCATCGGCACGCCGGGGCAGTACGTCTACGAGCGCGCGTTCGTCGAGAAGTAGGCGGCGCGCACCAGGCGCGTCAGTCGCCGCGCCCGGGTCCAGAACGGGACCGGGATCGCCGCCGCGGCGCTTGGCCTCGCGCCGAGGGCGCCACGGACAAATGCCTCGCGGTCACGCTGCCCGCAGGTCACCGGAGTCAGCCGTCGCCCATGCCGGTCGTTCCGATCAGACCGGCAACGTGCGCGGATCGAGGTCCGGCCGGATCGCTGACAAGAAAAACCCGGCCGAAGCCGGGATTTCCAGATGCCTCGCGCGGCGCCTCGCGGCGGCGCAACCGCGGCGGACGGCTTAGAGTGCTTCGACCGCGTCAGCCTGCAGGCCCTTCTGGCCCTGGGTCACGACGAAGCTGACCTTCTGGCCTTCCTGCAACGACTTGAAGCCCTGCGACTGGATCGCACGGAAGTGCACGAAAACGTCTTCGCCATTCTCGCGGCTGATGAAGCCGAAGCCCTTGGCATCGTTGAACCACTTGACGGTACCGGTTTCACGGTTCGACATGACTTGCTCCTTGGAACGTTGGTGGAAAACGCCACTCGGCGTAATGCTGGTTGCAAGGAGGAAGCGAGGTGCAACGATGTGGCGGATCGGTGGATCAACCCCATCGGCCACGATTCACGGTGACCTTTGGCAAACACAGCGACCGCACGTTACCCCGCGATAAGTGAAAATACAATCACGCACGGGCCGGTCCCGGGACGGGGATCGGGATGGACATGCAGGCGATTTACTACCTTTTGGCGGCGTTGCTGGTGCTGGTCGGCATCGCCGGCACGGTGCTGCCGGCGCTCCCCGGCTTGCCGCTGGTGTTCGCCGGGATGTTGCTGGCAGCGTGGGCCGGCCATTTCCAGCAGGTCGGGGCGTGGATGCTTGGCCTGCTCGCGGTCCTGACCGCGCTGTCGCTGGCCGTGGATTTCTTCGCCTCCGCGCTTGGCGCCAGCCGGGTGGGCGCCAGCCGCCTGGCCCTGGTCGGCGCGGTGCTGGGCACCTTTGTCGGCCTGCTGTTCGGCATCATCGGGGTATTCGTCGGGCCCTTCGTTGGCGCGCTTGCAGGCGAACTCATCCATGGCCGCGGCGCGGGGCCGGCAAAGCTGGGCAAGGCCGCCAAGGTCGGCTTCGGCACCTGGATCGGCATGTTGCTGGGAACCGTGCTCAAGCTCGGACTGGCCTTCGCGATGCTGGGGCTGTTTGCCCTGGCATGGTTCGTCTAGACGTGGCGTCACGCCGCAATCGTGTGACAGCAGCGAAAGTGCTGCGCTGAAAAAGGGGAAGTCGATGGGGCGTTGGAGCCGGCAACACATAGAGTGGACGATCGCCATCACGGTACTCGTGACGGTACTGGGCGTGGTGCTGGCGATGAACTTCGCCACCCCGGAGAAAACGCTCGAGCGCACGATAGAACATCGCTACGCCGTTTCCGACCCACAGTTCCGTCGGGAGATGTCGGTGCTTCTGGGTCCGGCCATCGTGCCGGGGAACCGGATCACCGATTTCCAGAACGGCCGGGAAATCTTCCCGGCGCTGCTGGCGGCGATCGCCGGCGCCGAAAAGACCATTACCTTCGAGACGTACATCTACTGGTCGGGCGAGGTCGGCCAGAAAATGGCCGATGCCCTGTCCGAACGCGCGCGCGCCGGGGTAACGGTCAACGTCATGATCGACTGGGTCGGCAGCGTCAGGATGGATGCCGCCCTGCTGGAGCAGATGGAGCACGCGGGCGTGGCGCTGCACCGCTATCGCCCGTTGCACTGGTACAACCTGGGCCGCATGAACAACCGCACCCACCGCAAGTTGCTGGTGGTCGACGGCCGCGTCGGCTTCACCGGTGGCGTTGGCATCGCCGACCAGTGGCAGGGCCGGGCCCAGGATCCCGACCACTGGCGCGACATGCATTTCCGCGTCGAGGGACCGGCGGTGGCGCAGATGCAGGCCGCGTTCAACGACAACTGGATCAAGGTCACCGGCGAAGTGCTCAACGGCGACGGTTACTTCCCGCCGTTGCGCCCGGCCGGGACCAGCGACGCACACCTGTTCATCAGCTCCCCCGCCGGCGGCAGCGAAAGCATGCACCTGATGTACCTGCTGTCGATCGCTGCCGCCGAGCACAGCATCGACCTGGAGGCGTCGTATTTCGTCCCCGACACGCTGATCACCAAGGCGTTGCTCGCGGCGCGCCATCGCGGGGTGCGGGTGCGCCTCGTGCTGCCCGGCCCGCACATCGACTCGGAGGCGGTCCGCATCGCGTCCAAGCGCGAGTGGGGCCCGCTGCTGCTGGGCGGCGTCGAGATCTACGAGTACCAGCCGACCATGATGCACAACAAGCTGTTGATCGTCGACAACGAACTGGTGTCGGTGGGCTCGACCAACTTCGACATCCGCTCGTTCCGCCTCAACGACGAGGCCAGCCTCAACGTGTACGACCGGTCCTTCGCCGAGCGCATGACCGGGATCTTCGAACTGGACCTCAAGCCGACCAAGCGCTACACCTACGAGATGTGGAAAGCACGGCCGCTGGCGGAAAAATTCGCTGAAAAAGTGCTACTGCCTCTGAAGTCGCAACTGTAGCGGCCTGCCATCGCCGCACCCGCCCGCCTTGCAGCCCTGTCCTGCCCTGTCTGGATCGATGGCACACCAATACCCGTCGGGCGCACGGCAGACGCGGCCTCAACCCCCCCCCACTCCCCTCCAACGATGACCCCGACAATCCCATGACGACCCCTGTTCCGACGCCGATCCGCATTGCCCTGGCCATCGCCGTCGCCGTGACGGGCCAGCCCGCCTTGGCCCAGCAGCCGCCCAGCCAGGCAACGCCCACGCCGGCAACACCCGAAGCCTGCCGGGCGATCACCGGCGATGCCGACCGGCTCGCCTGCTACGACGCCGCGCTCGGGCGCGAGGCCAGCAATCCGCAGGCGGCCGACGCGGCGGCGGTGGATGCCAAGGCGACCAAGGACACGATCGCCGGGTATGAACGCGCCGAATTGCAGGCCCTGCCCGCACGTGAGCGCGCGCAACGGCGGGTCAACGACCTGTTCCGCGCCGACGCGGGCAGCAAGCCGTTCGACGAGCAGATCGCCAACGCCGGCAAGGGCTCGTTGCTCGACAGCCGCTGGGAGCTGGCGAAGGACTCGAAACTGGGTGCGTTCAATTTCCGCGCCTACAAGCCGGTGTACCTGCTGCCGGCGTTCTGGACCACCGACAGCAACGAGACGCCGACGTCATCGAATCCTGCGGTTCCGGCAACCACCCAGTCGCTGAGCGCCGTCGAGGCAAAGTTCCAGATCAGTTTCAAGACCAAGGTGGTGGAGAACCTGTTTGGCGACAACGGCGACATCTGGATGGGCTACACCCAGAGCTCCCGCTGGCAGGTCTACAACAGTGAGGAATCCAGGCCGTTCCGCGAAACCAATTACGAGCCCGAAATCCTGCTGGTGTTCCGCAACAACTACAGCATCGCCGGATGGCGCGGCCGGATGCTCGGCGTCGGCGTCAACCACCAGTCCAACGGCCGCGCCGATCCGTTCTCGCGCAGCTGGAACCGGGTGATGGCCAACGTGGGACTGGATCGCGAGGACTGGGCGCTGACGCTGCGGCCGTGGTACCGGATCTCCGATGGCAATGCCGACGAGAATCCCGGCATCGAGGATTACATGGGTCGCGGCGACCTGACCCTGGTGCATCACCGTGGCGACAACGAATTCGCGCTGATGGCGCGTCATTCGCTACGCGGCGGCGACCGCTCACGCGGCGCGCTGCAGTTCGACTGGGGCTTCCCCATCAACCGCACGCTACGCGGCCACGTGCAGGTGTTCGACGGCTATGGCGAGAGCATGATCGACTACAACCACCGCGCGACGTATGTCGGCCTCGGGGTGTCGCTGCTGGAGTGGTACTGATCCCAACGGCGCCGCCGCAGCGGCACGGCTGACCCGCGCGGAAGCCACGCCCTTGGCGGGTTCCGGACTTCCCGTCGTGCCCGCCCCGCATCCCGCGCCAGTGCTGCACCGCGCACGCGGCGCCTTCGCCCGCCAGGACCGGCCTGGATGGA